>NZ_JBEOPV010000014.1:0-151978 GCF_040310425.1 Pseudomonas sp. 65/3-MNA-CIBAN-0223
TGGACGTCAACGATGACGAGGGCTGCCTGAATGCACGCGGCGCCCTCAGGTCCATCGCGAGCAAGCTCGCTCCTACAGGGGGTTGTTGTTAAATTGAAGGTCTGTTGATCGCCGCAGCGGAAACATCAGCAGCCTTGGCCGGCGGCCTGGAGAACTTCCATGCATCGCCTGCAGGTGCTGTGCCCTTGTCGTACGGTTTGCCGAGCAACATGTAGACCAGGCCGGCACCCATCACCACCAGGGTGGTCAGGATCATCGAATAGTTGATGAACCACGGCGCATCCGGCGAGCGCGGCCAAACCATATTGATGATCGCGCAGACGCCATAGATCAGCGCGGCGAGGTTCACCCACAGGCCCCAGGCGCCGAGGGTGAACTGCCCGTTCGGACGCCAGCCCTTGGCGCGGGCGATCAAGGCCGCAATGACGATCAGCTGGAAGGCGACATAAATACCAATGGCCGCGAAACCGACGATGGTCGCCACCGCATCGGCCATGAACATGCCGAGGCAGACGATGCCAGCCGGCACCAGGCCGCTGATCAACAGGGCGAACGACGGCACGTGGTTGCCCGACAGCCGCTTGAGC
Organism: Pseudomonas sp. 65/3-MNA-CIBAN-0223; assembly: GCF_040310425.1. Taxonomy (NCBI): domain Bacteria; kingdom Pseudomonadati; phylum Pseudomonadota; class Gammaproteobacteria; order Pseudomonadales; family Pseudomonadaceae; genus Pseudomonas; species Pseudomonas sp. 65/3-MNA-CIBAN-0223. Next base: position 588 of record NZ_JBEOPV010000014.1, read on the forward strand.
AGCGAGCTGCCGATGATCATTTCGTCACGGGCATAGGCAAACAACAGGCGGCTGGCGGCCGCTTGCAGGCTCAGTACGCAAGAGATGAACGACACCATCACCACCGCCATCACCAGGCGCGAACCCACCGGGCCGAAGGCGTTGGCCAGAATGGTCGCTACCGGGTCGGTGTCTTCACCAGCGAGGACCTTGGCCATGTCAGGCACCGACAGGATCAGCGCCAGGCAGGCGAACATCGCCGCCGCACCACCGATGTAGATGGTCATGCGCATGGCTTTGGGAATGCGCTTGCCAGGGTTTGGCGTTTCTTCGGCGACATCGCCGCAGGCCTCGAAACCGTAGTACTGGAACAGGCCGGCAAGCGATGCCGCAAGGAACGCCGGCAGGTATGAACCGTTGACTTCGAGATTGAAAGTGTCGAACAGCACGCTGAACGGCTGGTGCCGTTCAAAGATCAGCAGGTAGCCACCCACCAGGATGGCGCCGACCAGCTCGCAGAGGAAGCCGAACATCGCCACCCGCGCCAGCAGCTTGGTGCCGACCAGGTTCAGCGCGGTCGACAGTGCAATGATCGTCAGGGCGATATAGATATTGGCCTCGGGCCCCGGATTGAAACCCAGCATGATGGCCAGGTAAGGTCCCGCACCGACTGCGACGCCGGCGATGGTTGCACACAGCGCCCAGGCGTAAACCCAGCCGACCATCCACGCCCAGCGCTTGCCCACCAGACGGCGCGCCCATGGATAGACCCCACCGGAGATGGGGAACTGCGAGACGATTTCACCGAAGATCAGGCACACCAGCAATTGCCCGGCGCCGATCAGCAGGTACGACCAGAACATCGGCGGGCCGCCGGCGGCCAGGCACAGGCCAAACAGGGTGTAGACGCCGACCACCGGTGACAGGTAAGTGAAGCCCAGGGAAAAATTCTCCCACAGGCTCATGCTCCGATTGAAATCCGAGCTGTAGCCGAGGGCGCGGAGTTGTTCCGCGTCCTGATCGGCGCTGCTGCTTGCACGCGAGTTGGATGAGCCACTCATTTTATTTCCTCATTATCAATGGCAGTGGATTGCGGTGCTGGCGGGTTGGCCCGCCAATTATTGGATACCTCGAACCTATGGGAGCCAGCCTGCTGGCGATGGCGACTTCAAGGCAGCCATCGCCAGCAGGCTGGCTCCCACAGGGGCTCGCGTCAGGGTTTGGGTTCGGTGTCGTACTGCGAAAGCCATTCCACCGCTGCATCGCGATAACGGCTGAAACCCTTGTAATCGACCAGTTGCTGGTTCAAGTCCCGCAGCACCCGGTGCATGCGCCGCGCCCATGCGGGGTTGGTGGCGATGTCTTCGAGGCTGAGCAGATAAGTGCGAATCGGAAACACGATCGCGTTGCTGCGAGGCAGGCGGTGCAGTGGCTGTAACTCGATGCGCAGGTACACCAGCTTGCCGGCGTTCTGTGCCGTTACGATGGTGCGGTCCGGTGCCCATTCCGGCAGGCTTTCGGCGGAGACTTCCAGGCGCGGGTTGACCGTCAGTGACCAGTTCAGGCGACGCACCGGATGCCCGGTGCGCAAGCGCAACAGGAACTTCAAGGCGCGGTCGAGCATGCCGATCTCCTTGACCAGCGGCACCGGGCCGTGGAATTCCTCCCAGCTCATGCCCAGGTTGAAGCGCAGTGAGTAATCGGCACGTTGGGTGGCGATGCCGGCGCCCCAAAACAGCGTGCCGTCGCGTTCTTCCTGCAACACCCAATCGCCCTGGGCCTGACGGGTCACGTATTCCATCGGCTCGTAGGGCAGGGTCGCTGGATCACCGAAGGTGAAGTGGTCATCAATGTCCAGCAGACGGTTGGTCCAGTGCCACTGGCGGCCCTCGCGCTGCAGGCTGAAGTACTGCGGATAATCGCGGGCGTAGGACTCCATGATCAGTTCCAGCAAGTCCCACTGCGCCTCCATCATGTGAGGAGCCGAGACGTAGTGCATTCCCGGGTCTTTATCCAGGGTGATCGCCCGGTCCTTGCACTCGCTGATGTAATGTTCGTCGATGTCGAAAGCAGCGCGAAACGCGCCATCGCCTACCGGGACATGCGGCTCGAGATTCATCGAGTACATGTAGTCGTCATCAGGGAATGGGAAGGGCGCGCGGGCGATGGTTTCCGGGCTGTTGGCGAAGGTGTAGTCGTCGCGGTAGGTTTCGTCGGGATTGAATTTGATATTCATTTTTATGTTTTCCGTCGATCAGAGGTCGATGACCAGGCGATTGCATTTGGCGCGGGATACGCAGGGCATGATTTTCTTGCGGCTGGTCTTGTCCTCGTCCGACAGCCAGTCATCGCTGTGCAGCAGCTCGCCATCGAGTTCCAGTACGGTGGTTTCGCAATGACCACAGGCGCCGCCACGACACAGATAAGGCATGCTGTAGCCGGCGGCTTCTACCGCTTCGAGCATGGTCTGGTCGGGCGAGACCTCAATGGTCGTGCCGCTGCGGCCGAGGGTGAAACTGAAAGCTTCGCCGCCGCTGCTTTGCTCCAGGAATCGCTCGAAGTGCACATGGCTGTCGGTCCAGCCCAGTTCCCGGGCGCACCCCAGCGTGGCGTCGATCATGCTGTCCGGGCCGCAGACGTATACGTGGCTACCCAGCGGGCGGTCGGCCAAGACCCGGCCGATGTCCATGCGCGAGTCGACACCCTTGCGATACAGGTGCACCTGTTCGCCATAGGTGGCCTGCAATTCCTTGCCAAGTTGTGCATGCGCTTCGCCGCGCACCGCGTAATGCAGTTCAAAAGGCACCTTGCTCAGGCGCAGTTCCTCCAGCTGCGAGATGACCGGTGTAATGCCGACGCCGCCCGCGATAAAGATGTGCAGCCGCGCCTGCTTGATGAGCGGGAACAGGTTGACCGGTGGCGTCACCTCGATCACATCCCCTTCGCTGACATCGTCGTGCAGCGAGACCGAGCCGCCACGACCGCTGTCCACCCGGCGCACGGCAATCTGATAACTGCTGGTGTCGTACGGCGAACTGAGCAGTGAATAGGGGTTGCGCAGGGTGTTCTGCGAGTGGGCGATCAGCACCACCACGTGGCTGCCACCGGAGAACGCGGGCAGGTGAGCGCCGGTCGGCGACACCAGGGTGAAGCGCTTGATTTCCGGGGTCACCGCTTCGATGCGGGCTACGCGCAAATTCAATGTGCCGTTGTTCTGGCTCATGTGTCGAGCTCCTCGGCTTCGGGCAATTCACCCGTGACTTCAGCATCGGCCTTGACCGCCTGGAAGGCGGCCAGGCGACGGGAATAATGATCGCGCACCACCAGCGTCACGCCGCATCCAGGGCAGTCGTAGACCCGTTGAGTGACGTTCTCGGTGTAGGTGTCGCAATGCACGCACCAGACCCGGCGTACCAGGGTGCCGGAATGCTCGCGTAGCACTTCGTCGCGATTGAGGTCGAAATGCGTGGCCACTTGCATGGCGCTGCCGAGAAAGCTTTCCGAGCCGGCGAGGTACAGGCGGGTGCCCATACGCGCTTCGCCGAGCAGGGTCCTGAGTGCTTCGATGAGCGCCTGATTGGACGGGTGCACGTGCAGTGGAAGCTGCGGATGCTCCTGTAACTGGCCGAGGAAATCCTGCCCGGAGAAGGACTCCTGGGAATACAGCAGGGTAATGGGGCCCGCAGAGGCGGCCATCTCGTCCAGTAATCGCAACATGGCGCGCCCGCCACTGCCCTGGCCGGCGATGATGTGGTGCAGACCGCCTGGCAGCGGTTCCAGCCGGTCATAGACCGGTCGGCTTTTGATCCCTGTGATCAACATTTTTATTATTCCTCCTGGCTACCGGCGCGGCGGTAAAGCCGGCCTTGTGCAAAGCCCAACGATGGTGGGTTTCAGATAGCAGGAGCACAGGTCGTGCCAGTTATATAAGTCTCTGAATCAAAAGGGATATGTTGTTTGGTGGAGAAGGGAGAAAGGCAAAAGTAACTGGATATGTATGCGTTTCCGCAGCGCTTGCAGGTGAGAGTGGGTCCTGTAGGAGCTGTCGAGTGAAACGAGGCTGCGATCTTTTGATCTGGTTTTTGGAGGAGCCAGAAGATCGCAGCCTCGTTTCACTCGACAGCTCCTACAACAGCTCCGATACGCTGCTACGTTTTCAAATCACTCGCGCTGCAACTTGCGAATCAACGTGCCAATGTCGATACCCAGGTACACCGCCGCCTTGCGCTTGCTGCCGCACAGGTGCACCGCCCGGAGGATCACCTGGCGTTCGAAATGCTGGACCTGCAGCTTGAGGTTCTGCGGCGCATCCTCTTCGTCGGCCAGTTGGGCATTCAGTGATTCCCGAGGGCGCTGCGGTTCGAGCATTTCGGCAGGCAGATGATGTTCCTGTGCCTCATCATCGGCGAGGACGGCCAGGCGCTCGAAAATGTTCACCAGCTCGCGGATGTTGCCCGGGTAGTCGTAGCTCAGCAGCCGCTTGCGACAGCCCGCTGAGAGGCTCAGGGACGGTTCACGGTCTCCATTGATCCGGCTGAGCAGAATGTCGATCAGGAAGGGCAAATCATCACGATGCTGGCGTAACGGCGGAATTTCCACCGGCAGCACGGCCAGGCGGTAGTACAGGTCGGCACGAAACTCGCCGAGGCTGACCAGGTGTCGCAAATCCTTGTTGGTGGCTGCAATGACCTGCACCTGCACGGATTTGCTCAGGGGCGAGCCGACTGATTGAATAGTGCTGTCTTCGAGAAATTTCAACAGCTTGGCCTGGACGTGCAGCGGTATCTCGCCGATCTCGTCGAGGAACAGCGTCCCGCCGGCAGCCGCTTCGATATAGCCTTGCTTGCCGCCCGCCAGCGCGCCGGTAAAGGCCCCGCGTTCATAACCAAACATCTCCGATTCGAACAGGCTCTCGGGAATGCTCCCGCAATTGACATGAATGAACGGCCGATCGCCCCAGCCCGCAGCTCGGTGTATGTGTCGGGCGATCGCAGTCTTGCCCACTCCTGGTTCACCCAACAGCAACAGGCGCGCGCGTCGACGGAAGGCGCGCACGCCAGTGTCGGCGATGCCTGAGAGCTGTGGGGACAGATGCAGCGCGTTATCTTGCGGGTCGCGCAGGCCTTGGGATTCAACCGGCCTGGCGCCCAGGGACGCTCGGCGTTGCGGCTGGCTGCCGTCAAAATCTTTCTGGGTCAGCATGCGAAAAGGCTTTTCATAAGCCCCGGTAGGAATCGCATGGGTGCTGCTGAGCAGCACGCGGCCCTCTCGGGAACGCGTCAAGGCGCTGTTGCCGCCGCGATTGAGTGCCGCTTGCAAGTCGTCGTAGTTGAGTGCAGAGCGCTGGAAAAACTCACTGTCCGATAACCCGATGGCCTCCTGTTTGGACAGTCGATTGACCCGCTCGGCGGCCAGGTTGAGAAAGCGTACGCGGCCTTCGCCGTCAGTCACGATGAGCGCCTCGCTGAAGCTGTCGAGGAGGGCGTGCAGGGCCGGGGTCTGCAGTAACGCGCCGAGCACTTCGCTGCTGACATTGACCGAAGAGCGCATGCCCATCTGCAGGCTGGGTGGCAGGTTTGAGTCTTTCATGGGTGCAACTCTTGGGTGCCCACGCCCTGGCGCTGACGGAACACTGCAACGCGCCAGGCCACGCCTTCGCGAATCAGGATGCGCGAACAGTGCACATCGAAGTCCGGCGCACGCCCACTCAAATCCGGCAGCGGCAGACGGTGCCAGGTGCGTTCCGGCAGTGCGTTATCCAGCAACAGGCGAGCGATACCCGCGCCGTTGGTGATGCCGAAAGTCTCTTCAAACACTGCGTTGCGCCATTGCGGCTGCAAGTGTTCGTCAATCACCAGCACGGCGTCCGGTACTGCATCGAACACTCGGCGCAGCGCATCTATGCGTTGTTCTGCATCGTGTTGCATGCGCAGTTCCTGGCTGACATCGCGAATGCTGCCCCACATGCGTAGCAGGTGGCCGTTGACGATGGTTGCGCGCACGTCGTTCTCGACGTAGGCGGGCGATCCGTCATGGCGGCGGTCCACGGACAAGGCGCAGTCGACGCTGAATCCGGCTTCGATCAGGCGCCGCACAAATTCCTCGTTGGCCGGGCTGCGCGGCCAGTAGAGCCGGACCGGTTGCTGATTGAAATCGACATCCGAAGGCATTTCGTAGACGTCGGCCATCGCGCGGTTGCACAGGCGCCAGTGCGAGTCGTTTTCGAACACCTGGCGCACGATTTCATCCGGTGAGTTGTTGATGTCTACTGCTTCAGCAAACTCGATGCACCAGTAGGCCACCTTGGCGCTCTGCAGCATCTGGCTCATCACTTCATTGGCGTTGTGCATTTCCCGCAGGCGATGCCCCAGTGTGCCCAGCGGTATGTTCAACAAGTGCAGGCAGGCCGGCTGAACCTCGCGCCACTGCAGCAACCCGCTGGCAATCACGTGCAGCAGGCTGCCGTTGTGTCGGATCAGGGTCAGCTCAAGGCTCTGAACCTGCTCGTCCGCAGGCGGGTTGGCGAACAGTGCGCGCAGGGTGCGAACCGATTCGACGCTGTAGAGGTGTTCGATCGGCTGGTTCAACGAGTTTTCCGGCGAGTAACCCAGTTGATCGCTCAAGCTGGCGGACAGGCTCACGAGCAGCCCGTCGGCCCTCAGGGTGCTGGTGCAGGGCGGCGCCTTGTGGGCCAGCAAGTTCAGGATATCCATGGTGAATCGGCTCGGGTTGGCTGAGGATCTCAAAAGCAGGGCACATCGCATGCCAAGCATATCTGTCGTAGCACCTGGAGCAGTTGTAGCAACTGCAGCAGGTGGAGCAGCTGTACAGCGTGTGCTCCCACAATCTTTGGCAGCTGCACAAAAGTGCTGCGATATTGCAGCACGTTCAGCATTTTTACAGCGATCAGCCGACGAAGCGGGCATGCGCAAGTCCTGCTCTACATGAAAAACGCATGTGTATACGATCCAGGACCCCGGTAAACTGCGCAGCTTTTTCAAGGAGTCGATATGAGTCACTACCAGCCGGGCATCCTCGCCACCCCCGTTCCGCTGCAAGCCCGTCATCTGTTCTTCGCGCTGGTGTCCGTCGAAGCCCTGCCGGCTGCACTCGACAACCTGATGCAACTGGTAGACGGCAAATCCGCCGTAGTGGGCTTTGGTGAGTCCCTGGTCATGGCACTTCACGCCCGGATCGATGGCCTGCGGGCATTTCCGGCGATGACCGGCGTGGGCGTCGATAACCCGTCGACCCAGCATGCGCTGTGGTGCTGGCTGCATGGAATCGACCGTGGCGAATTGCTCAATCGCAGTCAGGCCATCGAAGCGGCACTGGCTCCGGCGTTGCGTCTGGTGCAGATGAATGAAACTTTTCGCCACCTGACCGGCCACGACCTGACCGGTTACGAAGACGGTACGGAAAACCCTCATGACGAAGCTGCCGTGGCGGCGGCGTTGCTGGGCGAGGGCGCTGAGGGCCTGGTCGGTGGCAGTTTTGCCGCGATCCAGCAGTGGCAGCACGATTTGAAAGGTTTTCGCGCGTTGCCGTCCCATGAGACGGACAACATCATGGGCCGGCGCCTGAGCGACAACGAAGAACTGGACGATGCGCCAATCTCCGCTCACGTCAAACGCACCGCTCAGGAAAGTTTTGCCCCCGAGGCGTTTGTGGTGCGTCGTTCCATGCCCTGGATTGAAGGCGACCGTGCCGGCCTGATGTTCCTCGCGTTCGGCTTCTCCCTGGACGCCTTCGAAGCCCAGCTGCGCCGCATGAGCGGCCTGGAAGACGGCATCACCGATGGCCTGTATCGCATCAGCCGGCCAATCACCGGCGGCTACTACTGGTGCCCGCCGCTCAAGGACGGCCACCTCGACCTGCGCGCGCTACGCATTGGCTGACACGGGATGGCAGGGTGAAGGAGCAGGCTCCTTCACCTGAAACTGCCGACTAACCTTATACCCAAACGTTATTTCCCAGCCGCAAATCCGCTCGATATGATCTTGTCATAACTCGTTATAACAAGTGAATAGCCATGACCGATAACGTCCTCTCCCTCGGCAGCGTCCCGCTGCACACCCAACTGCGTGATGTGCTGCGTGCGCGAATCCTCGACGGTGAATATCCGCAAGACAGCCAGATGCCTTCCGAAAGCGAGCTGGGCAACCTGTTCAAGGTCAGCCGCATCACGGTGCGACAGGCTTTGGGCGATCTGCAAAAGGAAGGGTTGATCTTCAAGATTCATGGCAAGGGCACGTTCGTGGCCAAGCCCAAGACCTTTCAGAACGTCAGCACCTTGCAGGGCCTGGCCGAATCGATGACCGGGCGCGGCTATGAGGTGATCAACCGCTTGCGCAGTTTCAAATTCATCGGCGCCGACAAGCTGGTTGCCGAACGCCTTCAGGTAGCCGAAGGCGACATCGTGGCGCAGATCAAGCGGGTGCGGCTGATCAACCGCGAGCCGATCTCCCTGGAAATCACCTATCTGCCCCAGGCCATTGGCGAGCGCCTGGAGAAGGCCGACCTGGTGACCCGCGATATTTTTCTGATCCTGGAAAACGACTGCGGGCTGTCGCTGGGGCATGCCGACCTGGCTATCGACGCGGTGCTGGCTGACAGCGACCTGACCCAGGCCCTGGGTGTGGAAGCCGGTTCGCCGATCATGCGCATCGAGCGCCTGACCCACGATGCCGCTGGCCGCCCCGTGGATTTCGAACACCTCTACTACCGCGGCGATGCCTTCCAGTACCGCTTGCGAATCGACCGGCAAAAAGGGGATCAGGCATGACCCACAGTTGCGAGAACAGAAATACCCTCGAACAGGAATACGACATCGTCGTGATCGGCGGCGGCACTGCCGGCCCCATGGCGGCGATCAAGGCCAAGGAGCGTAACCGCGACCTGCGGGTGCTGCTGATCGACAAGGCCAACGTCAAGCGCAGTGGCGCCATCAGCATGGGAATGGACGGCCTCAACAACGCGATCATTCCCGGGCATTCGACGCCGGAGCAGTACACCAAGGAAATTACCATTGCCAATGACGGCATCGTCAATCAGGCGGCGGTGTACGCCTATGCCACCCACAGCTTCGAGACCATCGAGCAACTGGACCGTTGGGGCGTGAAGTTCGAGAAGGACGAAACCGGTGACTACGCGGTGAAGAAGGTCCACCACATGGGCGCCTACGTCCTGCCGATGCCGGAAGGACACGACATCAAGAAGGTCCTGTATCGCCAGTTGAAACGCGCGCGGGTGAGCATCACCAACCGGCTGGTGTGCACGCGCCTGCTGACTGACGAAGAGGGCGCGGTCAACGGTGTGATGGGGTTCGATTGCCGCACGGCCGACTTCCATGTGATCAAGGCCAAGGCGGTGATCCTTTGCTGCGGTGCCGCCGGTCGCCTGGGGCTGCCGTCCTCGGGCTACCTGATGGGCACCTACGAAAACCCGACCAATGCCGGCGACGGCTACGCCATGGCGTATCACGCAGGCGCCGAACTGGCGAACCTGGAATGCTTCCAGATCAACCCGCTGATCAAGGACTACAACGGTCCGGCCTGTGCCTATGTCACCGGCCCCCTGGGCGGCTACACCGCCAACAACAAGGGCGAGCGGTTCATCGAGTGCGACTACTGGAGTGGCCAGATGATGTGGGAGTTCCACCAGGAACTCGAAAGCGGCAATGGCCCGGTATTTCTCAAGCTCGATCACCTGGCCGAGGAAACCATCCAGAACATCGAAGAGATCCTGCACAGCAACGAAAGGCCCAGCCGCGGCCAGTTCCACGCTAACCGTGGTACCGATTACCGCACGCAGATGGTTGAGATGCACATCTCGGAAATCGGCTTCTGCAGCGGTCACTCGGCGTCCGGGGTCTGGGTCAACGAGAAGGCCGAGACTTCGGTGAAGGGGTTGTACTCGGCGGGCGACATGGCGGCCGTGCCGCACAACTACATGTTGGGCGCATTTACCTACGGCTGGTTCGCCGGCAACAACGCCGCAGATTTTGTCGCCGGGCGTGATTTTTCAGCGGTCGATGCCGGGCAGGTCGAAACGGAAAAGCAACGGGTCTACGCGCCTCTGGACCGCACACACGGCCTGCCACCGGCCCAGGTCGAATACAAGCTGCGCCGATTTGTGAATGACTACCTGCAACCGCCCAAGGTGACTAAAAAAATGCAGATCGGCCTGCAGCGCTTCAGTGATATCCAGCGCGACCTGGATCAGATCAAGGCACACAACGCCCACGAGCTGATGCGTGCGATGGAAGTCAGCATGATCCGCGACTGCGCTGAAATGGCCGCCCGGGCTTCGTTGTTCCGCGCTGAAAGCCGTTGGGGGCTTTACCACCATCGGGTCGATCACCCGCAGCGCAATGACCGTGACTGGTTCTGCCATTGCCACCTGAAGAAGGGTGAAGACGGCTTGATGAGCAGTTTCAAGAAAGCCGTGGAGCCCTACATCATTCCACTCGACGCCGACGAATTGCAGGCCTACGACAAGTTGCGGGTCGGCGCTAACGCCGCCTGACAATCGATACCAGGAGAGCCCGAACCATGGCCTATCAACCCCAGGAAATTTTCTTCCGCTCCAACGCGCCGGTGACCGTCGACGAGGACCTGTGCATTGCCCACAAAGGCTGCACCGTATGTGTAGACGTCTGCCCGATGGACCTGCTGGCGATCAATCCGGCGACGCAAAAGGCCTACATGGCGTTTGATGAATGCTGGTACTGCATGCCTTGTGAGAAGGACTGCCCGACCGGGGCGGTGAAGGTCGAGATTCCCTATCTGTTGCGCTAAAGCCCAATCATTGTGGAAGCGAGTACAGACAACTTGTAAAGCCATCCGGCCACCCCCGGACGCTGGATCAAACCACCCCTCGTTTCCCACCGCGCCCTGATCGTGGCGGAGACGAATATTCTATAAATGATTCGAGGGGATACACCCATGTTATTGCGTGCAGCGTTTGCCGGTCTGGTACTGGCTTCATTGACCCTGTCGGCCTCAGCCGAAACCATCCGCATTGCCATCGGCACCCAGGACACCACGATCAATTGCGCCGCTGGCGGCCTGCTGATTCGTGAGCTTGGGCTGCTGGACAAATACCTGCCCCGGGATGGCCAGTACAAGGACGCCCAGTATGAGGTGCAGTGGAAAAACTTCACCAGCGGTGCGCCCCTGACCAATGAGATGGTCGCCGGCAAACTCGACTTCGGCGCCATGGCGGATTTCCCCGGCACCTTCAACGGGGTGGCGTTTGAAGCCGCTGGCAAGCACAGCCTGTTCATCAGCGTGTTGTCGGGCAGTATCAAAGGCAGCGGTAATGGCATCGTGGTGCCCAGCGCGTCCAGCGTGCAATCCCTGGCCGAGCTCAAGGGCAAGACCATCTCCGTACCGTTCGCCTCGACGGCCCACGGCATGTTGTTGCGAGCGGTGGCGGCGCAGGGCTGGGATCCGCTCAAGGATGTGAACATCATCGCCCAGCCGCCGGAGGTTGCAGGTTCTGCGCTGCAGGCCGGGAAAATCGATGCCCATGCCGACTTCGTGCCCTTCGCCGAACTGTTCCCGAGCCGGGGCTTTGCCCGCAAGATCTATGACGGTGCGCAAGCCAATGCACCGACCTTCCACGGCGCCCTGGTCGATCAGGCCTACGCGAAAAAGTACCCGGAAATCGTCGTGGCTTACCTGCGGGCGAGCATTGAGGCCAACCAGCTATTGGCCGCAGAGCCGGAGAAGTACAGCGAGTTGATCGCCAAGGTCACTGGCGTCGATGCCGAGGTCAATTACCTGTTCCACGGCCCGCTCGGTGTGCAGACTCGCGACCTCAGCTGGAAGCCGGAATACCGTCAGGCGGTCGGCACGGCCATCGATACGCTCAAGCTGCTGAAGAAGGCGGATCGCGGCCTCGACCTCAATACGTTCATCGACGACCAATACATCCGCGCCGCGTTCAAGGCGTCGAACCTGGATTACTCCGCCCAGCTTGGCAATTACGCCCAGAGCCCGTTGAAGGCAGTGGATGCGGCGAACGGCCAGGTCATCACCGACTTCAGTCGCGTGGCCGAGATCTGGGTGCGCGGTGAACCCAAGGTTCGCCAGTATGCCTCGGCGCAGAAAGCGTTCAGCGCATTGGCGCAGTTGAAAGCCGAGGGCAGGAACATCCGCGCGGTCTATGCCCAGGCGAGTGACAGCGGGATCAAATTGCTGGCGGACCAGGCGTGGTTTGCCAGCAACGCCAAGGGCGAACTCAGCGCCTTCCTGCTCAAGGGCCAGGCCCAGCAATACGCCACGGCCCAGGGCGGCAAAGTCCTCGACTTCACGGATGCCACCACCCAGGCGGTTGCTGCCCGGTAATGAAATTGGAATGCGGTCAACGTAGGAGCTGCCGAAGGCTGCGATCTTTTGATCTTTCTTCTGATAACCAAAATCAAAAGATCGCAGCCTTCGGCAGCTCCTACGGGGGGCGTGTCGCCATTGGGAATTGTTTATGTACCGATCATTTATCCGCTGGACCCCCAGGGCCGCTTCATTGCTGCTCTGCCTGCTGTTCTGGCAACTCGCTGCCAGTCATCACTGGAACCTGGGCCTTGTCACCTTCGCCAACGTGCCGACGCCGCTTGCGGTTGTCGAGGCCGCACTGTGGCTTGTGGAGTCGGGGAAACTCGCCCGCCACCTGGGCAGCAGCCTGAGCCGGGTATTCGCCGGTTACCTGGCGGCGCTGGTCATCGGTATCGCTCTGGGCCTGGCCATCGGCCGCTCGAAGCGGGCTGAAGACTGGCTGCTGCCACCCCTGGAAGTGCTGCGCCCGATTCCCGCCGTGGCCTGGATTCCCCTGGCCATCCTGATGTTTCCCTCGTCGGAGCTGTCGATGGTTTTCATCACCTTCACGGGCGCGCTGTTCCCGATCCTGTTGAATACCGTGCACGGCGTCGAAGGGGTCGATCCAAGGCTGATCGCCTCGGCAAAAAGCCTTGGTGCAGGGCGCCAGGCGATCCTTCTGGAAGTCATATTGCCCGGTGCTGCACCGAGCATTATCACTGGCCTGGCCATTGGCATGGGGACCTCGTGGTTCTGCCTGGTGACGGCCGAAATGATCTCCGGCCAATACGGTATCGGCTACTACACCTGGGAGTCCTACACCGTCCAGAACTACGCCGATATCGTGGTCGGCATGTTGCTGATCGGTGTACTGGGCATGGGCAGCAGCCTGCTGATCAAACGTCTCGGCGGCCTGTTCACGCCGTGGCACCGACCACGAGGAAAAGCCTGATGAGCATTGATCAAGCCATGCAAGGGCGCATCGACATACGCCAACTGTCGATCCGCCTGGGTGACGGCAGAACGGCTTTTGAAGCGGTGCAGGGCCTCGACTGCCAGATCGAGGCGGGGCAGTTCGTGTGCATCCTCGGGCCTTCCGGTTGTGGCAAATCCACCTTGCTCGGGGCGCTGGCCGGGCACCTGCAGGCCTGCACCGGCACGCTCACCGTTGATGGGACGAAAGTCTCGGGACCGTCGCCCCAGCGCGGCATGGTGTTCCAGCATCACACGTTGTTCCCCTGGCGCACGGTGCGTGACAACGTCGCCTTCGGCCTGAAGATGCGTGGCATCGGTAAAACCCAGCGACACCAGGCCGCTGACGAGATCCTGGCCCTGGTCGGGCTTGAAGGGTTCGCCGAGCGCTGGCCTGATCAGTTGTCCGGGGGCATGCAGCAGCGCGTCGAAATCGCCCGGGTGCTGATCAATCGCCCGCGCCTGCTGCTGATGGATGAGCCCTTCGGCGCGCTCGATGCCCTGACCCGGCTGAACATGCAGGAACTGCTGCTGGACATCTGGACGCGAATTCGCACCACCGTGGTGTTCGTCACCCATGACATCGATGAGGCGTTGTTCCTGGCCGACCGATTGCTGGTCATGAGTTCGCGCCCGGGGCGGATCATCGAAGACCTGCGCCTGGACTTTGCGCGGCCCCGCGCCAGCGAACTGGTGACCAGCCACGAATTCTCCCGCTTGAAGCGTCACTGCCTCGAGTTGTTGCGTCACGAAGACGGTCGGCAGCTACCGCGCCTGAACCCTCTCGGACTTCCCCCAGAAAATAAACTGCCGCGATTTGCCCTATGACCTCTCTATTCGATGTAACCGATAACGCTGACATTCTTGCCCTGCAAACACGCCTGAGTGATGAGGATCCGGGCGTGCGCAGGATTGCCCTGATTGAACTGGCTGATCTCGAGGAGCCTGAAGGCCTGGTCTGGCTGGTCGACCGACTGGCCGAGGATCCGGCTGAAGAAGTTCGTGCCGAAGCCGCACGGTTACTGGAAGCCTGGGAGGATGACCCGGTCGTCGAGGCATTGTGCCAGGCCCTGACCGACCCTGCGCAGACAGTACAGGCCGCCGCCGCGCAGAGCCTCAGCCTGCTCAAGAGCGAGGCGGCAGGCAAGGTGATCCTGCCGTGGACCGTGCATGCCGAGGTGCAGGTGCGCGTCGCCGCGTTTCGGGCTCTGCGCGAGTTGCGCCTCCCCGATGCCGCCGCTGCCGCCTCTGCCGCCTTGCTCGATGTGGACCCAGGTGTGCGCCGCGAGGCGGTCGGCGTGCTCGGCTGGCTCAAGCAGCTCGATGCCTTGCCGGCGCTGGCGACGCTGGCCAGCCAGGATCCCGACACAGAAGTTCGTCGTGCCGCCACCGGCGCCCTCGGTCTGGCTTGCGGTGCCCAGGTCCTGCCGGCCCTGCGTCAGGCCCTGCGGGACAACGCCTGGCAGGTTCGTGAGGAAGCCGCTACGACCCTGGGCAAGGTCGGCCACGTTGACGCGGGCCCGGCGCTGGTCGATGCCCTGGGCGACGATTACTGGCAAGTGCGCCTGCGCGCCACCCGCAGCCTCGGGCGCTTGCGCTATGTCCCGGCGCTTGAGGCCCTGATCGACACCCTCGACCATCGCATCAGCAACCTGCGCAAGGAGGCGGCGCTGGCCCTCGGCGAGTTGCAGGACCCGGGCGCCATCGCGCCATTGCAGGCAGCGCAGGATGATGGCGATCCGGAAGTCCGTAAAGCGGTGCGCATTGCGTTGAGTCAATTGCAATGAATTCGCTGGCGGTTGGCAATTCCCAGGCTCGACAGCAATTGCGCCTCAACTGGCCGGATGGCCGTGAACAATTGCTGGACCATGCTGAACTGCGCCGCCAGTGCCCGTGCTCGCAATGCCGGGCGTTTCGGCTGCGAGGGCAGGCGCCACTGGTGGACTCGCGGGTGCGGGTGATCGAGGTCAATGACCAGGGGTATGGGGTGCAGCTGGTATTCAGTGATGGACATGAGCGGGGGATTTTTCCGTGGGCCTTTCTTGCCGGACTGGCTAATAACTCCAATTGAACACGCACCCCCTGGACGGATGGTGCTTGTCACCAAAACCCCGTAGGAGCTGCCGGAGGCTGCGATCTTTTGATCTTGCTTTTAAAAAAAATCAAAAGATCGCAGCCTCGTTTCACTTGGCAGCTCCTACGGGATGAGGTTATGGATGGATGGTGCTTGTCACCAAAACCGCAGAAGAGTACAAATGTACTCCATGACGACTTTAACTCCCCGCCGTAACGCCATCCTGACCTTCATTCGCGATCGAATCGCCGAACACGGTCAGCCTCCAAGCCTCGCCGAGATCAGCGAGGCGTTCGGTTTCGCCTCCCGAAGTGTGGCGCGCAAGCACGTGCTGGCGCTCACCGAAGCCGGGTTCATCGAGGTCAACCCCCATCAGGCCCGGGGCATTCGTTTGCTCGGCCAGGCGGCACGCCCGGAACTGCTGGACATCCCGGTGCTTGGCCGGGTGGCGGCGGGGGCACCGATCGGCGCCGATGCCGAGGTTGACCGGCGCTTGATGCTCGACCCGGCGATCTTTTCCCGGGTGCCGGACTACATGCTGCGGGTCCAGGGCGACTCGATGATCGAGGACGGCATTCTCGATGGCGACCTGGTAGGGGTGCATCGCAGCGCCGAAGCCCTGAATGGGCAGATCGTCGTGGCGCGGCTCGATGGTGAAGTAACCATCAAGCGATTCGAGCGCGTGGGCGAGACCGTCCGGCTGTTGCCACGCAACCCCGCCTATCAACCGATCATCGTCGAAGCCGATCAGGACCTGGCCATCGAAGGGGTGTTCTGCGGTCTGGTGAGGCAAGGGTAATGGGTGCCGTCGTTGCGCTGGATACGCTGTTCAATGGCGGCCAGGTCTGGAGAGGCCGGCCTGCGCCCCCGGCCGCCAGCCCGCAACCCACCGGGCACGCGGTGCTGGATGCCGCGCTGCCCACCGGTGGCTGGCCGGAAGCGGCACTGACTGAAATTCTCCTGGCCGGGCAGGGCGTGGGTGAATTGCAACTGGTGTGGCCGGCCCTGGCGCGGTTGTCCGCAGCGGGGGAGCGGATTGTCCTGGTGGCGCCGCCCTTTGTTCCCTACCCACAAGCCTGGGAAAACGCCGGGGTTGATCTGCGTCAGCTGTCCATCATCCAGGCCAGCGAGCGCGATGCCTTGTGGGCAGCGGAGCAGTGCCTGCGCTCCGGCAGTTGCGGCGCGGTGCTGTGCTGGCCGCATAAAGCCGATGACCGTGCATTGCGTCGCTTGCAAGTGGCAGCAGAAACCGGCTCGACCCTGGCGTTTGCCTATCGCTCGATCCAGGAGGCCATCAACCCTTCGCCTGCGGCCTTGCGCATCGCCATCGATGCGCGCCCCGCGCAACTGCGCGTGCTCAAGTGCCGGGGCGGGCTGGCCCGTTCGGCGCCAATCGCCTTTGCCGTGGGGCATTGAGGTTGCCATGCGTTGGGTATGTATTCTCTTCCCGCAATTGGCGCTGGACGCGGTCTTGCGTCAGCGCAGCGACCCGGATCAACCGCTGGCGCTGTTGACCGGCCCGGCCCAGCGCCGTGTGTTGCAGGCAGTCAACGCTTCTGCACGGGCACTGGGCTTGCGTCCAGGCCAGTCAATGACTGCCGCCCAGGCATTGAGCAAGGCCTTTGTCACGGCGGAGTACGACGCCGCAGAAATCGAACACTGGCAGCAATTCCTCGCGGCCTGGGCCTATCGGTTCAGTTCCCAGGTCAGCGTGCATTACCCCCGTGCGCTGGTGTTCGAGATCGAATCCAGCCTGGGCCTGTTCGGCCCCTGGTCGCAATTCGAGGCCCGCTTGCGCAGCGAGCTGGGGGAGCTGGGTTTTCGCCATCGCATAGTCGCAGCCCCCAACCCGGTGGCCGCACGGGTATTGGCCAACCTGCATGACGGTCTGGTGGTCGCGGATGACGCCGCCTTGCAATGGCACCTCGCGCAATTGCCCATCGACCGCATTGCCCTGGAACCGACGGTAGCCACGGCTTTGTCGCGCATGGGGCTGCGCACCCTGGACCAGCTGCAGGCTTTGCCGCGTAACAGCCTGGCACGGCGGTTCGAAGCCCGTGTACTGCTGCACCTGGACACCTTGTGCGGGATCCGGCCATTGGCCCTGGCGTTCTACCTGCCACCTGACCGTTTTGATGTGCGCATCGAGCTCAATTTTGATGTGCAGTCCCACCAGGCGTTGCTGTTTCCATTACGCCGCCTGACCGGCGATCTCGCGGCGTTCCTGTGCGGGCGCGACAGTGGCGTACAGCGTTTTGACCTGCACCTGGAACACTCAGGCTTGCCTGACAGCGTGATCAAGGTCGGCCTGCTCAGCGCCGAGCGCGATCCGGCGATGCTCTTTGAACTGGCCCGTGGGCGGCTGGAGCAAGTGCAGGTGCAGGCCCCGGTGCGCGGCTTTCGCTTGCGAGCCGAAGACTTGCCCGCCTTTGTGCCACAGCATCAGGAGCTGTTCGACGACCGCCCGCAACAGTCCTTGCCCTGGGAGCAATTGCGCGAGCGCTTGCGGGCCCGGCTTGGGGATGATGCGGTTCACGGCTTGCGCTTTCAGGCCGACCACCGACCTGAATGTGCCTGGCAGGCCGGGGCCGATAACCAGCGCGGCAACGGGCTGTGCGGTGTGCAACGTCCAGGGTGGCTGCTGACTGAACCGCTGGCGGTGCAGGAAGGGTCGGCTCGCATTGTCATGGGGCCGGAGCGAATCGAGTCCGGTTGGTGGGATGGCGGCGATGTGCGACGCGACTATTACCTGATTGAAACCCGCTCCGGCCAGCAGGCCTGGGCCTATCGAGCGGTAGGCGAGGGTGGTCCATTGTGGCTGCAGGGCTGGTTCGCATGACCAGCACCTACGCGGAACTGCATTGCCTGTCGAACTTCAGCTTCCAGCGCGGCGCATCCAGTGCGCTTGAGCTGTTCCAGCGGGCAAAAAAGCAGGGCTACCAGGCGCTGGCCATTACTGATGAATGCACGCTGGCAGGCATCGTCCGTGCCTGGCAGGCGGCCAGGTCGGTGGACTTGCCGCTGATCATCGGCAGTGAAATCCGCATCGAGAACGGCCCGAAACTGGTGCTCCTGGTGGAAAATCTCGAGGGTTATCAGCACCTGTGCCGGCTGATTACCCGGGCCCGACGTCGTACGCAGAAAGGTCAGTATCAGGTGCTGCGCGAAGATTTCAGCGAGCCGTTGCCGGGTTTACTGGCGCTGTGGGTGCCTGATGCTGTGGATGATACGGGCAGTGGTCAGTGGCTACGGCAAGTGTTTGCTGAACGTCTGTGGCTGGCGGTGCAGTTGCACTGTGGGCAGAATGACCGGCGCCGACTGGCCGACCTGATGAGCCTGGCGGGCGAGCTGCAAATCCCGATGGTAGCCAGCGGCGACGTGCACATGCATGTGCGCGGGCGACGCGCGCTGCAGGACACCATGACCGCCATCCGCCATCACGTGCCGGTGGCAGCGGCCGGTTTACGCCTGCACCCCAATGGCGAGCGGCACCTGCGCAGTCTCGATGCACTGGACGCGCTCTATCCCCAGGCCTTGCTCGACGAAACAGCCGTGATCGCCCGGCGTTGCACCTTCGACCTGAGCCAGTTGCGCTACCAATACCCACGTGAGCTTGTGCCAGAGGGGCACAGCGGGGTTTCGTGGCTGAGGGTACTGACCGAGCGCGGGATTCGCCAACGTTGGCCCGAAGGTGCGAGTGACAAGGTTCGGCAACTGATCGACAAGGAACTGGGCCTGATCGCCGAGCTGGGTTATGAAAGTTATTTCCTCACCGTGCATGACATCGTTGCGTTCGCCCGACGCGAGCGCATTCTCTGCCAGGGGCGCGGCTCGGCGGCCAACTCTGCGGTGTGCTTTGCCCTGGGCATCACCGAGATCGACCCGGCACGCATGAACATGCTGTTCGAGCGTTTCCTCTCCAAGGAGCGTAACGAACCGCCAGACATCGACGTCGATTTCGAACACGAACGTCGCGAAGAAGTCCTGCAATACGTGTTTCAGCGCTACGGTCGCACCCGTGCAGCCCTGACCGCGGTGGTCAGCTCCTATCACGCTGCCGGGGCGGTGCGTGACGTGGCCAAGGCGCTGGGGTTGCCGCCGGACCAGATCAACGCCCTGGCCGATTGTTGCGGCCACTGGAGCGATCAGACGCCGCCATTGGAGCGCTTGCGCGAAAGCGGTTTTGACCCCGAGAGCCCGATTTTGCGTCGGGTGCTCAGCCTCACCGGACAACTGATCGGCTTTCCCCGGCACCTGTCCCAGCATCCGGGTGGCTTTGTCATTTCCGAGCAGCCACTCGACACCCTGGTGCCGGTGGAGAACGCGGCCATGGCCGAGCGCACCATCATTCAATGGGACAAGGATGACCTGGATGCGGTCGGTCTGCTCAAGGTCGATATCCTGGCGCTGGGCATGCTCAGTGCCATTCGCCGCTGTTTTGACCTGTTGCGTCGCCACCGCAACCTCGACCTGAGCCTGGCCACGGTGCCGGCTGAAGACCCCCAGACCTACGAAATGATTGGCCGTGCGGATACGGTCGGGGTGTTCCAGATAGAGTCCCGGGCGCAGATGTCGATGTTGCCCAGGCTCAAGCCCAAAGAGTTCTATGACCTTGTCATTGAGGTAGCGATCGTGCGGCCCGGGCCTATCCAGGGTGGCATGGTGCATCCGTATCTGCGGCGACGAAACGGTGAAGAGCTTGAAACCTATCCGTCCGAGCAATTGCGCGAGGTGTTGAAGCGCACGCTCGGGGTGCCGTTATTCCAGGAGCAGGTGATGCAGATCGCCATTGTTGCCGCCGACTACAGCCCCGGGGAGGCCGACCAGTTGCGTCGCTCCATGGCGGCCTGGAAACGCCACGGCGGGCTTGAACCGCACAAGTTGCGCCTGGCTGCCGGGATGAAGAAAAACGGCTATACGGCGCAATTCGCCGAGCTGATCTTCGAGCAGATCAAGGGGTTTGGCAGCTACGGTTTTCCCGAATCCCACGCCGCAAGCTTTGCCTTGCTGACCTACGCCAGTTGCTGGCTGAAGTGCCACGAACCTGCGGCATTTGCCTGCGCGCTGATCAACAGCTGGCCCATGGGTTTCTACAGTCCCGACCAGATCCTGCAGGATGCACGCCGCCACCATTTACAGATTCGCCCGGTGGATGTGCGCGCCAGTGACTGGGATTGCAGCCTTGAACCCGTTGCCGGGGCGCAGCCGGCGATCCGTATGGGCTTGCGCATGATCAAGGGCTTTCGCGAGGACGATGCCCGACGCATCGAGGTGGCCCGGGCTCGAGGGGCATTTGTCGACATCGCCGACCTCGGCGAACGGGCACGGCTCGAAGCCCGCGCCCAGGAACAGTTGGCCGATGCCGGAGCCCTGCTCGGGCTGGCGGGAGATCGCCATCGCGCGCGCTGGGAAGTGGCAGGGGTGCACAAGCAACTGGGGCTGTTTGCCGGGCTGGCGATGCAGGAGGAGGAATCGGTGGCCTTACCCAAGCCCACGGTTGGCGAGGATCTGCTGGCTGACTACAACAGTGTCGGTACCACCCTCGGCCCACATCCGCTGGCCTTGTTACGCGGCGAGCTGAAAGCGCGGCGCTGTCGCAGTTCCAGGGAATTGCTGGAGGTCGAGCATGGCCGTCAGGTCAGTGTCGCCGGCCTGGTCACCGGTCGCCAGCGACCGGGTACCGCCAGTGGTGTGACCTTCGTCACCCTGGAAGATGAGTTCGGTAACGTCAACGTGATCGTCTGGCGCGACCTGGCCGAGCGTCAGCGAAAAGTGCTGGTGGGCTCGCAGTTGCTCAAGGTCGATGGGCGCTGGGAGAGCCAGGGCGAGGTTCGTCACCTGATCGCCGGACGCATGAGTGACCTGAGTGAGTTGCTGGACGGAATCAGCATTCGCAGTCGGGATTTCCATTGATGAATCCTCCCTCTTTCCTCCTCTCCTACCAGCTCCGACACCGCTCCTATGCTTCGGGCCAGACCCGCTCGCCGCCGCCCGGTGCTTCCGTCCAGGCCTGCAGCGATCGCGTCGGCAAGTCGAAATAGTCCCGGGTGCGCGCATACCCGTGGCCGCCCATACGGCCAATGGCATCCAGGCCCAGTTGATCGATGTACAGGGTTTTCGGGTCGATCAGTTCATCGCGGACATGGACCATCAATACTTCGCCAAAGATGATTTCCCGCGACTGCCCGATCGACAGCGCCATCATCCGCCGGCATTCCAGTGCCACTGGGGCTTCGCCGATTCGAGGGCATTTGACCAGGGTGCCGGGGATGGCCGTAAGGCCGGCAGCGGTCAATTCATCGAAGCCAGGGGCGAAGGGCACGGCGCAGACGTTCATTGCTTCGACCAGGGCATCGCTGACGATATTGACGGTGAATTCCTGATTCAACTGGATGTTGCGCGTGGTGTCCTTGGGGCTCTGGTCGCCATAATTTTCCACGCCCAGGGCAAGGATCGGCGGATCGGCGGACAATGCGTTGAAAAAGCTGAAGGGCGCGGCGTTGATGCGGCCCTCGCCATCGATCGTGGTGACCAGGGCAATCGGGCGGGGCACCACACTGCCGATCAGTATCTTGTATTTGTCCCGAGGGCTCATCGTGCTGAAGTCGAAGCTGTGCATGGGCAGTACTCTAAAGTAAGGGGTCTATAGCGCTTAAAGGCGCGGTTGCGCTGTAGTCGTCGGCGAACGCAATGGCCGGTTTGAACAGGGTTTTCCAGTCCGGTTGGCCTGTAGCCCGGTCGGCATGGCTGCGCATCAGTTTTTCGAATTGTCGCTGGGCCTGGCGTTGCAGGGCGGGGTAGTCGATGCCCTGCACCTGGCCGTCCTGCATCACGCAGCGGCCATCGATATAGCTGGCGATGCAATCGTCTCCGCGTCCGGCCAGCACCAGGTTTTTCAAGGGATCGAACAGCGGGCCCAGGTGCAGGCCGCGCAGGTTGAATATGCTGATGTCGGCCTTGGCCCCTGGAGCCAGGCGGCCCAGGTCGTCCCGCCCCAGTGCCTTGGCGCCACCCAGGGTGGCGGCGTTGTAAAGGTCCAGGGTGCTGGTCAGCGAATTGCCGCCCTCCAGCAATCGGGCGATGTTCAAGCCCTGGCGCATGTTTTCCAGCAGGTCAGCCGGCCAGGTGTCGGTGCCCAGTGCGAAGTTGATGCCCAGGGCCCTATAGCGCCCGAACGAGTTCAGCGCCTCGCCGTCACGGGCAAACACCACCGGACAATGGACCAGGCTGGTCCCGCCATTCACCACGCGCTGCAGGTCCTCATCGCCTGAGGTGTAGATGCCGTGTGGCAGGAGGCTGCGCGGGGTGAGCAGGTTCAGTTTTTCCAGCCAGCCCAGCGGTGAACAACCGTGCAGTTGCTCGACCATCGCGACCTCGCCAAGCCCCTGGCAGCAGTGCAGGCGCACTGGCGCTGCAAGTTCGTGGCTTAAGGCGGCGGTACGTTGCAGTAATGCTGGCGTACAGGTCTGGATGCGGTCCGGCAGCAACGCGCCGCGAACCAGCCCGCCGTGGGCACCGTCGAAATCCTGGAAAAATCGTTCAGCCGCCGCCAGCCCGGCCAGCCCCCTGGCCTCATCAAAGTGATGCCCCAGGGTTGCGTCGGCACGCCAGTAGCTCATGCCGCTCATGTAGCAAGGGCCGAGGTAGGTCCGCAGGCCCAGCTCGCCGGCAACCTGGGCGACTGCGGCAAACTCGTCGTAGGTCTCGGCCCACTCGCGGTAGTACATCGAGGTGATCGGCATTGCCGTGGTGATGCCATTGCGGATCAGTTGGGTGAAGGCGTAGCGATATTTGAATACCTCCTCCTCTGGACTGAAACTCTCCCGTGGGCCTCGCGCCAGGTATTGCTCGGACCACATGCGGCCCATCTCGCGTTCGTCGCCGTTGTCCAGGGTCAGTACCGTGGAGTCCAGGTCGCCGAGGGCATCCAGGTCGATGAGCCCAGGGCTGATCAGCGCGTTACCGTAATCGATCCATTGTTCGACCGGGCCCGCGTAACCACGCCCGACAAACAGGATGCGCGAGCCTTCGAACACCACCTCGCCATCACGCCATAGCACGTGTTGCCTGCCGTCGAAGCCGACCACACAAGCAGCTTTGAGGCCGATGATGGTTGCCGGGCGACTCACAGGCGACTGTCCAGCAATCGTCCATCGCAGGCAATCAACTGGCCGTGGCGATAAACTTGGCGCAACGGCCGCGCGACCACTGCTTCGCCCAGCGTCTGCACCGGCATCAACAGGAAGTCCGCCGGGCAACCGAGCTGCAAGCCGTAGTGTTCGATGCCTAAAGCGCGGGCGCCATTGACGGTCGCGGCATCGAACGCTGCGGCCAGTTCATCGTCCTTGTTCAGGTCGAAACGAAAGGCCAGGAGCATCGCCCGTTCCAGCATGTCGCCGTTGCCCATGGGCGACCAGGCATCGCGGATGCCGTCGGAACCCAGACACAGGTTGACCCCGACCTGGCGTAACGCGAGGAACGGTGGCACTGCGCAGTCCGCGGGGGCCGAACTCATCAGCGAAATACCGAGCGCAGCCAGACGCTCGGCCACGGGTTTGACCTGGTTCCAGGGCAACATGCCAAGGCAGTAGGCATGACTGATCATCACCTGTCCCTGGCGTGCGAAACGCTCGGTGTAGTCGGCAATCAGGGTGATCTGCCACAGGCCCAGTTCGCCTTTGTCATGCAGGTGGATGTCCACCCCACGGTCGAATTCGCTGGCGAGTTTGAACACGAAATCGAGCTGTGCGACGGGATCATTGTCGATGCCACAGGGGTCCAGTCCGCCGACGTTTTCCACGCCCAGGGTCATGGCTTCGCGCATCAGGTCGGCGGTGCCCGGGCGGCTGATCAGGCCGGTTTGCGGGAACACCACCAGTTGCAGGTCGATGAGGTCGCGGTAGCGCTCGCGCAGTTGCTGCATGGCCTCTACATGGCTCAGGCCGAACTCAGGGTCGATGTCGACGTGACAGCGCATGGCCAGCGAGCCGCGGGCGATGCAGTTTTCCAGAAGCGCGCCAGCCCGTTGGGCGATTGGCGAGTCGACTTCACGCAGCACACGTCGCTCGTTGGCGATGTAGTCCTTGAGAGTCGGCCCGGCGCTGTTCGGGCGCCAGGGCTGACCCCAGAGGGTTTTGTCGAGATGCACATGGCTTTCCACCAGGCCCGGGGTGAGCAGCTGATGACCGCCGTCGATGTCGGTGGCGCTGAGTGCTGAGTTTGTTGCCGGGCGGCGTTGCTTGAGCAGGCCGTCTTCGATCAGCAGGTCTTCGGCGGGGGCACCGTAGGGGCGCACGTTGCGTAGCCATTGGATCATTACGTATCTCCGGATCTTGTGTGGTCAGAGCTGGCTTCATCGCCAGCAGGCTCACTCCCACAATGGATCCGTGGGGGCCAGGACCCCTGTGGGAGCGAGCCTGCTCGCGATGGCCGCACTCGGTTTAGAGCCAGGCAATCAACCCTTGAGCTTCGCCCAAATCCGGTCCTGCAGCTCCCTCGCCTTGTTGCTGCACTCTTTCTCCGGGCGCAGGCGCGAGGCGAACTCGTCTGGCATGTTGATGGCGTCCATGACCTTCCATTTGGCCTCCAGCAGCTTGTCGCTCTGGATTGCGTTGGCATAGGCAATGGCATTCGATACCGCCGCTGCGTTTTCCGGCTTCATCATCCAGTCGATGAAAATCTTTGCATTGCCGGGATGTGGCGCGCTTTTGGGCACGGCGAAGTTGTCCTGGAACATCGCCAGGCCTTCGCGTGGGTAGACGTACTTGATGGTGTTTTTCTGCAGGGTGGCGCGGGCGGTCGAACCGTTCCAGTTCTGCATCATGATCACTTCACCGGAGGCCATGCGGTCGACGGTGTTGTCGGAGCTGTACATCTTCAGGAACGGCTTTTGCTTTTGCAGCAGTTCCAGAATGCGCTTGGCGTCCTGGGGGTTTTCACTGCACTCGTCGACATTCAGGTAATGGCTGGCGGCGTTGATCACGCTGCTGGAAGTGTCGAGGGCGGCCAGTTGGCCTTGCAGTTCCTTGCGCGGCTCGAAAAACTCTTTCCACGAATCGTCCAGCTTGCCGCCGGGCACCCGGGCGCTGTCATAAGAGAAACCGGTGGTCCCCCACAGATAAGGCGCAGAGAACTTGCGTCCAGGGTCGAACGTCGGGTCGCGAAAGGCCGGTTTCACGTACTGGAAGTTGGGCAGGGCAGCGGCGTCGATCTGCAGCAGCAAATCCTGCTTGATCAGGGTTTGCATGATCGACTGCGAAGGCACGATCACATCGTAAGCAGCGCCCCCGGCCTGCAATTTGGCGAGCAGGGTCTCGTTGCTGTCGTAGCCATCCATGGTGACCTTGATGCCGGTCTCTTTCTCGAATTTGGCCAGCAGGTCGACCGGGTAATAATCGGTCCAGTTGTAGAAGAACAGCTCCTTGGGCTCGGCGGCTTGCGCAGTAAAAACCGTCAGGCAACTGAGTGCCAGACCGGCGACGCCATAACGCAGGGTTTTGA
This sequence comes from Pseudomonas sp. 65/3-MNA-CIBAN-0223, assembly GCF_040310425.1. Lineage (NCBI taxonomy): Bacteria > Pseudomonadati > Pseudomonadota > Gammaproteobacteria > Pseudomonadales > Pseudomonadaceae > Pseudomonas > Pseudomonas sp. 65/3-MNA-CIBAN-0223. The sequence continues at coordinate 26,430 of NZ_JBEOPV010000014.1, forward strand.
TTTTCATGACAGAACGCTCCAGGGTCATTGGTTTTTGCCGCGCTGTCCCAGCCAGAAGGCCAGCACCACCAGCACGATGGAAATCACCAGCATCAGGGTCGAAATCGCATTGATCTCCGGCGTCACCCCGGCCTTGATTGCCGAGAAGATGTAGACCGGCAGGGTGGTGGAACCCGGGCCGGCAACGAAGAAGGTCATGATGAAATCGTCCAGGCTGACGACAAAGGCCAGCACCGAACCCGACAGCACCGCCGGCCACAGCAGCGGCAGGGTGACCCGGCGAAACACCTGCCATGGGTTGGCGTACAGGTCGTTGGCCGCCTCCAGCAGGCTCTTGTCCAGGTCATTGAGTCGGGCGCGGATCGGCAGGTAAGCGAAGGGGATGCAGAAACCAATGTGCGCGACGATCACGGTGAGCAACCCCAGCTTGATGCCCAGGGCCATGAACAGCAGCAGCGTGGCCACCGCAGTGACGATCTCCGGCAGGATCAGGGGCAGGCTGATCCCGCCCTCGACCATCTTCTGCCCATAGAAGGGCCGGTAGGTCGCCAGCGCTGCGAGCAGGGCGATGGCCGTGGCGCAGACCGTGGCGATGCTCGCGACGATGATCGAGTTCAACGCGGCGGTCTGGATTGACGGGTTCGCCAGGATGCGCCCGTACCAGGCGAAGGAAAACTCGGTCCAGACCGTCGCCGAGCGGTTGGCATTGAAGCTGTAGGCGATCAACACCAGGATCGGCAGGTACAGGTAGGCCAGGATCAGCAGGCTGATCTCGCGGGTCAGCGGCAGTTTTTTCAGGTGCAGGGCGATCATAGGGTGGCTCCACGACGCAGGGTCTTGGCCGCATTGCGGCTATAGAGGGCGTACAGCACCAGGGACAGCAGCAGAATCCCCAGTAACAGGAACGACAAAGAGCTGCCCAGCGGCCAGTTGCGTGCGGTGCCGAACTGTTGCTGAATCAGGTTGCCGATCATCAGCGTCTTGCCCCCGCCGAGAATCGCCGGGGTGATGAAGGCGCCCAGGCTCGGCACGAACACCAGCAGCGCGCCGGCGATCACCCCCGGCATCGAAAGCGGCAGGATGATTCGCTTCAGCGCGTGCCAGCGATTGGCGCCGAGGTCGTAGGCGGCTTCTACCAGGCGCCAGTCAAGTTTCTCCAGGGTCGAGTAGATCGGCAGGATCATGAAGGGCAGGAAGCTGTAGACCAGCCCGACGCTAACCGCGAAGTCGTTGTACAGCAGGGTGATGCCACCGGCCTGGGGGAACAGTGCGTTGAGACTTTGCGCGACCCAGCCGTGTTCGCGCAGGATGATCAGCCAGGCGTAGTTGCGGATCAGCAGGTTGGTCCAGAACGGGATGGTGATCAGCAGCACCATGAGGTTGCGCCGGCCCGGGGTCAGGCTGGACATCCACAGCGCCACCGGGAAGCCGAACAGGAAACACAGCAGCGTGGTGCCTGCGGCCTGGAACACCGAGCGCAACAGTGCATGGGCGTACACCCAGTTGAGCTCCAGTTCACCGTCGAAACCTTCCTGGAAAAACAACTGCACATAGCTTTGCAATTGCCAGTCGGCCTGCCAGTCGACTCCGCCGTAGACGTTGCGCGGCAGCAGGCTGATGTAGCCCATGATGCCCAGGGGAATGGCGATCAGGGTGAGCAGGGTAAGGACCACCGGGCTGAGCAACAGCGCACGGCTCAAGGCGGGGGAAGAACTGCTGACGCTCATCTCAGGCCTCCATCAACAGGCAGGCGTGGGGTGGCAGGTTGACGGCGACCCGGTCTCCTACGGCCCGGCCGCGGTTAAGGCCTTCGTTGTTCTCACGCAACATGACCTTGATTTCATTGTTCAGCCGGCACTGATAAAGCGTGGCCGTGCCCACGTACAGAACAGCCTCGATTACGCCCCGCAGGTGATGCGGTTGCATGGGGTCGACCAGTTGCGAACGTTCCGGACGAAACGCCAACTGCACGTTGGCACTGTCCAGGCCGTGGTCCTGGCAAGGGATTTCCACCGGCATGCCGTTCGGAACGAAGAGGTTTTCATTGTGCTGGCCGCGCTTGAGGTGCCCGGGAAGGAAATTGATGTCGCCGATGAACTGGGCGACGAACTGGTGTTGTGGGCGTTCGTAGATGTCGTTGGGGCTGCCGATTTGCAGGATTTTGCCCGCCGACATCACGGCGATGCGATCAGACAGGGTCAGGGCTTCTTCCTGGTCGTGGGTGACGAAAATAAAGGTAATGCCGGCTTCTTTCTGCACTCGCTTGAGTTCAACCTGCATTTCCTTGCGCAACTTGAGATCCAGGGCCGACAGCGGCTCGTCCAGCAACAGCACCTTGGGCTTGGGGGCCAGCGCCCGGGCCAGCGCCACTCGCTGCTGTTGCCCGCCGGACAATTCGGCGGGTTTACGCAGGGACAGATGCTGCATCTGCACCAGCGCGAGCATTTCTTCCACCCTCCGGGCCGTCTGCTTGCGATCAAGACCCTGCATCTCGAGGCCGAAGGCGATATTCTGCGCGACAGTCATGTGTGGAAACAGCGCATAGCTCTGAAACACCGTGTTGACCCGGCGCTTGAAGGGCGGCAGGTCATTGACCGGTTCACCCCCGAGGCGGATCTGGCCATCACTGACATGCTCAAAGCCGGCGATGGTGCGCAGCAGGGTGGTTTTGCCGCAGCCGGAAGGGCCGAGCAAGGTAAAGAATTCGTTGTCGGCGATGTCGACCGATACGTTGTCCAGGGCTGGGGCCAACCCGGGATCGTCGGAATACCGCTTGGAAACGTTACGCACTTCGATAGCGATTGGTTGACCCATAATGGTGCAATCCTCTAATTATTGTATGCAATATCTGGATGCAATCTACAAATAACCGGATTAATCTGCCGGTGCAACCCCCTTTTTTCATTGGCCATTCTTTGCCAGAGGGCTGTTGTCCGGCACAAAGGAGTATTCAGATGAGCGAAAAGAAACTTGAGACAACCGTGGACCGCGTCTACCAAGGGGTTTACGAAGCGATCAGCAAGCGTTCGTTACGTCCGGGGATGAAGCTTGGCGAGGCGTCACTGGCCGAGCTTTTTAATGTCAGCCGCACGTCGGTGCGTGCGGCGCTCAAGCAGTTGGAAGCCGACGGGCTGGTGACGACAGAGCCCAATAAAGGTGCATCGGTGTCTTTGCCCAGTGATGAAGAGATTCGTTCGCTGTTTGAAACCCGCCGCCTGATCGAGATCGGCATCGTCAGTGAGCTGTGTCGCCGGCGTGATTCGGCAGTTGCCCAGGACCTGCGCGAGCACCTGCTGCTGGAAGATGAAGCGCACCGCAACGGCGACCACGAGCGGTTGATTCATCTGCTTGGGGAGTTCCACATCAAGCTGGCGCGCAGCCTGAACAACCCGGTGCTGCTCGACTGGTTCCAGAAGCTGATATCCCGGGCCTCGCTGTACGCGGCGGCGCTGGACGACGACAGCCACGAGGCCTGCCGCGATGACGAACACCTGCGGCTGATCGAGTACATCGAGGCGGGGAACCAGAGCGCGGCGATCGAGTTGACCTGCATGCATCTAAACGGCATCGAAAAGGCCATCCTCGACGTCGCCGCCACGCTGAAAACTGGCTACCATCCCCTTAAGCATCTGATTGAAGTGTGATGATGTGGACATTCAGGTAGGAGCTGCCGCAGGCTGCGATCTTTTGATCTTGTTTTGCTAGAGCCAGGATCAAAAGATCGCAGCCTCGTTTCTCTCGACAGCGCCTGCGCGTGCTTCAAACCGCTACGATGTGCATGTACGCAATGAAACCATTGGCGCCGCGTGCGCTCGAAGCAGACAGGTGTCATTTCAGGGACTAAAGAGTCAGTCGATGCAGTTTCTAGACGCAAGCCACGGGTGTGCCGGCTGGAACGGTGAGATGGCCGGACGCATTCGTGCATTCGACTGGAGCCTGACCGAGCTTGGGCCTGTCCAGAATTGGCAGAAAAGCCTGTGCAGCACCGTGCAGTTAATGCTTGCGTCGCCCTTGCCGATGGTCATGCTCTGGGGCCGGGCCGGGTACATGATCTACAACGACGCCTACTCGGCATTCGCTGGCGGCCGCCATCCTTACCTGCTGGGCTCTCCGGTGGAACTGGGTTGGCCGGAAGTCGCCGAATTCAACCGGCATGTGGTGGACACGTGCCTGGGCGGCGGCACCTTGTCCTATCACAACAAGGAACTGGTGCTGTTACGCAACGGGGTCCCCGAAGATGTCTGGCTCGATCTCTATTACAGCCCGGTGGCCAATGACGAGGGTCGGCCCGCAGGCGTCATGGCGATGGTGGTCGATACCACCGACCATGTCATTTCCGAGCGCCGGCGCCGGGCGGCTGAAGATGCCTATCGCGCCGATAACGAGCGGGTCCGCCTGGCACTCAATGCCGGGGCCTTGCTGGGCTCCTTCGTCTGGGACCTCAAGGCCGACATTCTTTCCGGCGACGAACGATTCGCCCGCACATTCTCCTTTCCGCCAGGCTGCGACCTGTCCAACCTGCCCAGTGCCGTCGCTGAATCGCGGATTCACCCCGAGGACGTGGGCTGGGTCCGTGAGCAGGTTAACCAGGCGCAGAAAACCGGTGAACCCTTTAACGCCGAATACCGCGTGTTGCGCCCCGATGGCAGTCATCTGTGGGTCTTGGCCAGCGGTTGCTGCGAGTTCGATGAACACGGCGAACCGTTGCGCTTCCCCGGGGTGTTGATCGACATTCATGTGCGCAAGACGGCTGAAGAGTCACTGCTGAAATTCACCCGCAACCTGGAGCAACGCGTCGCCGAAGAGGTCAGCGCGCGGCTGCAGGCCGAGGAGCAACTGCGTCAGTCGCAGAAGCTCGAAGCCATCGGCGGCCTCACGGGTGGCGTAGCTCACGACTTCAATAACCTGCTGCAGGTGATCGCCGGTAACCTGCACCTGCTGGCGCGGCATGAGCCGGACAACGCCAATGTGCAACGTCGGGTCAAGGCCTCGATTGCAGCGGTCGAGCGCGGGGCCAAGCTGTCCTCGCAACTGCTCGCGTTTGCCCGGCGCCAGCCTTTGTCCCCGGCGGTCTACGACCCTCGGCAAATCTTCGAAGGCCTGGCCGAGTTGCTGCAGCGAGCGCTGGGCGAAACCCTGCAGATCGATGTGCGGGTCCCGCAAGAGTCCTGGCATCTCAACGTCGACCGTAACCAGCTGGAAAATGCCATCCTCAACCTGGCAATCAACGCCCGGGACGCCATGCGGGGCGAGGGAACGGTGATACTCAGCGCAGAAAATGTTGCACTGGACCGCCAGTTCTGTGCCGGCAAGGGCATTGTCGCCGGCGATTATGTGCGGGTTGCGGTGGTTGACACGGGTGTTGGCATGCCACCCCAGGTGCTGGCGCAGGCGTTTGAACCCTTTTTCACCACCAAGGCCGATGGCCAGGGCACCGGGTTGGGCCTGAGCATGGTGTTCGGCTTCGTCAAGCAAAGCGGCGGGCATATCGAGATGTCCAGCTTTGAAGGCCAGGGCACTCGGGTCGAGCTGTATTTTCCGCGGTGCCTGCGCGGGCTGTCTGTTGAATCAGCGGTGCACGACGCGCAGCATCCAGGTGGCCACGAAACTGTCCTGGTGGTGGAGGATAACGAGGCGGTGCGCGCCGCGGCCGTGGAGCTGCTGCACGAGGAGGGTTACAAGGTGCTGATCGCTGCCAACGGGGACATCGCCATGCAGATGTTGCTGGAAGGCGTAGCGGTGGATCTGATTTTCACTGACGTGGTCATGCCCGGGCTGATCAAGAGCTCGGACCTGGCCGCCTGGGCCAAGGTGCAGAAACCGCCGGTTGCTGTGCTGTTCACGTCGGGGCATACCCGCGACATTATTACGCGCAATCACCAGCTCAGTCCCGATACCCATCTGCTGAGCAAGCCTTATGGGCCGGAAGCGCTGACGCGCATGGTTCGTAATGTCCTGAGCGGTTGATCTGGTAAACCTGAGATTAAGCATCCTCAATCGAATCAAGGCAGCCTATGAATTCCGATCCAACCTCCGGCATGGTCAGGGTGCGCGGTGCCCGGGAACACAATCTCAAGAATGTGGATGTCGATATACCCCGCAATGCCCTGGTGGTATTCACCGGAGTCTCCGGCTCGGGTAAGTCATCCCTGGCGTTTTCTACGCTCTATGCCGAAGCGCAACGGCGTTATTTCGAGTCCGTGGCGCCCTATGCCCGGCGCCTGATCGATCAGGTTGGGGTGCCTGACGTCGACTCCATCGATGGCCTGCCGCCTGCCGTGGCCTTGCAGCAACAGCGCGGCACGCCGAGCACGCGCTCGTCGGTGGGCAGTGTGACCACCTTGTCGAGCCTGATCCGCATGCTCTATTCCCGGGCCGGCAGCTACCCGCCCGGACAACCCATGCTGTATGCCGAGGATTTCTCGCCGAACACACCACAGGGGGCCTGCCCGGAATGTCATGGCCTGGGGCGTGTCTATGAAGTCACCGAAGCGCTGATGGTTCCGGACCCAAGTTTGACCATCCGCCAACGCGCAGTCGCTTCCTGGCCTATGGCCTGGCAGGGGCAAAACCTGCGCGACATCCTGGTCACGCTCGGGTATGACGTCGACAAGCCCTGGCGCGAGCTGCCGAAAAAACAGCGTGACTGGATCCTCTTCACCGAGGAAACCCCCACGGTACCTGTGTACGCCGGGCTCACCCCCGAAGAAACCAGGGTCGCCCTCAAGCGCAAGATGGAGCCGAGTTACCAGGGTACGTTCACCGGCGCACGACGCTACATCCTGCATACCTTCACCCATTCGCAAAGCGCGTTGATGAAGAAGCGGGTTGCCCAGTTCATGCTCGGCAGTCCATGCCCCGTGTGCGACGGCAAACGCCTCAAGCGCGAAGCGTTGTCGGTGAAGTTCGCCGGTTATGATATCGGCGAGTTGTCGCAGATGCCCTTGCTGCAGTTTGCCGAGGTGTTGAAACCGGTGGCGGCGCAGAGCTATCTGGACCAGGCCGAAGAAGCGGGTGATGTCTTCACGCCAAGCCAGACCCTGGAAGCCCGGGCCCAGCGCGTCGCCCACGGAGCCAGTGCGCATGCCAATGCGCCGGATGTGCGGCATACGCCCAACCTGTCAGTGGAAAAGCGCCTGGCGGCCCAGCGTATCGCTCAGGATTTGCTGGAGCGGGTCAGCACCCTGACTGACCTGGGCCTGGGCTACCTGGCACTGGAGCGAAGCACGCCGACCCTGTCGTCCGGCGAGTTGCAACGCCTGCGCCTGGCGACCCAACTGGGTTCGCAACTGTTCGGCGTGATCTACGTGCTCGACGAACCCTCGGCGGGCCTGCACCCGGCAGATGGCGAGGCGCTGTTCGATGCCTTGCAACGGCTGAAGGCCTGCGGCAATACCTTGTTTGTGGTCGAGCACGACCTGGAAACCATGCGCCGTGCCGATTGGCTGATCGACGTCGGCCCGGCGGCCGGTGAACATGGCGGGCGGATCTTGTACAGCGGGCCACCGGCCGGCCTGGAGCAGGTCAATGAATCGCAAACCCGCGACTACCTGTTCGCCGAGGCAGCGAGCCAGGCGCGCACCTGCCGCAAGCCAGCCGACTGGCTGCGACTGGAGGGGATCACCCGCAACAACCTGGACAACCTCAGTGTGGAGTTTCCACTGGGCTGTTTCACTTCGGTTACCGGTGTTTCGGGGTCGGGGAAATCGAGCCTGGTCAGCCAGGCGTTGCTGGAACTGGTGGGCGCGCACTTGGGACGCCCGGTGGCTGAGAGTGATGCCGAGGAGCCGAGCCTGGAGGACGATGCGCCCCAGGTCAGCGGCGGTCAGGTGACTGCGGGCCTGACGTCGATCAAGCGTCTGGTGCAGGTCGACCAGAAACCGATTGGCCGTACGCCGCGCTCGAACCTGGCGACCTATACGGGCCTGTTCGACAGCGTGCGCAAGCTGTATGCCGGCACTGATCAGGCGCGGGCGCAAGGCTACGATGCCGGGCAGTTCTCTTTCAATGTCGCCAAGGGCCGCTGCCCCACCTGTGAAGGCGAAGGTTTTGTCAGCGTCGAGTTGCTGTTCATGCCCAGCGTGTATGCGCCATGCCCAACCTGCCATGGTGCGCGCTACAACCCCCAGACCCTGGCTATCACCTGGCAAGGCTTGAGCATCGCCCAGGTGCTGCAGCTGACCGTGGATGAAGCGGTGTCGGTTTTTGCCGGGCAAGCTGGCATCCGCCGTTCACTGGAGGTGTTGCGTGACATTGGCCTGGGGTATTTGCGCCTCGGCCAGCCAGCCACCGAGCTGTCGGGCGGCGAAGCCCAGCGCATCAAACTGGCTACTGAACTGCAGCGCAACCAGCGCGGCGCCACCCTGTACGTGCTCGACGAACCGACCACCGGGTTGCACCCGCGGGATGTCGATCGGCTGATGGAACAGCTCAACACCCTGGTGTCAGGGGGGCATACGGTCATAGTGGTCGAGCACGAGATGCGCGTGGTGGCGCAGAGTGACTGGGTGATTGATATCGGGCCCGGGGCAGGGGATCAGGGCGGTAAAATTGTGGTGGCGGGGGTGCCGCTGAAAGTTGCCAAAAGCAGGAAGAGCAAGACTGCACCGTTTTTGGCCAGGACGCTCAACCTGTAGAAGCAAGACCGGAATGCGCAAGATCTGTAAGAACAAGACCTATGTAAGCAAGCCCATGAGAGCAAGATTCTGTGGGAGCAAGGCTTGCCCGCGATGAACGATAACAAGGTCTTGCAGACTCACCGCGGCGCCTTGATCGCGGGGAGGCCTTGCTCCCACAGGTCTTGCCCGCACTAACGGTAGATCAAACCCCATCAATCGTACGCCGCACCTTGTCCAGCAGCTCGTTGATCTGGAATGGCTTGACCAGCATTTCCATGCCATCGCCGAGGAATACCTGGCGGTTGATCGCGTTTTCCGCATAGCCGGTCATGAACAGGATCGGCAACTGCGCGCGCCAGCCTCGGGCTACGTCCGCCAGCTCGCGGCCGGTCATGCGCGGCAGGCCGACGTCGGTCAGCAGCAAGTCGATCGACGGGTCGTTCTGCAACCGCTCGAGTGCGCTTTCAATGTCGCCGACCTGGGTGCAGCGGTAACCGGCGTCCATCAGCACCTCGGTGACGAACATGCGCACTGACGGCATGTCCTCGACGATCAGCACGTGCTCGCCATCGCCCTGAGCATCTGCCGTGAGTGGGGGGGGCTGGCTGGAGGTCGGGTCGGAAGTGGCGGGCAGCATGATCGTGACTTCGGTACCGCGGCGCGCCACGCTACGGATGTGCGCGTCGCCGCCGGACTGGCGGGCGAAGCCGTAGATGGTCGACAACCCGAGCCCGGTGCCCTGGCCCAACGGTTTGGTGGTGAAAAACGGATCGAAGACCTTGTCGATGACGCTGTGATCGATGCCCGTACCGTCATCGCGTACGGCCAGGGCAACATACGCACCGTCCGCCAGGTTGGGATCTCCGTGGGAGAAGGCGGCATAGGTACTGACCCAGATATTACCGCCCTGGGGCAGCGCATCGCGCGCGTTGATCACCAGGTTGAGCACGGCACTTTCAAGCTGGACCGGGTCGACCAGGGCGATCGCCGCCTTGGACGTCAGCTCAAGTTTCAGGGCGATGCGCTCACCGATGGTGCGCATCAGTAATTCTTCCAGCGAACGCACCTGGGCGTTGATGTCCACCGGCCGGGTGTCCAGTGGCTGCTGGCGGGCAAAGGCCAGCAGGCGATGAGTGAGGGAGGCGGCACTCATGGCAGAGCTCAAGGCGGCTTCGGTATACAACTGGACCTTGTCGGTGCGTGACGCGGCGATGCGCTTCTGGATCAGTTCGAGGCTGGTGATAATGCCGGTCAGCAGGTTGTTGAAGTCATGAGCGATGCCGCCGGTGAGCTTGCCCAGCGCGTCCATCTTCTGCACCTGCAGCAGCTGCGCCTCGGTGCGTGCCCGTTGTGCGACTTCGTTGGCCAGCTGGGTAGTGGCGTCATCCAGGCGCGCCAGGTGCGAGCGCTCACGATGACGGTGCTCGGTGACGTCCTCGACGAACACCAGGCTCAGTTCAGGTGTGCGGTAGGGTGAGAGCTGCCATTCGGTCTCGCGGACTTCGCCGTGCACGCGCATATTCAGCGTGCCTTTCCAGCGCTCGCCATAGGCCAGGCGCAGGCGCAGTTCGTCAATGACCGCGCCCTGGTCCGGGGCAAAACACTCGCGCAGGGCATCCGGGTCGAGGTTGTCCTGCATCAGCTGCGTGAACGCGTGATTGCATTCGTGCACCTTGAGCTGCGCGTCCAGCACCGCGATGGGCGCAGACACATTGACAAAGATTTCCCGAAAACGCGCCTCGCTCTCGCGCAGCGCATTTTCCGTTTCACGCACCCGCAGCAAGGTGCGCAGGGTCGCCAGCAGCACATCCGGGTCCACCGGGTGAATCAGGTAGGCATCCGCGCCAGCGTCCAGGCCGGTGATGATATCGCCAGTCTGGATCGACGCTGCCGACACGTGAATTACCGGCAGCAGGGCGGTGGCGGGGTCGCAGCGCAGCTTGCGCACGATGTCGAAACCGCTCATGTCCGGCAGGTTCACGTCGAGAATCAGCGCGTCGAGGGCGACACTGGCGATCAGTTCGAGGCCCTCGCCACCGGTGCCGGCCTCCAACACTTCATAGCCGTGGCTTTCCAGGCGACGGCGCAAGGCGTAGCGCGTAGCGACGTTGTCATCGACGACCAGCAGGCGGATGTCACGTTTCATCGACGGGCTCCATGGCAATTGCCAGCGGGATGATCACGAAAAAGGTCGAGCCCAGGCCCGGCTTGCTCTCCAGGCCGACTTCGCCACCCAGTAACTGAGCAAAGCGTTTGCACAGGGACAGTCCGAGTCCGGTGCCGCGAAGGCGCTTCTGCAGCGGAGAGTCGACCTGGGAAAAGTCCTCGAACAATGCGCCATGTAGCTCCGGGGCGATACCTATTCCGGTGTCGCTGACGGCAAAACGTACGTGAGTAGCGTCGTGCAGCCGTGCCGAGACCCGGACTTCGCCGCGGGTGGTGAACTTCAGCGAGTTGGAAATGAAGTTGCGCAGGATCTGTGCGAGCTTCTTGTCATCGGTGAACAGCTTCGGCAGGCCCACCGGTTCTTCGAAAATCAGGTCCACGGCGCTGGCATCGACAATCGGGCGAAACATGCCGCGCAACGCGGCGAACAGGTCGAACATGTCGAACCAGGCGGGCGAGATATTGATGCGCCCGGCTTCGATCTTGGCCAGGTCCAGCAGGTCGTCGACCATGTCGCTGAGTTCGCGCGCGGCGGTGCTGACAAAGGCCACCTGCTTGTGCTGCTCGGCGCTCAAGGGGCCGTCGAGCTCATCGGTCAACAGGCCGGTGATGCTCAGGATCGAACCCAGTGGTGTGCGGAACTCGTGACTCATGTAAGACAGGAAACGGCTCTTGAGGTCCGACGCCTGGCGCAACTGGTCGGCCTGGGTATCCAGTTCAGCATACAGCGCCAGGACACCCTGGTTGGTCTCGTCCAGTTCCTCTCGCAGGGCATTGGCCTCGGCCTGCAACTGCGCGACCAATGCCGCCTGCTCGTCGTGATTGATGGGTGCATCAGCCATGTTGGGCCTCCAGCTCAATGACCACGACCGTGACGTCGTCGCTTTTGCGGCAAAAATCGCGGTGCAAAATGGCGGCAATCACGGCGGGATGGCGGTGCACCAGGCCGGGGTAATCTTGCAGGTTCCAACGGGACTGCAGGCCGTCGCTGTACATGATCAATAGTTGTCCGTTCACTTGAGCATAGTCAAAGGGTTGCGCCTTTCGATATTGCCCACCGACGATGCCGGGGTGGGACGCCAGGCCGCGTGATTTTCCGGGGGCGATCAGGCAGGCACCGATGTTGCCGATGCCGACGAATTTCAGTGCATCGGCGTCGCCGTCGAACTGTGCAATCGCCAGGGCGCCGCCGCGGGTGCCGATCATGTCGCGATGGATGTCTTCGAGCAGCATCACCGGCGTGGTGAACGGCGCCAAGGCGAAGGTCTGTTCACCCGCACGTGCGGCGCGTTCGGCGTCCTCGCCATGGCCCAGGCCATCGATCACCAGGGCACTGATACGCGAGCCGTCAAAGGCCAGGTGCCAGACATCACCACAGGCGGGGTCGTTGCGCAGGGAATGCTGGCTGACGCCGAACCGCTGGTCCGCAGCCTTGTCGTTGCGTGGGTACAGCCGGGCCAGCAGCACAGCGCCCCGGGCGTCGGCATACACATCAAAGACTTGGGTCTGGCGCGACACCGCGCCCAGGCCGATGCCCTGGGTGCCACCGGTAGAAAAACCGTCGGCCAGGCAGGCCTCCAGGTCAAATCCGTTGGCCCGGTCGATGGCGAGCATTTCAATCCCGGCACCGGCTGCGCGAGGCAGCACACGCAGGTGCAACTCACCGCTGGCGGCATGTTTGAGGATATTACTGGCAAGTTCGGTGGCGACCAGTGCCACGCGCCCGGCATCCGTGGCGTCGAAGCCGTGCTGCTCGGCAAGTTGCTGCGCGGTACGGCGGGCGTGACCGATCTGGCTGGTGTCTTCGATGGGGAGTACTTGCGTCATCGAACCGCTGATGTTCATACCCATCGTGTGATCGTTATGCGAGTACCCTTGCCGGGCGCGGTATCGAGTTCGAATTCTTCCACCAGGCGTTTGGCGCCGGTCAGGCCAAGGCCCAGGCCACCCCCGGAAGTCCAGCCGTCGGTCATCGCCAGCTTGATATCGGGTATGCCCGGCCCCTCGTCGCGGAACACCAGGCGCAGCCCGGTGCGGGCGTTTTCATCGAGGATTTGCCAATCCATGTCGCCACCACCGCCATACACCATGGTGTTGCGCGCCAGCTCGCTGACCGCGGTCACCATCTTGGTCAGGTCGATCAACCGCATGCCGCATTCAGTGGCCAGCTTGCGCGCAGTCTGGCGCGCGAGGACCACGTCCTGTTCGATTTGAATGGGTTGGCTGCCACTGCTGCGCACGTTCATCGTTCACGTACTCGATCCTGCAGCAGTTTCATCCCGCGTTCGACGTTCAGGGCGGTACTGACGCCCGGCAGGCTCATGCCGAGCTCCACCAGGGTGATCGCCACGGCCGGTTGCATGCCAACCAGCACGGTCTGGGCGTCCATGATGCGCGACAGGCCGGAGATGGTGCCGATCATGCGCCCGATGAACGAGTCGACCATGTCCAGCGCCGAAATGTCGATCAGCACGCCGCGAGCGGAGGTGCGGCTGATGCGCTCGGACAGGTCATCCTGGAGCGTCAGGGCCAACTGGTCGTGCATGTCGACCTGGATGGTCACCAGCAGGAAGTCGCCCATTTGCAGAATTGGAATGCGTTCCATTGGCTCAACCTGCCTTGCTGACAGTCAACCCCAGGCGGGTCAGGGCCAGTTTCAGCGCGTCGGCCAGGTTAGCCTTGGTGACTACGCCTTGCAGGTCCAGGCCCAGGTGCACGATGGTCTGGGCAATCTGCGGACGTACGCCACTGATGATGCAATCGGCGCCCATCAGGCGAATCGCGGTGACGGTCTTGAGCAGGTGCTGGGCGACCAAGGTGTCGACCGTCGGCACGCCGGTGATGTCGATGATGGCGATTTCCGAGCCAGTGTCGACGATGCGCTGCAGCAGCGACTCCATGACGACCTGGGTACGTTGGGAGTCCAGGGTGCCGATCATTGGCAGGGCAAGTACGCCATCCCAGAGTTTGACCACCGGCGTCGACAGTTCCAGCAGTTCTTCCTGCTGGCGCTTGATGACTGCTTCGCGGGATTTCTGGAAGGTGCGGATAGTGTGCATGCCCAGAGCGTCGAGCAGCTCGGAGACTTCCCACAGTTGTTCGGCAAGCAGTGCAGGGTTGTCCTGATAATGATTCTGCAGCATCGCAAACATCGGACCCTTGAGCGAGAAGATGAAACTGGCGGTCTGATGGGAGTCCTGGCCGAGGAGGGCACGGCTGTGGGACAGCTTCTCGAGGAACTGGCGAATCTCGTCCCAGCCTGGGGCAGTAACGTTCTGACCATTGCCTTGTTCCAGGCCGGCGACGATCAGTTGCAGAAATTGCGCAGTCTGTTGCTTGAGGTCCTGTTCCTTGACGTTGCGCGAGGCACCGTTGGCTTCCAGGCGCTGCGCCCAATCAGCCAGCAGTTGATTCTGGTTGATTTTCATTGCATCGAGTGTGCTGGTCTGCAGTGCTGCCATGTGCCTGAACTCCTTGAAATTATTGGCCGATTACGTGAATTTTGGATCGGCGCAAAGCAATGACATTTGCCGTTCGAAATAGTTGTCGTGCTGCGCAGTTATTTATCATCTCACACAGCGTAGGTGATCATGGATGGAACGTTGTTCGAGGCGCAGATTCGAAGCTATAAGGCGAGTGTCTCAGCCTGCCCTGTACTGATGAATGAGGTACCTATGAAAGACGACTCGATGACGCAGCAACAAAATCAAGCGGTGGACCGCAACGATCCGGCGATTGACCCGCAGACCCCCGGTGACAACTCTGCTTCGCAGCAGCAGACCAGCGAGCCGGACAGCGCCGACTCAGCGGTGGATCAGAAGAATCAGCACGACGACAACGACAATGAATTCAGCCCGGGCTTCAAGCCTGAACCGGATCGGGCCAAACCTGGTGATAACACCGATGGCGATATTGATACCGATGGCGGCTAGGCGCGTTGTGGCCACATGAAAAAGGCCGCATCGATTGATGCGGCCTTTTTGTTGGAGCGCCTTACTTGTCTGGATGCGCAGCTTGCAGTTTTTTCGCCTCTGCCAAGTGTTTTTCCAGCGCTGGCAGCATTTTTTGCGCGAACGCCTTGAGCTCGGTGGCGCCTTTTACCTTGTCGTCGGTCACGGTATTGGCTTCTTTCTTGAACAACTCGATGGTTTCCTCGTGTGCCTTGACCTGATTGTTGGCGTAGGCGGCGTCGAAGGACTCATCACGCACTTCCAGGATCTTTTCCTTGGCCTGCTTCACCAAGGTCGTGGTGTCCGGCACTTCGATGTCGTTCTTGCGCGCCAGCGCTGCAAGTTCATCGTTGGCTTTGGAATGATCAGTGATCATCATGTTGGCAAACGCCTTGATATCGGCCGATGAGCTCTTTTCCAGGGCCAGTCGGCTGGTCTCGATTTCGGCGATCCCGCCAGCGGCGGCATTGTCGACGAAGTCGTTGGAAGTGGCGGCAAACGCTGTGCCCATACCGGTGCTCAAGGCTACGGCCAGGGCGAGGTTACGCAAGGTGAATCCGTCCATTGATCATTCTCCACACAGTTTTTATGAGCGATCCGTTGATCGTTAATAAATGGAGGGGGATGAATGGCCAAAGGTTTGATCGCGTTTGCGCCAGGACGACGAACGGACACTCCCGGTATCGACAGAACCTGCCAACCGAGGCCATTCTGGCAATTGGTGAGCGCAATTGATCGCGTTCACTGCCGATCAACAAACGGAGGTGTTCCATGCCGGTGACCCACGATCTGTATCAGGACCTGAAACTGTCAAAGGAAGAGATCCAGCAAAAACGCACCAAGGATCCATTACTGGATTCACTGATCAACAAGTATTCGCAGGCCGATGCGGAGGTGGTGAAGGCAGAGACCGCCCAGTCGGATGCGCCCAGTGATGATGCGCTGAAGAAGCTCAAGGAGAAGCGCTTGCAGGTCAAGGACAAGATCGTCCAGCAACTCCAGGCCAGGTAACTAACCTGACAGCAGGAGCCTGCACCTGCCCGGCTCCTGCATAGTCCGATTATTGGAGCGCCTTCGCCAGGGGCAACCGCACCATGTGATTGGCCTTCAGCGACCCAAAATACAACCACTCGCCATACTCGCGCACGGTGGTGATGGGCGAATAATTGTCGCGACTCCCGTCTTGTAGATTGGCAATCACCTGTCCTTGCAAATCCATGCCCAGCGCAAACCCACGCTTTTCCACCGGCTTGGGCAGCACGCTCATGGCCCGGGCGATCATTTTGCGCACGAAGGGGTGCGGCGCCGAGGCATCCAGCAGGGCGTTGCGCGGGGCGTAGAGCGCCACCCAGAAACGGTTCTCGCCGTTGAACGACAGGTTGTCTGGCATACCTGGCAGGTTGTCGATAAACACATCATGAGTGCCGGCTTTCGGACCGCTCAACCAATAGCGGCTGATGCGATAGGCGCCGGTTTCGTTGACCAGCACAAAGCTGTCGTCCGGGCCCAGTGTGACGCCGTTGGCGAACTCCAGCTTGTCCAGCAGCACGGCTGTCTTGCCGGTCTGGAAGTCGTAGCGTAGCAAGCGCCCGTCACCGCCATGCTCGATGATGGCATCACCATCGCTGCCATAGCCGAACCGGCTGGAAGCGTCACTGAAATAGGCGTAGTGCCCGGACTTGTCGATGGCCACGTCGTCGGTAAAACCCAAGGGCACTCCCTTGGCCTCTGTGACCAATGGAATCAGGCGGCCCTGGGCATCCAGGGATAACAAGCCCTTGACCCCGTCGGCAATCACCAGCAAGCCGTTTGGATGTCGCGCCAGGCCCAACGGTCGGCCTCCGGTGTCGGCCAGGACCTGGGTGGTCTTGCCGTCGAGGCTAGTACGGATCAACCGACCGTCGTGCAGCCCGGTGATCAGCGCATTGTCTTCGAGCAGCAATGCCTCCGGGCCTTCGAGGTTGCCGGCGCCCACTTGCTCGACGTCGTTGAGGCGCTGATTGTCTACGTAGACGCCACTGGTGAGCGAAGGCGCCGGTGGCGGGTTCCAGGCCACCGGTCGGACCTTGGTGGGCATCAACAACAGGAACGCCGCAATAGCCACCAGCACCAGCAATACGACATGACGAAACCTTATGGATCGACTCACGCAGTGGCTCCTGTGGGGGCCAGGTGCTGTTGCGCCATTGCGCGCAAGGCCAGCATGGATTGCGCAGACTCGCGGTCAATGCGGTGCTTGAGCAGAAGGTGATTGGCCAGGCGCATCGCCAGGCTCTCGAACTGATAGTCCAGGGTGCGGATAAACCGTGTGCCATTGCCCTGGGCCGCGCACTCATAGGTCAGCACCAGCGACAGGCCGTTATCGCCCTGGGCGCGGGCAATCCAGCGCCGTCCCGGCAAGTATTCCTCGACCACCCAGCTCAGGTGACCTTCACGGCCTCCGGCGCGAATGTCTTCTTCGAAGCGTGACCCTGCATGCAGCGGGCCGGCCTGTCCGTCGACTGTCAGGGACGACGGGTGCCACTCCGGCCAGCGGGTTGCGGCGCTGGCGTAGGCGAGCACCTCAATCGGGTTTGCGGCGATGTCGACTTGATGCTGCATGCGGGTCATGGGCCTACTCGTCGGGGGTGTGGTGAGGTGTTCCGGTTCCCAGTAGAGGGTGCCGAACAGGTAATCCATCAAGGGCAAGACAATGTTGAAATTGCGTTCCTGCATCAGTTCGCGGCGGTGATGCAATTCGTGCAGGCGACGCATCTGGCGGATCCACGGCAGCCGGGTCAGACGGTTGCTCGGCGGCAAGTGTTCGCAGGCATGGAACACTTCATAGGTGAGGTAACCAAGCACCAGGCAGCCACCGAACAAACCGGCAACGTTGGTATTGATCAGCGACAGCAGCCACCACAGGGGCAAGGTAACCACCAGGGTGTGCAGCACGATCAACCACGCCGGAAACAGGATCACCCGCCAATCCCGGGCGCTGTCATAGCTCATGTGCCCGGGGGTGAAGAAACTGTGGTGATCGCCTGCGTGTCGGGCGTAGAACATTCGCGCAAAGCTTTTTTTGTGGTGCCCGAGGTGACGGTGCACCAGGTAGACGCCGGCGTGGAACAGCAGCAGGGTCAGCGGCACGGCCAGCCATTCCCCTGGCTGGACCTGTTGCACAGTACTCCAGAATGCGCCACAGGCCAGCAGTCCGAATACCAGTACAAAAACGCCGTGCAGCCAGGGGTTGTAGCGCGGGTGCACGGCAGCGCGGTAGCGGCTGCGGAATAGATCGGTGGTCTGCCTCACTGCATTCACCCCGGATGATGGTCACCCCAGCAGATTAGCCGATTCCAGGCGTCTGGCCGGATTGATCTCGACGGCACAAATGCCATGCTCCGGTGCAGCGCGTGCTCAGATCAGCGGGTCCCAGCGCTGTGACCAGTCACCATCGCGCTTGATGACTTCGCGTAGCAGATCGAATGCCTGTTGCAGCGTCGCCGAATCGCGGTCGCGGGAGTAGACCAGATAGGTCGGGTAGTTGAACTCCGGGGCCTTGGGCACTATTTCCATGACGCCACTTTCCAGGTAGCTCTGGACCACTCGAGTGCGGAAATAGCCGCTGCCACCGTGTTCGAGAATGTATTGCAGGCCGAGCGGGCCGAGGTTGAAGCTCAAGGCAGCCCGGGCATTTTCTGGCAGCGCCGCATCGTGCTGGCGGCGGAAGTCCGGACCCCAATCGATATAGACGTAAGGGTCGGGTTTGGCCACCAGGCGAACCCGAATCAGCTTTTCTTCCAGTACCTGCTCAACTTGCAGGCGCGGCCAGTACTCGGGGTGATACACCAGAGCCGCGTCCAGTAGCCCGATCTCCAGCTGGCGCAACAAATGTTCGCCATCGCGGACTTCCATGCGCAGCGCATGGCCGGGAATCTTCTCCCGCAGTTCGCCGGCCCAGCCGAGCATCAGCGGGTTACACAGGCTGACTTCGCCACCAATGTGCAGGACATTGTGATAACCCTCGGGCAGCGGCAAATCCCGACGCGCCGCTTCCCAGGTTTGCACCAGCTGGTTGGCATACACCACAAAGGCCTCGCCGTTGGGCGTCAGTCGTGCGCCGGCGCGATTGCGCACAAACAGCGTACTGCCGAGCTGGCTTTCGAGTTTTTGTACCCGTGCAGTGATGGCGGTCTGGGTAACATGCAGCTTCTGCGCTGCGGCGGCGAGGCTGCCGTGACGAACAATTTCGAGGAAGGTGCGGGCGAGATCGATGTCCATGGGGCGGCCGGTGCGGGAGGTGCAGGCATTGTAGCAACTGTGTTCTCAGCCAGGCGCCCCCCGTGCACGTCACACATGCACGGGGACCTGGAACGTCGCTTAGAATGCAAAACACGAACACCCGAACGCTCCCCAGAAGCCCTGGAAATCACTGACCGGAGCCGAGGACAGCCGCGCCCGCTCATGGCTGTGGGCGTGCACCGCGCAGGCGCCCACACATTGATGAACCTGTGCGGTTAGCGGCGCCAGGGGTTTCCAGTGGCCGGGCACTGTGACCACCGGGGACCATTCAGGCACCACTGGCACTGGCGGGGGGCCGAGCTTGCCGAACTCGGCAGTGCCGTAGACGATTTTGCCATCGACAATCGTCAGCACCGACTCGATCCATTTGACCGCCTCGTCTTCGATGTGGAAATAGTCGGCTGAAAGGGCGATAAGGTCCGCCAGTTGTCCCACCTTGATCTGGCCTTTCTTGCCTTGTTCGGAAGAAAACCAGGCGCTGCCATGGGTGAACAGTTCCAGCGCGGTGTCGCGGCTCAGGCCCTGGGGATACAGCTCCAGCCCCCCGACGGTGCGACCGCTGACGAGCCAGTAGAGCGAAGTCCAGGGGTTATAGCTCGACACCCTCGTGGCATCAGTGCCGGCCCCGACGGGCAGGCCTTCGGCGAGCATGCGCGCGATGGGCGGGGTGTGTTCGGCCGCCTTGGCGCCGTAGCGCTCGACAAAATACTCACCCTGGAACGCCATGCGATCCTGAATCGCGATACCGCCGCCGAGCGCTTTGACCCGTTCGATATTCTGCGGGGTAATGGTTTCGGCATGATCGAAAAACCAGGGCAGCCCATCGAAAGGGATATCGCGATTGACCTTCTCGAACACATCGAGCATGCGGCTGATGGATTCGTTGTAGGTGGCATGCAGGCGGAACGGCCAGCGTTGTTCCACCAGGTGCCGAACCACTGGCTCAAGTTCCTGTTCCATGGTTTGCGGCAGGTCGGGACGAGGCTCGAGGAAGTCCTCGAAGTCGGCTGCGGAAAACACCAGCATCTCGCCGGCGCCGTTATGCCGTAGAAAGTCATCGCCCTGGCCGTAGCGAGAGGTGCTCGTCCAGTTCTTGAAATCGGCAAGCTCTTCCTTCGGCTTCTGTGTGAACAGGTTGTAGGCAATGCGGACCGTGAGTTGCTTGTCCCGAGCCAACTGCTGGATGACCTGGTAATCATCAGGATAATTCTGGTAGCCGCCACCGGCATCGATGGCGCTGGTAACGCCCAGGCGATTAAGTTCGCGCATGAACTGGCGGGTCGAGTTGACCTGGTACTCCAGCGGGAGCTTGGGCCCCTTCGCCAGGGTCGAGTAGAGGATCATCGCATTGGGTCGAGCAATCAACATTCCGGTTGGATCGCCATTGGCGTCGCGCTGGATCTCGCCACCGGGAGGGTTGGGCGTGTTCCGGGTGTATCCGACGACCTTCAACGCTGCGCGGTTGAGAAGGGCGCGGTCGTAAAGGTGCAGGACAAACACCGGGGTGTCCGGGGCGGCCTTGTTCAGTTCGTCAATGCTGGGCAGGCGTTTCTCGGCGAACTGGAACTCATTCCAGCCACCGACCACACGTACCCATTGTGGCGTTGGCGTGCGATCTGCCTGGTCCTTGAGCATGCGCAAGGCATCGACTAGGGACGGGACGCCTTCCCAGCGCAGTTCGAGGTTGTAGTTCAAACCGCCGCGAATCAGGTGCAGGTGCGAGTCATTGAGGCCGGGGATGACGGTGCGTCCGTGCAGGTCGACGATTTGCGTACCGGGACCTTGCAACGCTATGGCCTGAGCATCGCTGCCAACCACCACGAAACGCCCGTCCTTGATCGCCACGGCACTGGCCTGGGGCTTCTTGCGATCGACTGTGTGCAGGCGTCCATTGTACAAGATGAGGTCGGCGGGGGCGTCGGGCATGGTTTTACTCCCTGCAAACAGCGGGCTGATCCAGGCACCGACGGCACCTGCCGAAAGGCCTTGCAGTACACGGCGGCGGTTAAATCCGTCGTGGTCGTCAGGTGGGCTCATGGCAGTGCTCTCCACAGGACTGGGTTCATCGCAAGTTAGCGTTGGCAGCCAGATTCTGAAGCAGGCGGCCAGAAGGAATATAGCCGGCAAATCCACGCACGGCCTTTCACCGGGGCGAAAAACGACAAATCCCGCCTTGAAGGGCGGGATTCGTTTGCAGCCAGCGCGGCCCCGAAGTTCGGGGCCCATCGCTTAGGCCGGGAACAGCTCGGACAGTTTCATCGCCAGCATCATGTCGCCTTCAGCGCGCAATTTGCCGCCCATGAACGCTTGCATGCCGTCGGTTTCGCCGCTGACGATGCCTTCCAGGGTTTCGCCGTCCATCACCAGGGTCACCTGGGCGTCCGGGTTTTCGCCTTCCTGCAGCTCGCAGGTGCTGTCCTTGACGATCAGCGAGAAGTTCTTGGTGTCGTCGATGCGAAAACCGAAGACCAGGTCCAGACCGGCAGCAGCGGCTGGGTTGAACTTGGCTTTCATTGCTTGTACGGCGTCAGCTACGGAGGTCATGGTTTGATCCTTTCTTGGGTAATTAGAGCTGGTTGATTACAGCCAGGGTCACAATAGTCCGGACTCAGCGAAATGTGATGAGTTCCGGGGCCTTCAGCAGTTGCAGGTGCGCATGGCTGTTGAAGGAAGCCAGTGCCACCTCGCGCCCACGAAACTTCAGGTGGTTGAGCGAGGTGTTGACGATTTGCCAGTTCAGTTCAAAAGCCTGCCGGGCAGGCATTTGGGTGATCAGGTGGAGCAGGGCAGTGATGGTCCCGCCGGAGGTGAACACGGCGATTTTCTGGGTGTTGTCGGCGCTTTCGAGGATGCGGTGCAGGCCGGCGCGGACGCGCTCGACAAATCCCAGCCAGCTTTCCAGGCCCGGCGTGTCATAGGTGCCGGCGAGCCAGCGCTCGATGATCAGCGCGAAGATGCGCTGGAACTCGCCGCGGTTCTGAGCGGCGTTGCGCAGGATGTGCAGGGCTTGGGGTTCTTGCGGCAGCATTTCAGGCAGCAATGCGCGGATGACCGCATCGGCGTCGAATTCGTTGAACGCCGCATCGGTTTCCAGGATCGGCACGGGCAGCCCGAAGGCGGCGAACTGGTCGAGGGCGCCGGTGGCGGTATCCTGTTGCCGGCGCAGGTCGCCTGCCAGGCAGCGATCGAAGCTGATACCCAGTTCGGCCAGGTGCTGGCCGAGGATTTGCGCCTGGCGCACGCCGGTCGGCGACAGGACGTCGTAATCGTCTGCACCAAAAGAGGCTTGGCCATGTCGAATCAGATAGATGCTGCCCACGTCCGCTTCATCCCGGTACGTTGAAGGTCTGGCGAGGTTATGGGGGATGACGGTGTGCTGTCAATGAAAAAACATACGCTTGTTTGAAATGCTCGTTCCAGGCCTGTTACCACAGGTTTCGCGGCTGGCCGACAGGCCGGCGCATGGGTATGCTGGTAACCACCCCGCGTGCGTTTTCATGCCGCGCTTAGTAATGAAGGAGTTGCTGTGGAGTTTTTTGCAGAGTACGCCAGTTTCCTGGCCAAGACCGTGACACTGGTGGTCGCCATTCTGGTGGTCATGGCCAGTTTTGCGGCATTGCGCAGCAAGGGTCGCCGCAAATCCGCCGGCCAGTTGCAGGTCAGCAAGCTGAATGATTTCTACAAGGGCCTGCGCGAACGCCTGGAGCACACCTTGCTCGACAAGGACCAGCTCAAGGCCCTGCGCAAGTCCCAGGCCAAGACCGAGAAAAAGCAAAAGAACAAGCCCGAGGCCAAGCCACGGGTTTTCGTGCTGGATTTCGATGGCGACATCAAGGCCTCCGCCACTGAAAGCCTGCGCCATGAGATCACCGCATTGCTGACCCTGGCGACCCCCAAGGATGAAGTGGTGCTGCGCCTGGAAAGCGGCGGGGGCATGGTGCACAGCTACGGCCTGGCGTCGTCGCAACTGGCGCGTATCCGTGATGCGGGCGTGCCCTTGACCGTATGCATCGACAAGGTGGCGGCGAGCGGCGGCTACATGATGGCGTGCATTGGCGAGAAGATCATCAGCGCACCCTTTGCCATCCTCGGTTCCATCGGGGTGGTTGCGCAACTGCCCAACGTCAACCGCCTGCTGAAGAAACATGACATCGATTTCGAGGTGCTGACTGCCGGGGAATACAAGCGCACCTTGACCGTGTTCGGCGAAAACACCGAGAAGGGCCGGGAAAAATTCCAGGAAGACCTGGACATCACCCATCAGCTGTTCAAGAATTTCGTCTCGCGTTACCGGCCGCAACTGGCCATCGATGAGGTCGCCACTGGCGAAATCTGGCTGGGCATGGCTGCGCTGGACCTGCAACTGGTCGACGAACTCAAGACCAGCGACGAGTACCTGGCAGAACGGGCGAAGAAATCCGAGTTGTACCACCTGCACTATGCCGAACGTAAAAGCTTGCAGGAACGCATCGGCATGGCGGCCAGCGGTTCAGTCGACCGGGTACTGCTGACCTGGTGGAGCCGGTTGACTCAACAACGCTTCTGGTAAGTAACCCTGTCACCACTGAGCCCTTTCACTTGTTGAAGGTGAAAGGGCTCAGTCGTAATGAGGCATGGCCCCGGGCGGGGTCATGCCTTTGCAGCATCAGCGACGACGGAACAGCGGCAGCGGTTCGTCAGTGGCGGCCTGATAGGTCACCGAGAAGTCCTTGAGGCTTTCCAGCGCTTCGTACGGGTCTTTGTCAGCGCGCAATGCGAAGGCATCGAAGCCGCAGCGACGCAGATAGAACAGCTGGTCACGCAGCACATCGCCGATCGCCCGCAACTCGCCTTTAAAACCGTAGCGGTCACGCAGCAGGCGGGCGTTGGAGTAGTTGCGACCATCGGTGAAGGCGGGAAAGTTAAGGGCGATGACCTGGAACTGGTCCACGTCGTCACCGATTTCTTCCGCTTCTTCATCCGCATCCAGCCACACGCCAAGGCCGCCATCGCGGGCCTTGAGCATGCGGCTGTGTTCACGCCACAGCTGCAGCGGGACGATCAGGTCGTCGCAGTTGCTGATCTCGTCGATGTTGAAGTCCTTGGGCAGCAGGTGCCAGGTTTCGTCGACGACTTCGTTGTTCTTAATGATTCGCTGCATAGACGCGCTCCTTGAAGAGGTCGATGCCGATACGCTGGTAAGTGTCGATGAAGCGCTCGTCTTCGGTACGTTGTTCGACGTACACGTTGATCAGCTTCTCGATCACATCAGGCATGGCTTCCTGGGCGAAGGACGGGCCGAGGATCTTGCCCAGGCTCGCATCGCGACTGGCGCTGCCACCCAGGGAGACCT
This sequence comes from Pseudomonas sp. 65/3-MNA-CIBAN-0223, assembly GCF_040310425.1. Lineage (NCBI taxonomy): Bacteria > Pseudomonadati > Pseudomonadota > Gammaproteobacteria > Pseudomonadales > Pseudomonadaceae > Pseudomonas > Pseudomonas sp. 65/3-MNA-CIBAN-0223. The sequence goes on from NZ_JBEOPV010000014.1 coordinate 50,777, forward strand.
GGTAAAACTCTTCGCCTTTCTTGTCCACCCCGAGAATGCCGATGTGGCCAACGTGGTGGTGACCGCAGGCGTTCATGCAACCGGAAATGTTCAGGTCCAGTTCGCCGATGTCGAACAGGTAGTCCAGGTTATCGAAACGACGCTGGATCGATTCGGCGATCGGGATCGACTTGGCGTTGGCCAGGGAGCAGAAATCACCGCCCGGGCAGCAGATGATGTCGGTCAGCAGGCCGATGTTCGGCGTGGCGAACCCTTGCTCGCGCAGTTCACCCCAGAGGGTAAACAGTTGGCTCTGCTCGACGTCCGCCAGAATGATGTTCTGCTCATGGGATGTGCGCAGTTGACCGAACGAGTAACGTTCGGCCAGGTCAGCCACGGCATCCAGCTGTTTGTCGGTGATGTCCCCCGGCGCCACGCCGGTAGGTTTCAGCGATAATGTCACGGCAACGTAACCCGGCTTCTTGTGCGCCAGGGTGTTGCGCGTGCGCCAGCGGGCGAAGCCCGGGTGCTGCTGGTCAAGCTCGGCCAAGGCCGCGCTCTGGTTGTCCAGCGCCTGGTACTCGGGGTCGACGAAGTGCTTGGCCACCCGATGTACTTCGGCTTCGGTCAAGGTGGTCTGGCCACCGCGCAGGTGCTCCATTTCCGCGTCGACTTTCTGGGCGAAAACTTCAGGAGTCAGCGCCTTGACCAGGATCTTGATCCGCGCCTTGTATTTGTTGTCACGACGGCCATAGCGGTTGTAGACACGCAGGATGGCATCGAGATAGCTCAACAGGTCCTGCCACGGCAGGAATTCGTTGATGAAAGCGCCCACCACCGGGGTACGGCCCAGGCCGCCACCCACCAGCACGCGGAAACCCAGCTCGCCGGCCGCGTTGTGCACTGGCTCAAGGCCAATATCATGCACTTCAATGGCGGCACGGTCGGAGGTCGAACCGTTGATCGCGATCTTGAACTTGCGCGGCAGGTAGGCGAACTCAGGGTGGAAGGTGGTCCACTGGCGAACAATCTCGCACCATGGGCGCGGATCAATCAGCTCATCGAACGCGACACCGGCGAACTGGTCGGTGGTGACATTGCGCAGGCAGTTGCCGCTGGTCTGGATCGCGTGCATCTGCACGGTGGCCAGCTCTGCCAGGATATCCGGGATGTCTTCCAGCGCCGGCCAGTTGAACTGGACGTTCTGCCGGGTGCTGATGTGGGCATAGCCCTTGTCATAGTCACGGGCGATCTTGGCCATCATTCGCGTTTGGCGCGAAGTCAGTTGGCCGTAAGGCACCGCGACCCGCAACATCGGCGCGAAACGCTGGATGTAAAGGCCATTTTGCAGGCGCAGGGGGCGGAATTCTTCTTCGCTCAGCTCGCCTGCCAGATAGCGTCGGGTCTGATCACGGAACTGCTTGACGCGGTCCTCGATGATCCGCTGATCGTACTCGTCGTATACGTACATATAAGTCCTGTTCTCAGGCTTGGGCCGGTCGGTTCCAGCTGCATGTGGGGCTTGCTGAAGTCCGATACTGCCTCGGCAATTCTGCGCGCACGGCCGCGCACTCCCAACGGAGCCGGGGCAAGATACCAGTTTGTAGTTATGCGCAAAAGTGATGTTTGAGTATATGTAAAGAACCAAAACGACTAACGAGAATCGTTGTTAGCAAACCCGCGTTTGTGGTGTGGGCAATCATCGTCTTAACTGTGAGCGAGTCTTCGTGCAATCACCGATAAAACCGACAAGAGGCGATGCAATGAGCAACCCTACCAAAGCTTCAAAACCCGACAGTACGGTTGATGCCTGGGCGATTTTGTTCCTGATCATCCTGGTCGTGGGCACTGCCGTGTTCTGGGTCAGTCATCAATAAACCGCCTCGTCCGGGCCTGATTCCGACGATTGTCGGACAAAACATGCGGTAAAGACCGATTTTCCGGGCTTCGCTGGCTATAATGCGCGGCGATTTTCGGGGCCCGGACGACCAATGCTCAAGTACTGTTTCACTCTATTGCTGGCACTCAGCGCTGCCTGGGGCTCAGCCGCGCGCGCCGAGTCGGTGCTGTTCCTCAGTCCCGGTGGCACCAACGAAACCTTCTGGGTGACCTACGCACAGTTCATGCGAGCGGCGGCGGATGACTTGGGCATCGACCTGCAGGTGCGCTATAGCGAACGCATGCCGGAATTGACCGTGGTGCAAGCCCGTGAGGCATTGCAGGGGCCCCAGCGTCCGGATTACCTGATCTTCGTCAACGAGCAATACGTTGCTCCGCAAATCATGCGCCTGGCCCAGGGTAGCGGCGTCAAGCTGTTCATGGTCAACGCGTCCCTGACCGACAATCAGAAAAGCCTGCTGGGCGAGCGTCCGGACTTGCTGGGTAGCCTGGTGCCCAACGATGAGGAGGGCGGCTACCTGATGCTCAAGGAGTTGATCCGCCAGCATCCGCCCGCCGCACCCGGCCAGGTGATCGAGTTACTGGCCTTTTCCGGCTTGAAAATTACGCCCTCTGCCCATTTACGCGAGCAAGGCATGTATCGCGCCCTGGCCGAACATCCGCAGGTACGCTTGCGCCAGTTGGTGTACAGCGGGTGGACCCGGCAGCGGGCGTACGAGCAAGCCCGAATGTTGTTCCAGCGCTACCCCAAAGTGAGCCTGGTGTGGTCAGCCAATGACGAAATGGCATTCGGCGCGATGCAGGCGTATTCGGAGACCGGCGGGGTCCCCGGCAAGGACGCACTGTTCAGCGCGGTCAATACCTCGCCTTCGGCGTTGCAAGCCAAGGTTGACGGACGCCTGAGCGTGTTGATGGGCGGGCACTTTACCCTTGGGGGTTGGGCGCTGGTGCAGTTGCATGACCATGAGCTCGGTGTAGACCTGAACCGGCAAGGTGGACGGGACCAGATGCTTGCCCTGTTGCAAGTGGTCGATCAGGCACAGGCCCGGCGTCTGCTGGCCATGCAGACGTCGACCGATTACCGGGTGAACTTCCGCCGCCTGTCGGCAAAAGGCCGCCCGGCGGCTTACCGGTACCCCTTCAGCATGCACACCCTGATGCACTGACAGCGATCTCAGATGCCGGCCAGGTGCAGCACCAGCTTGACGATGGCAAACAACGTCAAGGCAAACACCGCCGTGAACAGGATGCCCAGGATGACAAAATGACTGGGCTTGCCATGGGTGAAGTCGCGTGCCCGATTCTTCCCGCTTTGAACCCCGAACGCCGCAGCCATGACGCTGTGTAGCATCTGCCAGAAGCTCGGCGGTTTGTTGTCGACCGGATCGTCCATAAATCCCTCTTCACCTGTGTGAGAAAGGTAAGCATAGACAAAGCAGAACAGATCGCAGCCTGATGACCTGTAGGAGCTGCCGCAGGCTGCGATCTTTTGATCCGGGTTTGAAGATCAAAAGATCGCAGCCTCGTTTCACTTGGCAGCTCCTACGGGCTTGTGCGGGCTGCCGTGGGCTGCGATCTATAGATCTTAGTTGTCATAACCCAGGTTCGGTGCCAGCCAGCGCTCGGTCACGCTGAGCTCCTGGCCTTTGCGTGAGGTGTAACTCTGCACCTGGTCCTTGTCGATCTTGCCCACGGCAAAGTACTGCGCCTGCGGATGGGCGAAGTACCAGCCGCTGACTGCAGCAGCCGGGAACATGGCGTAGTGCTCGGTGAGAAACACGCCGCTGCGGCCGGCCTGCATTTCGCTGGCTTCAGGATCGAGCAGGCTGAACAACGTGCTTTTCTCGGTGTGATCAGGGCACGCCGGGTAGCCCGGCGCAGGGCGGATGCCGCTGTACTGCTCCTTGATCAGTGCCTCGTTGTCGAGGGTCTCGTCCTTGGCATAACCCCAATAATCCTTGCGCACCTGCTGGTGCAGCCACTCGGCGCAGGCCTCGGCCAGGCGGTCGGCCAGGGCCTTGACCATGATCGAGTTGTAATCGTCGCCGGCGTCCTGGTAAGCCTTGGCCACTTCTTCGGCGCCGATGCCGGCAGTGGTGATGAACCCGCCGACGTAGTCGGTGATCTCACTGTCCTTGGGCGCCACGAAGTCGGCCAGGGAGAAGTTTGGTTTGCCGTCGGTCTTGATGATCTGCTGGCGCAAGTGATGCAGCTTGGCCAACGGCTTGCCGTCATCGCCGTAGACTTCGATGTCGTCGTCGCGCACCTGATTGGCCGGCCAGAAGCCGAACACCGCACGGGCACTGATCAGCTTTTCGTTGATCAGCTTGTCCAGCATCTCCCGGGCATCCGCGTAAAGCGCGGTGGCGGCTTCACCCACGACTTCGTCGGTAAGGATGCGCGGAAACTTGCCAGCCAGGTCCCAGGAAATGAAGAACGGCGTCCAGTCGATGTATTCGGCCAGCACCTTCAAATCGATATTATCCAGCACCCGGGCACCGGTGAACGTCGGCTTGACCGGCGTGTAAGTGCTCCAGTCGAACTGCGGCTTCTTGGCGATCGCGGCCGGGTAGCTAAGGCGTTCAGTGCGGGCGCTGCGATTGGCGGTGCGTTCGCGAACCTCGACGTAGTCCTGGCGAGTCTTCTCGACGAAAGCCGGTTTCAACTCCTTGGACAACAACTGGGTCGCCACGCCCACGGCGCGGGAGGCGTCGGTGACATAAATCACCGCGTCATTGCTGTACTTGGGCTCGATCTTCACCGCCGTGTGTGCCTTGGAGGTAGTGGCGCCACCGATCATCAGCGGCAGGTGGAAATCCTGGCGCTGCATTTCGCGGGCTACGTGGACCATCTCGTCCAGCGACGGGGTGATCAGGCCGGACAGGCCGATGATGTCGCACTTCTGCTCCCTGGCCACCTGGAGGATTTTCTCCGCCGGCACCATGACGCCCAGGTCGACGATGTCATAGCCGTTACAACCCAGGACCACGCCGACGATGTTCTTGCCGATGTCATGCACATCGCCCTTGACCGTGGCCATCAGGATCTTGCCCTTGGCTTCGGGCTTGTCGCCTTTTTCCAGTTCGATAAACGGAATCAGGTGGGCGACGGCCTGCTTCATCACCCGGGCGGACTTCACCACTTGCGGCAGGAACATCTTGCCGGCGCCGAACAGGTCGCCAACGATGTTCATGCCGGACATCAGCGGCCCTTCGATCACTTCGATCGGGCGGGCGAACGACAGGCGCGACTCTTCCGTGTCCTCGACGATGTGGGTGGTGATGCCCTTGACCAGTGCGTGCTCCAGGCGCTTGTTGACGTCCCAGCCGCGCCACTCTTCGGTCTCGGCTTCCTTGACGCTGCCGTCGCCCTTGTACTTGTCGGCGATGGCGAGGAGGGCGTCGGTGCCTTCCGGGGTACGGTTGAGCACGACATCTTCCACGGCGTCACGCAGTTCGGCCGGGATCTGGTCATAGATCTCCAGCTGGCCGGCGTTGACGATGCCCATGCTCAGGCCGTTGCGGATCGCATACAACAGAAACACCGAGTGGATGGCTTCGCGCACCGGGTTGTTGCCCCGGAACGAGAACGACACGTTGGACACGCCGCCCGACGTCAGCGCATACGGCAGCTCGTCTCGGATGTAGGCGCAGGCGTTGATGAAGTCCACGGCATAGTTGTTGTGTTCTTCGATACCGGTAGCCACGGCGAAGATGTTCGGGTCGAAAATGATGTCTTCCGGCGGGAAGCCGACTTCGTTGACCAGAATGTCGTAGGAGCGCTTGCAGATTTCCTTCTTGCGCGCTTCGGTGTCAGCCTGGCCGGCTTCGTCGAAGGCCATCACGACCACCGCCGCACCATAGCGCTTGCACAGCTTGGCGTGATGCATGAACTGCTCGACGCCTTCTTTCATGCTGATCGAGTTGACGATGCCCTTGCCCTGGATGCATTTCAGGCCGGCCTCGATCACTTCCCATTTCGAGGAGTCGATCATGATCGGGACGCGGGAGATGTCCGGTTCACCGGCAATCAGATTGAGGAAGGTCACCATCGCCTTCTTCGAATCGAGCATCCCTTCGTCCATGTTGATGTCGATCACCTGGGCGCCAGCCTCGACCTGTTGAAGGGCGACTTCCAGGGCTTCGGTGTAGTTGTCTTCACGAATCAGGCGGGCGAACTTTGCCGAGCCGGTGATATTGGTGCGCTCGCCGACGTTGACGAACAGCGAGCTGCGATCAATGGTGAACGGCTCAAGCCCGGAAAGGCGGCACGCCTTGGGAATGTCCGGAATCTGCCGCGGCGCATATCCCGCCACCGCCTTGGCGATGGCTTCGATGTGGCCCGGGGTGGTGCCGCAGCAGCCGCCGACGATGTTGAGAAACCCGCTCTGGGCGAACTCTTCGATGACCTTGGCGGTTTGCGCTGGCAGCTCGTCGTACTCGCCGAACTCGTTGGGTAGCCCGGCGTTCGGGTGCGCCGAGACGTGGGTGCCTGCCTTGTTCGACAGCTCCTCCAGGTACGGGCGCAGCTCGCTGGCACCGAGGGCGCAGTTCAGGCCAACCGATATCGGCTTGGCGTGGGCCACGGAGTTCCAGAAGGCTTCGGTGGTCTGGCCCGACAAGGTTCGGCCAGAGGCGTCGGTAATGGTGCCGGAGATCATGATCGGCAACTCGATGCCCAGCTCCTCGAACACCCCCTGCACGGCAAAGATCGCGGCCTTGGCGTTCAAGGTATCGAAGATGGTTTCGATCAGGATCAGGTCGCTGCCACCCTCGATCAGGCCTTTGGCCGCTTCGGTGTAGTTTTCCACCAGTTCATCGAAGGTCACGTTGCGGTAGCCGGGGTTGTTCACGTCCGGCGACAGCGAGCAGGTGCGACTGGTCGGCCCGATCACGCCAGCGACGAAACGCGGCTTGTCCGGAGTTTCCAGGGTCTTGGCATCAGCCACCTTGCGCGCCAGGCGTGCGCCTTCTACGTTTAACTCGTATGCCAGGCCCTGCATGCCGTAATCGGCCAGGGATACCTGGGTGGCGTTGAAGGTGTTGGTTTCGAGGATGTCGGCGCCGGCATCCAGGTAGGCTTTTTCGATCGAGCCGATCACGTCCGGGCGAGTCAGCACCAGCAGGTCATTGTTACCCTTGACGTCGCTCGGCCAGTCTGCGAAGCGTTTACCCCGGTAATCCTGCTCCTCGAGCTTGTAGCTCTGGATCATGGTGCCCATGCCGCCATCGAGAATCAGGATGCGCTCTTTGAGGGCGTGCTTGAGAGCTTGAAGGCGAACACTGCGATCGGACATGTGGACTACTCGGAAAGACCATTACGAAGGGCCGGGATCATAGCAAACCTGCGCGCTTTTAGAGCATGTACCGGTTTTGCATGAATATCGCTCATGTTGGTGATAGCCCCGTGCCGGTAGAATCGCGGCGTTTTCTCATGATCGGGACCAGGGACATGTCGTATCGCTTCGTCACCAGCATGATTGTGCTGTGTTTGAGCTGGGGCGCTGCGGCGCAGGAGCCGGCCATTTCCTATACGCGGGATATTCAACCGATCTTCACCGAAAAGTGCGTAGCCTGCCACGCCTGCAATGACGCCGCCTGTCAGTTGAACCTGGGCAGCGGCGAGGGCGCGGCGCGGGGCGCCAGCAAGACCCCGGTCTACGACGGCGAACGCACCAGCGCGGCCGCGCCAACCCGGCTGTATTACGATGCGTTCGGCAAGCAGGCCTGGCAGCAGAAGGGCTTCTATTCGGTGCTCGACGCCCGGGCGAGCCAGGCTTCCCTGATGGCGCGGATGCTGGAACTGGGCCACCGCACGCCGTTGCAGCCCAATGCCAAACTGCCCGAGGAGATCGCGCTTGGCCTGAACCGGGCCAACATGTGTGCCATGCCGGGCGAATTCGACGGCTACGCCGGTGCCCACCCCAAAGAGGGCATGCCGCTCGCAGTGACAGGCCTGACCGACCAGCAATACCAGACGCTGCAACGCTGGCTGGCCTCGGGTGCGCCCATTGATGAGCAAGGCCTGCAGCCGTCCGCCCGGGAAGCATTGCAGGTGCTGCAGTGGGAAAACCTGCTCAATGCGCCGGGTGCCCGGGAAAGCCTGGTGGGGCGCTGGTTGTTCGAACACTGGTTCCTGGCCCACCTTTACTTCAAGGACGGCGAGCCCGGGCACTTTTTCCAGTGGGTGCGCTCGCGAACACCCACCGGCCAGCCCATCGACCTGATCAAGACCCGTCGTCCCAACGACGATCCCGGGACCCAGGTGTATTACCGCCTGCGGCCCGTGCAAGGGGTGATCGTGCACAAGACTCACATCAGCTACCCGTTGAGCGCGCCGAAGATGGCCCGGGTCAAGAGCCTTTTCTACACCGGTAACTGGCAGGTCAACGCCTTGCCCGGCTATGGCCCTGAACGGCGGGCCAATCCGTTCAGTACCTTCGAAGCGATCCCGGCCCAGGCGCGCTATCAGTTCATGCTCGATAACGCCGAGTACTTCGTGCGCACCTTTATTCGCGGTCCGGTGTGCCGTGGCCAGATTGCCACCGACGTGATCCGCGATAACTTCTGGGCACTGTTCCAGGCGCCGGAGCACGACCTCTACATCACCGACCCCAACTATCGCGGCCAGGCCACGCCGCTGCTGGCGATGCCCGGGCAGGACGATGAAGTCGGCAGTGTGCTGACCCTGTGGCACGACTACCGCAATAAACGCAATGAGTACGAAGCCTTGCGCCGCGACAGTTATGCCGACGCGCCGGCGCCGAGCTGGTCGACGCTGTGGGCGGGCAATGACAATGCGCTACTGAGTATCTTCCGCCATTTCGACAGCGCGTCGGTGACCAAGGGCTTGATTGGCGAAGTGCCGCAAACGATGTGGCTGTTCGATTATCCGCTGCTGGAACGCACCTATTACCAGCTGGCGGTCAACTTCGACGTGTTCGGCAACGTGTCGCACCAGGCGCAGACGCGGCTGTATTTCGACCTGATCCGCAATGGCGCCGAGCAGAATTTCCTGCGCCTGATGCCCGCCGATTCCCGGGAGGGCTACCTCGACGACTGGTACCAGAACAGCGGTAAAATCAAGATGTGGCTGGATTACGAGAGCATCGACGACGACAAGGACACTGCGCTCAAGCTCGATGAAAAGGACCCCAAGCGTGACTTTGCCCGGCTGTTGCTGGCCCGCTACGGCGACCTCAACGCCAGCCCCGACCCGATCAATCGCTGTGACGGTGCGTATTGCTCGCGCCCCAACATCGACCCGGGCTTGCAGAATGCCGATCAAGCCTTGAGCCGCTTGACCTCGCGCCCGGCCGCCGGGCTGAGGGTCATCGACCTGTTGCCGGAAGCCACCCTGTTGCGCGTGCAGAGTGCCAGCGGTCAGCGTGAGGTCTACAGCCTGCTGCGCAATCGCGCCCACAGCAACGTCGCGTTTCTCCTGGGCGAGTCACTGCGTTATCAACCCGGCCTGGACACCCTGACCATTTTTCCAGGTGTGCTGAGCAGCTATCCGAATTTCATCTTCAACATTCCTGCCGACCAGGTGCCAGCTTTCGTTGATGCCATGGAGAATGCCAAGGACGCCAACCGCCTGGAGAAAATCATCGAGCGCTGGGGCATCCGCCGCAGCCATCCGCAGTTCTGGCAGTACTTTCACGACCTGAGCCGCTATGTGCACGAGACCCAGCCGGAGGAAGAGGGCGTGCTGGACATGAACCGCTACGAGAATCTTTGATAGACCTTTGCCGGCGCGCCGTTGTCCGATCTACAAGGCACACTTATGTACCTGTGGCAGCGAGCCTGCTCGCTCCCACAGATCGATTGCGGTGGTTTGTGGATGTTCAACGGAGGGCAATCAATGCTGATTTCTGTACAGGCATTACGCGCCCTGGCCGCCTGGACGGTGGTTTGCCACCATTTCATGCAGATATTCTTCGACTTCAAGGCCCGTGGCCCGATCGGGCAGATGTTCATCGACAAGGGCGCGGTGGGCGTTGATATTTTCTTTGTGATCAGCGGCCTGGTGATCTTTCTGTCCACCGAAGGCAAAGCACTGCCGCCCGGAAAATTCCTGTTGTATCGACTGTTTCGCATCGTTCCGGCCTACTGGTTCTACACCCTGTTGATGGCGCTACTGGTGGTGTTCGCCCAGCCGGTGCTACCAGACCAGACCGTTGACTGGTCGCACTTCCTCCTGTCCCTGCTGTTCGTTCCCAGCGAAAACCCCGGCGGCTACGGCATTTATCCGACACTCAATGTCGGCTGGACCCTCAACTACGAAATGCTCTTCTACGTGCTGTTCGCCTGGGCGCTGTTGTTTCGCCTGCAGGTCAGGCTGCTGGTGGTCGGGGCGTTATTGTTCGCGGTGTGCCAGGCATGGACGGGTTATGGCTGGGTCAGCCAGTTCTATCGCTCGGACATCGTCTATGAGTTCCTGCTGGGTATCGCCATCGGCATGCTGTACCGCCGGGGCTGGATCCGCCCGGGCCTGTGGCTGCCACTGGTGGGCATTACCGGCGCGTTACTGATGATCTACCATTCGCCCCCGCAACCGCGATTTTTGGTCTGGGGCCTGCCAAGCGCGGTGCTGGTCATGGCGTGCATGGCGCTTGAGCGTTTCTTTGAACACAATCGAACGCTCAAGCTATTGGGCGATTGTTCCTACTCGGTGTACCTGATGCATGTGCTGGTGCTGTCCGCCGGTGGTTTTATCGCACAACGGTATGGTGTGAACCCCTACGTCATGTTTGTGCTGTGCGTGCTGGCGATCGCCGTGGGTTCCTGGGCCAGCTACCACTGGGTGGAAAAATCCAGCTATCGGTGGCTTAAACAGCGTGTTGATGGCAAAACCGAGGCTCAACCGTCGCCGGCTCTTTCCCGACAAAAATACTAGGACTTTGTCCCGCGCGTTGATTGGCGTAAACTGCGCCCAAGCCTGCGAGGAGTTTCCATGACCGCTATTACCATCACTGACGCCGCCCACGATTATCTGGCTGATCTGCTCTCCAAGCAGAACACCCCGGGTATCGGCATTCGCGTCTTTATCACCCAGCCCGGCACCCAGTACGCCGAAACCTGCATTGCCTACTGCAAGCCGGGCGAAGAAAAACCTGAAGACACGGCGCTGGGGCTCAAGAGCTTCACCGCTTACATCGATTCGTTCAGCGAAGCGTTCCTGGACGACGCGGTAGTCGACTACGCCACCGACCGCATGGGCGGCCAACTGACTATCAAGGCACCCAACGCCAAGGTGCCGATGGTCAACGCCGACAGCCCGATCAACGAGCGCATCAACTACTACCTGCAAACCGAGATCAACCCGGGCCTCGCGAGCCACGGCGGCCAGGTCAGCCTGATCGATGTGGTCGACGACGGCATCGCCGTCCTCAAGTTTGGTGGCGGTTGCCAGGGCTGCGGCCAGGCAGACGTGACCTTGCGCGAAGGCATCGAGCGCACCTTGCTCGAGCGTGTGCCGGAGCTCAAGGGCGTGCGCGATGTGACTGACCATACGCAGAAAGAAAACGCCTACTACTAAGTAAGGTGTTCGCTGCGCAAGCAAAAAAACGGCACCCGTGAGTGCCGTTTTTTATGCCTGAAGCCAAAAGATCTTCTATTCTTGGGGCCTGTACAGATGCGCATGCCCCGCACGATACAGCGAAGACTCGCTGAACTGATCACTGCCCAACACCCGACCCACCAGAATCAGCGCTGTACGCCGGAAACCCTTGGCTTCAACCTTCCCGGCAATATCTGCCAAAGTCCCCACCACCCAATCCTGGTCAGGCCAGGTGGCCCGGTGAATCACCGCGATCGGGCATTCGGCACCGTAATGCGGGATTAATTCGAACACGATCTTGCGCAGGTGGCTGACCCCCAGATGGATCGCCATGGTCGCGCCATGTTGTGCCAGGCTTGCCAGTTCTTCACCGGCCGGCATCGCCGTCTTGTCGGCGTAGCGGGTCAGGATCACGCTCTGGGAAACGTCCGGCAGGGTCAATTCAGCACCCAAGAGCGCGGCACAGGCTGCCGTGGCCGTCACCCCGGGAATGATCTCAAAAGGGATACCCAGCTCGCGCAGGTGGCGAATCTGCTCGCCGATGGCGCCATACAGGCTCGGATCGCCGGAATGCACCCGCGCCACATCCTGGCCCTTGGCGTGGGCAGCCTTGATCAGTTCGATGATCTGTTCCAGGTGCAATTCGGCACTGTTGACCACCTGTTCAGCATGATGGCCTTCGAGCACGGCGGCGGGCACCAGCGAGCCGGCGTAAATGATGACGGCGCAGCTGCGAATCAGGCGCTGGCCTTTGACGGTGATCAGTTCCGGGTCGCCGGGGCCGGCGCCGATGAAGTAAACGGTCATCGTCGTATCCTGTGAAAAAGCGACATGGGCAGGCTTCAGATGAAGATTGCTCATGATCAGGCATGGGATTATCGGGGATTTTAAACGGCGCGGGCCAACGCGAGGGTGGCCTGGGCGTATTTTTGTCGTGAAATCAACAGTTTTGCCGGGGTGTGGGTTAGCTGTTCGGCCAGGGCGAGGGCAGCGCTTTCAGCGATTCCATAGCAACCGGTACGTTCGAAAGCGATGTCCGAGTGATGGCTGAGCTGGCCCTGATACCTGGCCAGTGCCTCACTGCTGAAAAACTGCACCTCAAGCCCAAGCTGGACGCCGAGCTCAATCAGGCCCGGCTCTTCTCGCTTGAGGTCAATGCTCGCCAGGGCACTGATCTGCTCGAGCTCGATAGAGTGGGCCTGCAGCGCCTGGTCCAGCAGCGCCCGCAGCGTGCTGAGAGGGCAGCCACGCTGGCAGCCAAGGCCGACGACCAGCGTCGGCACTTTGCCAGCTTGGGTCATGCCGGGTATTGATCAGGATTTTTGCGCCGGAACAGCCAGGCGCTGATCAGGCCGAGTGCCAGCCAGAACGCCACGTTGGTCAACTGTGAAGCAATCTTGAACTGGGTTTCCAATGCCTCTGGCGCGAGCATCGAATGCACCTGGGGTTGTGGTGCTCCGATCACGTGTGGCACGGCCAGGATCGCCACGCCAAGGACCTTCATCAGCCAGTGACGGCTGAAGACGATCAACGCAATACCGACCGCTGTGGAAGCGGCTGTACCCATCCACCAGATCTGCCGTTGAGTCAGGTCCGCCGCTGCAGTGCCCGGCAATTCAGGGGGCAGGCCGAGGGTTGGCGCCAGGACGAAGGTCGCGTAGCCGGCCAGGCCCCAGAGCAGGCCCTGGGACGTGCGAGTTGGCGCGCGCAGGGTGTAGAGGCCGGCCAGCATCAGGGCGAAACCCACGGCGACCACCAAGTTGCCGCCAGTTGTCGACAGCAGGCGCTGCCAACCGTTTTCCGGTTCCCAGGCTTCAGCGTCGTGGCTGTGCGCTGCGGTAGCGCCGGCTGCGTGTTCGTGGATTTGAACCGTGGCAGGTTCGGATTGTTCGTAGGTTTCCGCCTGCAGAATCAGCGGAGAGACCCAGAGGCTTTGCAGCAGGGTCAGCAGCAGGGCGGCCAGCAACCCGGTAAAACCTGCGGTTTGCGCGATACGCTTGATCATCTGGGCAGGTCTCAGTGGCACGGGAACGCGGAGCTGTGACGGGTATCGTGCGCCGCGTTGTGCACCGCCTCGATGTGCGAAAAACCGGCAAAATACACCAGGCCGGCGCCCAGGATCGACGCGAAAACAGCGGCGGTCAGGCGTTGGGTCAGGGTCGTGGTACTGCTGGCGGTACGGCTACCGGTGGTGCTGATGGTCGACATGGCGCTTCCCTCTGGTCTGTCAGCGGGGTTATGGAGCGCATGGCAAACCCCTGCGAACGGGCACGCAGAAGCTCAAACAGCGCCCGCCCACCGCGGGTTTGTTGGTCAGCGAACCTGATGTTCGCCATGTGTTGCGGGCCGGTCTCCGGGCTCGCGAGGGGTGCGGGCTTGCGCCTGTACCTGCAAGAGTCGCCTTCCCATGCCGTACTGCTGGCACAGTGGATCTGACTCTTCGCTCGCTTACCGTTGCGGGGGCAGCACCGGACTGACATGAGCTTCTAGTAAAGCACATGATTCACCGGTTTCCCGTTTCACCCTGTGAAGGGCACCCGTAACAAGTTGCGTAGGAGAGCATGGGGCGGGGTTTGGCGTCAATTGGCAGAGGTTCTCAATTGGGGATTGGCCCCGGTAGGAGCTGCCGGAGGCTGCGATCTTTTGATCTGGCTTTTTGACAGACACAATCAACTGATCGCAACCTTCGGCAGCTCCTGCAGGGGATAGCGTTTACCGCAGGAGCATTGACCCGCCCCGATACCATGCGTAGCCTTGCGCTTTCGAGGTTCTTCGGCGTTGGCCGAAGCTAAGAAGGGAACGCGGTCAATGCCGCGGCTGCCCCCGCAACTGTGAACGGTGATGTTCGCTGCCACGCCACTGCAAGCCCTGTACAACGGGTTCGCGGGAAGGCGCAGAGAATGCCAGGCTGCATGCCCGGCACGCCGTCAGCCAGGAGACCTGCCTCGATACAGTTTCTCACTACAACCGGGCGGGGTGATCCGGTGGCGAACTCTCCCGCGCGCGCTTCAGTCGCAGCGATTGTCGTCCCGTATGCCCGCCACCTTGCCAAAGGGCATCCGATGAAAACACTGGCCAAACTTCCCGTCACCATCGTTACCGGCTTCCTTGGCTCGGGCAAGACCACCTTGCTGCGGCACATGCTCGACAACGCCCAGGGCCGGCGCATCGCGGTCATCGTCAACGAATTTGGCGAACTGGGTATCGATGGCGAAATCCTCAAGCAGTGCTCCATCGGTTGCACTGAAGAAGAAGCCAGCGGCCGCGTCTATGAACTGGCCAACGGATGCCTGTGCTGCACCGTCCAGGAAGAGTTCTTCCCGGTGATGCGCGAGTTGGTGGCCCGTCGCGCCGACCTCGACCACATCCTGATTGAAACCTCCGGGCTGGCCCTGCCCAAGCCCCTGGTGCAAGCCTTCCAGTGGCCGGAAATCCGCAGCGCCTGCACCGTCGACGCTGTCATCACCGTGGTCGACAGTCCGGCCGTGGCGGCGGGCACCTTTGCTGCGTTCCCTGACCAGGTTGACGCCCAGCGCAAACTCGACCCGAACCTGGATCACGAATCGCCACTGCACGAACTGTTCGCCGACCAGTTGGCCAGCGCCGACCTGGTCATCCTCAACAAGGCCGACCTGATCAGCCCGCAAGACCTGGCCCGGGTGCGCCTGGAAGTCGCCGAGGAACTGCCGCCGGCGGTCAAGGTCATCGAAGCCAGCAGCGGTCGTGTGCCCCTGGACGTGCTGATTGGCCTGGGTGTCGGTTCAGAAGAACACATCGACCGCCGTCACAGCCATCACGATCATCACCACGAAGGTGAAGACGATCACGATCACGACGCCTTCGATTCGATCTCCATCGAACTGCCCCAGGCGGATGAAAGCCTGCTGCTGGACGCCCTGACGCAACTCGTAGTCAAGCACGGCATCCTGCGGGTCAAGGGTTTCGCAGCTATTGCGAACAAACCGATGCGCCTGCTGATCCAGGGCGTGGGCACGCGTTTCGACAAGCATTTCGACCGTCAATGGGGCGCCGATGAAGCGCGCACCACCCGCCTGGTGCTGATCGGCCAGGAGCTGGACGCCGCCCAACTCGAAGCACAACTGCGCGCCGCGCTCAGCGTATAAGCCATGCACCTGCTCAGGACCCAGCCCGGCGGTTTCGTTTCGGATGACAATATTGCCGATCTTGGACAGACCCCTGCTGAGCTGGTGATCCTGTGCAGCGGCGACTCCAGCCTGGCGTTGCTCGCCGAAGCCGCGCAACAGTTGCCCGACGACTATCCAAGCGTGCGCCTGGCCAACCCGATGCAGGTGCAGAATCATGCCTCGGTCGACCTGTATGTCGATGAAGTGCTGCGCCATGCCAAGGTGATTCTGATCTCGCTGCACGGCGGCATCGCCTATTGGCGTTATGGCGTCGAGCGCCTGGTGCAATTGTCCGAACGGGGCGTGCGACTGATTCTGGTGCCAGGCGATGACCGTCCCGACCCGGAACTCAGCGACCTCAGTACCGTGGGCGCCGAAGACCGCGACCGGCTCTGGCAGTTTCTACGCCAGGGCGGTCTGGGCAATGCCCTGGATTTCTTTCGCTGCCTGGCCAGTCGTTGGCTGGAACGCGACTACCCCTGGGCGGAGCCGCAGGCTTTGCCGCGCACGGCGATCTACCATCCGCAGCGAAGCCCAGCTGTACTAGCCGATTGGCAAGCCGACTGGCAGGCCGGACAGCCCGTGGCCGCCGTGCTGTTTTATCGCTCGCACCTGCAGGCGGCCAATACCGCCTTCATCGATATTTTCTGCCAGCGCCTGCAGGCGGCGGGGTTGAACCCGCTGCCGATTGCCGTGGCCAGCCTGAAAGAACCCGGCTGCCTGGCGGTGGTCGAGGACTGGCTGGACGAAGTCAGCGCCTCGGTAATTCTCAACACTACCGGCTTTGCCCAGTCGAGTCCCGAAGCGCCGCATATCCGGCCGTTTCGCCGCAATATTCCGGTGATCCAGGCCATTTGCGCCCAGGATAACGAGGCCGGTTGGCAAGCCAGCGACCAGGGTCTCGGCCCGCGGGACCTGGCCATGCACATTGCGCTGCCGGAACTGGACGGGCGGATCATCAGCCGACCGATCAGCTTCAAGGACCTGGCGTGGCGCAGCGAGCGCAGCCAGTCGGACGTGGTGTGCTACCGCGCGCAGCCCGAACGAATGGATTTCGTCGCTGAACTGGCGCGGCGTTGGACCGATCTGGCCCGAGTACCCAACCGCGAAAAACGCATTGCGCTGATCCTGGCCAACTACCCGACCCGCGATGGTCGCATCGGCAATGGCGTCGGGCTCGATACGCCGGCGGCGGCGCTGAATATCCTGCGCGCGCTGCGCCAGGAAGGTTATCCGCTGCCGGATCAACTGCCGGAAAGCGGCACCGCGCTGATCCAGCAACTGCTCGGCGGCGTCAGCAACGACCTCGACACTATTGATCAGCGTCCATGCCAGCAAAGCCTCGGGCTGGATGACTACCTGGCGATGTTCAACGCGCTGCCTGAGGCCAACCGGCTGGCCGTGCTGCAGCGTTGGGGGGCGCCAGAAAAGGATCCGATGTTCCGCAGCGGCCGGATGATGATCGCCGGCCTGCGTTTTGGCCTAACCTTTGTCGGCATTCAACCGGCTCGGGGGTATCAGGTTGACCCTAGCGCGGTGTACCACGACCCGGACCTGGTGCCGCCGCACGGCTATCTCGCGTTCTATTTCTGGTTGCGCAACACCTACGGTGCCCACGGTGTGATTCACGTCGGCAAGCATGGCAACCTCGAATGGCTTCCGGGCAAGGGTGTCGGGCTGTCGCAGCATTGCTGGCCGGATGCGCTGCTCGGGCCGTTGCCGAACATCTATCCCTTCATCGTCAATGACCCGGGCGAGGGCGCCCAAGCCAAGCGGCGCACCCAGGCCGTGATCATCGATCACCTGATGCCGCCGCTGACCCGCGCCGAAACCTATGGCCCGCTGCGCAACCTGGAGCTGCTCGCCGACGAGTACTACGATGCGCAGCTGCTCGACCCCCGTCGGGCGCGGGAGCTGCAGCGCGACATCCTGCAACTGGTGCGCGACAGCCATATCGACCGAGAGCTGCAGCTGGACGAACAGCTGGACAGTGATGCCGACGCGGCCATCTGGCTGCCGCGCCTGGACACTTATCTGTGTGATCTGAAGGAGTCGCAGATCCGCGACGGCCTGCACATCTTCGGCGAGTCGCCGAGCGGTCGGCTGCGCATCGACACCTTGCTGGCGTTGCTGCGTATTCCTCGTGGCGATGGACGCGGTGCCCAGTCGAGCGTGCTGCGGGCGCTGGCGAAGGCGTTCGAATTGGGCTTTGATCCGCTGGACTGTGCATTGGCCGAGCCGTGGACCGGGCCGCGTCCCATTGAACTGCAATCCATCAATGATGATACATGGCGCACCGCGGGCGACACCCGCGAACGCCTGGAACTGTTCGCCACGCAACTGATCGAGCAAACCACCTGTGGGAGCGGGCTTGCTCGCGAATACGCAGTGTCAGCCAAACTTGATTTGCCTGACACACCGTATTCGCTCCCGCAAGGTGAGAACTGGGCGCAAGTGTCGGCCATCCTCGACCACCTGCGCGAAGCCGTCGCCCCCCGCCTGGACGCCTGCGGCCCGGCAGAGATGCGCGGTCTGCTCGATGCGTTGAACGGCCTCTTCGTCCCTGCCGGCCCAAGCGGTGCACCCAGCCGGGGACGACTGGACGTGCTGCCCACGGGCCGCAACTTCTATTCGGTGGACGTACGCAACCTGCCGACCACCACCGCCTGGCGCATCGGCTTCCAGTCGGCCAACCTGATCCTTGAGCGCCATCTGCAAGACCACGGCGATCACCTGCGCCAGATCGGCCTGTCGGTCTGGGGCACCGCGACCATGCGCACCGGTGGCGACGATATCGCCCAGGCGATGGCCTTGATGGGCGTGCGGCCGGTGTGGGCCACCGGCAGTCAGCGGGTTGACGACTTTGAAATTTTGCCAGTGAGCCTGCTGGACCGCCCACGGGTGGACGTCACGTTGCGGGTGTCCGGGTTCTTCCGCGACGCGTTCGCCAATCTGATCCGGCTGTTCGATGCCGCCGTGCAAGCGGTTGCCGAACTCGACGAGCCCGACGACCTCAATCCACTGGCTGCCAAGGTGCGTGCCGAGCGGGAAACCCTGTTGCTGGCGGGGCTTGACCAGGAGGCTGCGCGCCGCCAGGCCGGGTGGCGTATTTTCGGGGCGAAACCGGGGGCCTATGGTGCTGGCGTGCAGGGCGCGGTCGAGGGTCGCTTGTGGCAGAGCCGCGAAGACCTGGCCGAGGTTTACCTCAACTGGGGCGGCTACGCCTATGGCGGTTCAGACGAAGGAACGGCCGCCCGGGAACAGTTCGCCCAGCGCCTGAGTCAGGTCCAGGCCGTGGTGCAAAACCAGGACAACCGTGAGCACGATTTGCTCGATTCCAACGACTACTATCAGTTCCAGGGCGGTATGCTCGCTGCCGTCGAAAGCCTGAGCGGGGAAGCGGCGGCCAGTTATCACGGCGATCACAGCCAGCCCGACCTGCCGAAAATCCGCACCCTCAAGGAAGAACTCAACCGGGTTATTCGCTCCCGCGCAGCCAATCCCAAGTGGATCGACGGGGTGAAGCGCCACGGTTATAAAGGCGCGTTCGAAATGGCGGCGACGGTCGACAACCTGTTTGCCTTCGACGCCACCACGCAGTTGATTGACGATCACCAGTACGCGTTGCTCGCCGATGCTTACCTGCTGGACCCGGCGACTCGCGAGTTTGTGCGCGAGCACAATCCCCATGCCCTGCGCGACATGACCGAGCGCATGCTCGAGGCGCAGCAGCGCGGCATGTGGAAAGAGCCCGGCGAGTACCAGGAGGCGCTGGAGAATCTGCTGCTGGACATTGAAGAAGATACTTGAGACTGCAATTACCCCCCCCTGTAGGAGTGAGCCTGCTCGCGATACTGCGACCATGACCATGACCGAGACTGACTAATGACTGAAACACCGCATTTTCCTTTATCCGCCGTGGTCGGCGCCGACGATCTGAAGCTCGCCCTGTGCCTCACCGCCATCGACCCGAAGATCGGCGGCGTGTTGATCGAAGGCCCCCGGGGTATGGCCAAGTCCACCCTGGCCCGGGGCCTGGCGGACCTGCTCGCCAGCGGCCTGTTCGTCACGCTGCCGCTGGGTGCGACAGAAGAGCGCGTGGTCGGTACCCTCGATCTTGATGCGGCACTGAATGAAGGCCGCGCGCGATTTTCGCCAGGCGTCCTGGCCAAGGCCGACGGCGGCGTATTGTATGTCGATGAAGTCAACCTGCTGCCCGATCACCTGGTGGACCTGTTGCTCGACGTGGCGGCCAGCGGCATCAACCTGATAGAACGCGATGGCATCTCCCATCGGCATTCGGCGAAATTCGTCCTGATCGGCACCATGAACCCTGAAGAAGGTGATCTGCGTCCGCAGTTGCTCGATCGCTTCGGCCTGAACGTTGCGCTCGGTGGCCACACTGTACCCACCGAACGCGGCGAAATCATTCGCCGGCGCCTGGCGTTTGATCATGATCCCGCGGCGTTTTGCGCCGAATGGGAAGCCGCCCAGCACGCCTTGCGCGAGCGTTGTGAGCAGGCCCGGAGTGTACTGGCCAGCATTCCTCTGGATGACCAGGCCTTGGGCAAAATCACTGAGCGCTGCTTCGCTGCCGGCGTCGATGGCTTGCGCGCTGATCTCGTCTGGTTGCGTGCCGCCCGGGCCCACGCGGCCTGGCGCGGTGCACAAGGGATAGGCGAAGAAGATATTGAAGCGGTTGCCGAGTTCGCCTTGCGCCATCGTCGGCGCGAACACACACCACCCGCGCCGCAAGCCAGCCAGCCACCCACAAGCCAAGGTTCGCAGCCAGGGGAAGGGCAGGGCCAATGGGGCGAAATGCCCGCCCAGGCACTGCCGACTGGCGCTCGCCGCGAAGTGCCGAGCTGGCCAAAAAAGCCCTAGGCATTCGCCCTCGATCTGCAGCGGGGGCGAATGCCAAAGCCCGCGCCGGACATCTCGACAGCGGCAAGCAAGGCCCGCAGCGGGTGACGCGCGAAGGTTCGGTCAACTGGCCAGGCACCTTGCTCAATGGGCGACCGCGCCAGCGTGATGACTTGCAATTTCAGGCACGCACTCGCTCGCCCCATGAACTGTGGCTGGTGATCGTCGACGCCTCTGCGTCCACTCGTCGCCACCAGGCACTGAGTGATGCCAAGGGTTTGCTCGCGCAGGTGTTCGATGACGCCTATCGCCAGCGTGCGCGGCTGGCGTTGCTGACCGCCAGCGGTACGACCCCGAGCTGGCAGGCACAAGGTTTAAAGGCGTCCAGCGGTTTGCACGCCTGGCTGGATCAATTGGGTGCCGGAGGCGGCACACCTTTGCTGGCAGCACTGTCCGAGGCGGAACAATGGCTGGCTAAGCGGCAAAAGCGCTTGCCCGCCGAGCAACAGCGGCTATTGCTAGTCACCGATGGGCGGTTGAAGGAGTGGCCGATACTGTCGTCGCTCAAGTGCCCCGGGCTGCTGATCGACATAGAGCGCGGCCCGATTCGCTTGGCACGAGCGAAGCAATTGGCCGCAGAGTTAACCATCGACTACCGCCACATCGACGAACTTGTCCCCCTGTAGGAGCTGCCGAGAGAAACGAGGCTGCGATCTTTTAATCTCGTGGCCTTTACCGGTTCATCCCGCCGCCCCGTGTCATCGTTTACGACCATCGCTGGCAAGCCAGCTCCTACAGGACCTAACCGGCCCTCAACGAAACAGATTAGTCCGCGCCAACTCGATCACCTCATCCCCGCGCCCGCTCATCACCGCCTTGAGCATGTACAAACTGAAACCCTTGGCCTGCTCCAGCCTGATGGTCGGCGGCATGGCCAGTTCCTGGGTTGCGGTCACCACGTCCACCAGTACCGGCCCGTCATGCGCCAGCGCCCGACGCAATGCCGCGTCCAGATCTTCGCTGGCCTCGACGCGAATCCCGAGGATGCCCATCGCGTTGGCCATCGCCGCGAAATCCGGATTATGCAGGTCGGTGCCCGTATCCAGCAGCCCGCTGGACTTCATTTCCATCGCGACAAAGCCCAGGGAGGCGTTGTCATAGACGATGATTTTCACTGGCAACCTGAGTTGCGCCAGGGAAATGAAATCCCCCATCAGCATGCTGAAACCACCGTCACCCGACAGGGAAATCACCTGGCGGTCAGGGAAGGCTGCCTGCGCGCCGATCGCTTGCGGCATCGCGTTGGCCATAGAACCGTGGTTGAAGGAGCCGAGCAGGCGCCGTTGGCCATTCATCTTCAGGTAGCGTGCAGCCCACACCGTTGGCGTGCCGACGTCAGCCGTGAAGATCGCGTCTTCATCCGCCAGTTCACTGAGCAGGCGGGTCAGGTACTGCGGGTGGATCGGACGCCCTGGCGCCGACGGCTGGGCCAGGTCATCCAGGCCCTGACGGGCTTTTGCGTAGTGCTTGAGTGATGACTCCAGGAAGCTTCGACCAGCCCGATAGGGCAGGCGTGGCAACAGGGCCGCGAGCGTCTCGCTGACGTCGGCGACTATGCCCAGGTCCAGGGCCGTGCGCCGCCCGAGGGCCTGCGGGTCGTGGTCGATCTGGATGATGGTTGCGTCGGTGGGATAGAACTGGCGATAGGGAAAGTCGGTGCCGAGCATCACCAGGGTGTCGCAGTTGAGCATGGCGTGGTAACCGGAGCTGAAACCGATCAGGCCGGTCATGCCCACGTCGAACGGGTTGTCCCACTCCACGTGTTCCTTGCCGCGCAAGGCATGCACCACTGGCGCGCCAAGGGCGTCGGCCAAGGCCACCACCTGATCATGGGCGCCCGCGCAGCCGGCTCCGCACATCAGGGTAACGGCCTTGCTTTGGCTCAATAGCTCGACCAGTCGATCGAGGTCATGGGGCGCCGGCAGGATGCGCGGTTGGGCGAGCGCGGGCCAGGGCTTGAAGGCGTCGTCAACTTCCTGCAACGCCACGTCACCGGGAATCACCACCACCGCCACGCCGCGGTTGAGGATTGCGCTGCGCATCGCCCGGTGCAGCACCTGGGGCATCTGCGCCGGGTTGCTCACCAGTTCGACGAAATGGCTGCACTCCTTGAACAGTTCCTGGGGATGGGTTTCCTGAAAGTAATTAAGGCCGACCTCCGACGATGGGATCTGGGCGGCAATTGCCAGCACTGGCACGTGGTTCCTGTGGCAGTCGAACAACCCGTTGATCAAATGCAGATTACCCGGCCCGCAACTGCCGGCGCACACCGCCAGTTCGCCAGTGACCGCCGCGTCGGCACCGGCGGCGAAGGCGGCGACCTCCTCATGGCGCACGTGCATCCACTCGATACTGTCCATGGTGCGCAGCGCTTCGGTCAGGCCGTTGAGGCTGTCGCCCGTCAGGCCCCAGATGCGCTTGACGCCGGCCTGTTCAAGGGTGGTTGCCAGTAGCTGGGCAAGGGTGATTTTCGCCATGGGGTACTCCGTTTTCCAAAAATCGAGCGATGAATTGTCCTCGGGTTAAAAGAGGACAACTCAATGCCGGTCATGACTCCCCTGTTTATTTCGCGCTCAGGGACAAGCCGCTCTGCACCGGAATCGGATGACGCATCAAGGTGCCGACTGCCAGCGCGCCCAATCCCGCCAACAGCCCGGCAACCAGCAGTAACAAGCTGAAGCCACTGATGAACGCTTGCCGGGCCAGAGGCTCCACCAACGTGCGAGCGGCCTCGGGCAGCAGGCTCATGGCTGCGGGCATGTCCCCGGCGACCACTCGCGAGCTGATACCTTGAGTGTGCTCCAGCCATTGCGGACCCTGGTTCGTCAGTTCGGCGTGCAACACCTGCGAGGAGTGGCTCGTCAGCAGGGCACCGTACACGCCGATTGCCAGGACGATGGCGCTGAAGCGCATGGTGGTGCTCATGCCCGATGCCATCCCCGTGCGTTCGCGGGGCACGCACGCCATGATGTTTTTCTGGGTGTCGCCATTGAGTAATCCGGCGCCGGCGCCGGTGACTGCAATCGCCAGGGCGAAAGGCAGGTAGCTGGCGCTGCTGACCGCCAACGCACTCAACAGGTTGCCGCTGGCGACCAGGGCCAGCCCGGTCGCCATCAACGTGCCTGGCGTAAATTTAGTGGCCAGGCGTGCACCGACCTTCGGGAAAATCAGCATGGTCGCAGCAAACGGCAACATGCCCAGGCCCGAACTGATGGCAGATAAGCCGAGGCCGTTTTGCAGATAGAACGGTAGCAGCGTCATCATTACCTGGGCGCAACCAGCGTAGGCGAACATGCCGAGCAGGGCGCCGATAAACCGCGGATGGCGGAGCAGCTGCAGGTCGACCATCGGCCTTTGCTGCATGCGCTCGATGAGCACAAACGCCCCCATCAATAAAGCGCCGCCGATGAGCCGGGCGTAGGTCAGCGGATTGCTCCAGCCAATGCGGTTGGCCTCGATCAGCCCCCAGATCAGGCACAGCAGGCTGGCACTGAAGGCCAGGCTCCCCCAAGGGTCCAGACGAGCGGACTGCGGGTCGCGCGATTCGGGAACAGCGCGCCACACCATCACCATCAGGAACGCTCCCACCGGCAGATTGAGGTAGAAAATCCAGCGCCAGCCAATGGTTTCCGTGATCAGCCCGCCGAGGGTCGGTGCGGCTGTCATCGCCACGCCCATGCAGGCACCCCAGAACGCCCAGGCCTTGGCCCGTTCCACCTCATCGTGAAAGGTATGGCCGATGGACGCCAGGGCCGAGGTCAGCAGCAGCGCTGCGCCAACGCCCTTGATCGCCCGCGCGATGTCCAGGACCAAAGCGCTGGGTGCGGCCCCGCAACCGATAGAGGCCAGGATAAAAATGCCCAGGCCCCACAGGAGGGTTTTCTGTCGGCCGAATCGGTCGGCAATACTGCCCGCCGGCAGCAACAAGGCGGCGAACGCCAGCATGTAGGCGCTGACTACCCATTCGATGTCGGCAAAATTGGCCCCCAGGTCGCGGGCAACGGTGGGCAAGGTGACGGCGACGATGTTGGTGTCGAGGACGATCAGTGAGCAAACGCCTGAGGCTGTAAGTAACGTCAGGCGTGGGCTGACCCGGGGTTTGACGAGCATGGCGGTTGTTCTCTAGGGTGGGAGTCGTTCAAGCTTATGGCTGCCAGCTACTGTCCGCGTTAGGCGAGCACCATGACTTCGTTACCTTTGAGCTAATACGCCTATGGATATCCGTCATTTTCGTTATTTCCTGGCCGTCGCCCGTCAGCGCAACTTCACCCGCGCCGCCGAGCAACTGGGTATCGCACCGCCGACCCTGAGCCGGCAGATCCAGGACATGGAAAGCGAACTCGGCACCCGGCTGTTTAACCGCCATCAACGTGACGTCAGCCTGACCGAGGCCGGCGTCGCGCTGATGCCCGAGGCGGACGCTGCCGTGCGCCAGTTTGAGGCGGCGCAGAATAATGCCCGGCGTGCCGGCCGCGGGGACATCGGCCACATTGAATTGGGATATGTGGCCTCGGCAGTCTATTCCGGGCTCCTGCAAAAACAGGTGCAGGCCTTCACTCGCGAGTATCCGGACGTCAGCGTGAGTGTGTGCGAAAGCCCGATGGCCGCCCTACCGGCGATGGTCCTGGATGGACGATATGACGTCGGTTACGTGCGCTCGCCCATGACGTTGCCGGACGGCCTGGAAGCTGTACGCCTGGATGCCGAAGGTTTTGTCCTGGCGGTATCGGGCGAGTCATGGCTGAGCCGGTTGCCGATGATCAGCCCGAGGCAACTGCAGGATGAGACCTTTATTCTGCCCGAGCAGATCAGCGGTACGTTGCAGGTGGCTGCCGAGGGCGGCTTTGCGCCAAAACTGGGGGCCCAACCGGGCGGATTGGTGGCGGTGCTGGCGCTGGTGTCCCTGGGGCAGGGCGTGGCCGTAGTGCCGGAATCGGTGGTCGGCCATGTGGGTTTGCCCGGGGTCTGGTATCGGCAGATTGACGGCTGTGAGGCGAGTTCGTGGTTGTCCTTGATCTATCGGCGGTTTGAAAAATCTGCGGCGGTGGGCCGGTACATCGAGCAGATTCGTTGCAGGAGCGAGCTTGCTCGCGATGGTCGTCAACGATAGCGGGGCAAGCCTGTCACCCTGCAGCGCCCTCAGGTTTTTCGCGAGCAAGCTCGCTCCTACAGATTTTGTAATGATTTCCATGTGTAGGAAAAATAGGATTCCGCTGTACGCTTGGAATCCTTTTTTCCCGCAGGATTTGCATGAACACCCTCTCGGAGCCTCCCAGTTACCCGTTCGCCCGGCGCCGCCGCGCAGTCTTGATGCACGCGAAGCACCCAGTCTTCCGCCCCCAGATATCCATTTCCCAAGTATTTTCACGGCCTGTGCGCCGCGCTTTGCCGTGCCTGGCATTCTGAATCAACTGAAGAGGTAGAGAGATTTTCATGGAATGGATTGCTGATCCCACCGCGTGGCTGGGCCTGTTGACCCTGATTGTGCTGGAACTGGTACTGGGTATCGATAACCTGGTGTTTATCGCGATTCTGGCGGACAAACTGCCCCCCGAGCAGCGCGACCGCGCCCGGCTCATCGGTTTGTCCCTGGCGTTGTTGATGCGCCTGGGCCTGCTGGCCAGTATTTCCTGGCTGGTGACCCTGACGCAGCCGCTGTTCGAGGTGTTCGACAAGAGCTTCTCCGGCCGCGACCTGATCATGTTGTTCGGTGGTGTATTCCTGCTGTTCAAGGCCACCATGGAACTGCACGAGCGGCTCGAGGGCCATGTCGGCGAGCGCACGTCCAATACGGCGTACGCGATGTTCTGGCCAATCGTGGCGCAGATCGTCGTGCTCGACGCGGTGTTCTCCCTGGACGCGGTGATCACCGCCGTGGGTATGGTTGATGAACTGGCGGTGATGATGATCGCCGTGATCATTTCCATTGGCCTGATGATCGTCGCCAGCAAGCCGCTGACCCGCTTCGTCAACGCGCACCCGACAGTGATCATGCTGTGCCTGGGCTTCCTGATGATGATCGGCTTCGCGCTGACCGCCGAAGGCTTGGGCTTCCATATTCCGAAAGGCTACCTGTACGCGGCCATCGGCTTCTCGATCCTGATCGAGGTCTTTAACCAGATCGCCCGCGCTCGTCGCAAACGCTCGGTGCAGGGCGTGCGGCCGATTCGCGAACGCACCGCGCATGCCGTGATGCGTTTGCTGGGCGGGCGCACGCTGGCAGCGGAGGAGGTCGACGACGAGATCGCCGACCTGCTGGACAATGGCGAGGCACCGAGTGAAGCGCTATTCGACCGGCGCGAGCGGGTGATGATCAGCGGTGTATTGCAGTTGGCCGAGCGGCCGATCCGCACCTTGATGACGGTCCGTGCCGACATCGATCACATCGACCTGGCGGATGACGCCGAAGCCATTCGCGCGCGGCTGATGCACTCGTCCTATTCGCGCCTGCCGCTGATTCGCGACGGCGCGGTGGACGAGCCCCTGGGCTTTGTGCACAAGAAGGAATTGCTCAAGGAATACCTGGCCGGCAACGAGCCGGACCTTGAGCACCTGGCGCGCAAGACTATCAACCTGCTGGACAGCTATTCGATCCTCAATGCCCTGGAGCAGATGCGCAAGGCCTCGACTCACATTGCCTTCGTGGTCAATGAGTTCGGTGACTTCGTCGGTTTGCTGACCATGACCGACATCCTGGAATCGATTGCCGGTGAGTTGCCTGACGCCAGTGAAATCGAAGGCCCGGACGTGATCGAGGACAATGGCGGGTTCATCGTCAGCGGCGCCTTGAACCTGATGCGGGTGCGCCAGCGCACTGGTTTCGCGGCAGAACCCACCGAGGATTATCAGACCCTGGCCGGCCTGGTGGTGAGTGTGCTGGATCGCCTGCCGGTCATCGGTGACAGTCATGAGTGGGACGGCTGGCGGATGACCGTGATGGCCGTTGAGGAGCGCCGGGTGACGCGCGTATTGCTGGTGCCTCGCAGCGTTTAATCTTGGCGGGCCCTTGAAGGCCTCTTCGCGAGCAGGCTCGCTCCCGCAGATTTTGTGATCGATCACAATTTCCTGTAGGAGCGAGCCTGCTTGCGATTTAATCTCTCAGCTGGCGCACGTTCAGAATCGGCGCACCCAGCATCCAGACCAGGAGAAATACCCATGAGCATTACTCGATACGGCACCGGCAGCACTGCAGGCGGCGGCCAGCCGCGGCCCTTCGCCCGCGCCGTGGAGGCCGATGGCTGGCTGTACGTGTCTGGCCAGGTCCCTGCGCTGGACGGCGAGATCATCGTCGGCGGTATCGTCGAGCAGACTCACCAGACCATGAGGAATCTGGTCGCGATCCTCGAAGAGGCCGGTTACGGCCTGAAGGACGTGGTTCGTACCGGTGTGTGGCTGGAAGACCCGCGGGATTTCTGGAGCTTCAACAAGGTGTTTTCCGAGTACTTCAGCCCTGAGCATGCCCCGGCCCGCGCATGTGTGCAGGCGAACATGATGGTCGACTGCAAGGTTGAGATTGATTGCGTGGCCTACAGGAAAAAAGCCTGAATCGTCACCGAAGGCAGGACAGCGGCTGTGTGACGTCGCGAAATTCGAGGAGTTGGACCATGACTACTGCCCCAATCAACGTCGCCGTCGAAAAAGGTGCGGCCTCGACCGGCGCCAGCCTGGTGCGCGACGTCAGCCTGCCGGCCCTGGTTTTGCACCGGGAAGCGCTGGAACACAACATTCGCTGGATGCAGGATTTTGTTCGCAACAGCGGCGCCGAGCTCGCCCCCCATGGCAAAACCAGCATGACGCCGGCTTTGTTTCGCCGCCAACTGGATGCCGGCGCCTGGGGCATTACCCTGGCCAGCGCCACCCAGGCCCGTGCCGGCTACGCCCATGGCGTGCGGCGGATACTCATGGCCAATCAACTGGTCGGCACGCCGAACATGGCGTTGATCGCGGATCTGCTGGCAGACCCGGGCTTTGATTTTCACTGCATGGTCGATCATCCGGATAACGTCGCCGACCTCGGTGGCTACTTCGCCTCGCGCGGCGTGCGCCTGAACGTGATGATCGAATATGGCGTGGTCGGCGGCCGGTGTGGCTGCCGCACGGAACAGGAAGTGCTTGATCTGGCCAAAGCCATCTGTGCGCAACCGGCACTGGCACTGACCGGTATCGAAGGCTACGAAGGTGTGATCCACGGTGATCATGCCGAGAGCGCAATTCGCGCGTTCGCCACCTCCCTGGTGCGCCTGGCGGTCCAGTTGCAGGACAGCGGCGCATTCGCCATCGCAAAGCCGATCATCACGGCCTCGGGGTCGGCCTGGTACGACCTGATTGCCGAATCGTTCGAGGCGCAGAATGCCGCCGGACGCTTTCTCAGTGTGCTGCGTCCTGGCAGCTATGTGGCCCACGACCATGGCATCTACAAAGAGGCGCAGTGCTGCGTGCTCGAGCGTC
The DNA here is from genome assembly GCF_040310425.1 of Pseudomonas sp. 65/3-MNA-CIBAN-0223. NCBI lineage: Bacteria > Pseudomonadati > Pseudomonadota > Gammaproteobacteria > Pseudomonadales > Pseudomonadaceae > Pseudomonas > Pseudomonas sp. 65/3-MNA-CIBAN-0223. The sequence continues at coordinate 79,729 of NZ_JBEOPV010000014.1, forward strand.
GCAGCGACTTGCACGAAGGCCTGCGCCCGGCACTGGAAGTCTGGGCCCACGTGCAGTCGCTGCCGGAGCCGGGGTTTGCGGTGATTGCCCTGGGCAAGCGCGACGTCGCCTATGACGCCGGACTGCCGGTGCCGTTGCGGCGTTATCGGCCGGGGGTGGTGCCTGCAGTGGGCGACGACGTGGGTGCCTGCAAAGTGACTGCGGTCATGGACCAGCATGCGTTCATGACCGTGGCGCCCGGGGTTGAACTGCGGGTGGGGGACATCATTTCCTTCGGCACTTCCCATCCATGCCTGACGTTCGACAAGTGGCGGGTAGGGTGTCTGGTGGATGAGCAGTTGAATGTCATCGAGACCATGGAAACCTGTTTTTAACAGTCAAGACCGAGGTGCGGCAATCGCGAGCACGCTTTGCTCCCACAGTGGCCGCAGGATCAATCCCGGTAGAACACCTGCACCAGGTGATAACCGAACTTGCTCTTGATCGGCCCGTGCACCACCCGCAATGGCTTCTTGAAAATCACTGCGTCTATCACCCCGACCATCTGTCCGGGCCGCACTTCACCCAGGTCACCACCGCGTTTGCCGGACGGGCAGGTGGAGTACTTTTTGGCCAGCACATCGAAGGCTTCGCCCTTGGCGATACGCTGTTTGAGCTGCTCGGCTTCTTCCGAGGTTTTCACCAGGATATGGCGGGCTTGAGCTTTCATTGGAAGTACCTTGCAACGGTGGTGGCTGGGCGGGTGCCAGCGCGGGGCGGGCGATTATGCCTCAACTTACCCCGGTTGACCGAGCATCGCGCGAATCTTGTTGGCTAGCAGGTCGATCGAAAACGGCTTGGCCACCATGTCCATCCCTTGCTCGAGAAAACCCTGGCGTTCGGCAGCTTTTTCCGCGTAACCGGTCATGAACAGCACCTTCAGGCCGGGCCGGCGCTGACGGGCGATTTCCGCCAGTTGCCGTCCGTTCATGCCCGGCAGGCCGACATCGGTCACCAGCAGGTCGACCCGCGCGTCCGACTCCAGCAAGGGCAGGGCCTCGATCGCATCCCGAGCCTCATGGGCCTGGTAACCGAGCTCCTTGAGCAGGTTCAGCACCAGCATGCGCACCGCCGGATCATCCTCGACCAGTACCACGGTCTCACCGGCATTGGCCGCCGGCGCTTCGCCTGTGAAGGGCAGCAGGGTGTCTGGCTGCTCCATGTCTTGCAGGCGAGGCAGGTACAGGCGCACGCAGGTGCCCTGGCCCGGCACGCTGTCGATATGGACATGCCCGCCGGACTGCTGGGCAAACCCGTAGATCATCGACAGGCCCAGGCCTGTGCCCTGGCCAATCGGCTTGGTGGTGAAGAACGGGTCGAAGGCCTTGGCCAGTACCGAAGGTGTCATCCCGGTGCCGTTATCGCTGACGGCAATCATCAGGTAATCCCCGGCCTTGAGCGGTTCCAGGGTGTTGATGTCGCTGTCTTCCAGGTAGACATTGGCCGTCTCGATCAGCAGCTCACCGCCGTCCGGCATGGCATCGCGGGCGTTGATCACCAGGTTTAAGAGGGCATTTTCCAGCTGGCTGACGTCGGTGCTGACCGGCCATGCGTCTTCAGTCAGCTGCAGGCGCAGCTCGATGTGATCGCCTTTGGTGCGGCGCAGCAGATCTTCCAGGGAGTGGACCAGGTCGTTGGCGTTCAACGGCTTGCGATCCAGCGACTGGCGTCGGGAGAAGGCCAGCAGGCGGTGGGTCAGGGCGGCGGCGCGGTTGGCCGACGACACGGCCGCTTCGGTGAACCGGCCGATCTCGGCGGCACGCCCGTCAGCGATGTAGCGTTGCACGAGGTCGAGGCTGCCGATGATCCCGGTCAACATGTTGTTGAAGTCATGGGCAATGCCGCCGGTGAGCTGACCCACCGCTTCCATCTTCTGTGCATGGCGCAAGGCGTCTTCGGCGCGTTCGCGTTCAAACATTTCGTTTTGCAGGCGCTGGTTGGTTTCGGCCAGTTGCCGGGTACGGGCGGCCACGCGCTCTTCCAGGGTTTCATTGAGGTTACGCAGGGCCTCCTCGGTTTTTTTGCGCTCGGTTTCGTCAATCACGAAAATGTAGAAACCGTTCACCGCACCGTCCGCACCATGGCGCGGCAGGTAGTTCATCAGGGCATGCCGGTAGCTGCCGTCACGGTGGCGAGTGTCGATGCCGAAGCAGCAGGTCTTGCCGTTCAGGGCGTCGGCAATGTGCGTGGCGCGCAATGCGTAGGCTTCCTCGCCGAGTACTTCGCGGATCGTGCGCCCGTAAAGTTCCTGGGGCGTGCGTCCGTACCAGTCGAGGTAGGCGGCATTGTTCAGGCGAAAGCGCTCCTCGCGATCCACGTAGCTGATCAGGATCGGCATGGCGTTGATGATCAGCTGCAACTCGGTCTGGCTCTGGCGCAAGGCCTGCTCGGTGTGTTTGCGTTCGGTCAGGTCCAGGGCGGCACCGAGGAAGCGGATCGGCCGCCCGTGGTGATCCTTGTAACACCGCCCGCGGGCGAACACCCAGCGCACCTGGCCGTCAGCCTGCAGCAGGCGGTATTCCTCGGCGTATTCAGTGCCGTGGGTAATGGCGTGCTTGATGCCCCGGGCGACGGTGGCCCGGTCTTCAGGGTGTACGCCTTGCAGATAGGCGGTGATGGGTAACAGGTTGGACAGCAGCGGGTCGACCCCGTGCAGCTGGGCGAAGTGGGTGTCGGCTATGAAGTGGTCTTCGTTGATGTCCCAGTCCCAGGTGCCAACCGCATCTGTCGCGGCGAGTGCCAGCTGCAGGCGCTCTTCGGTTTCGCGCTGGGCCTTGAGGCTGGCTGCCGAACGCTGTTCGAGCTCCACGGCAATGCGCCGGCGCTCGTTGGTTTCAATGGCTGTGACCAGGATGCCGGCGACCTGCGCGGCTTCGTCGCGGATCGGGCTGTAGGTCAGGTCCAGCCAGAATTCCGCATCAACGCCGTCACGCTGCAAGATAAAGCGCTGTTCGCTGTAGGTGCGCACCTGGCCTTGCAGCACTGCACTATAGATCGGGTTGGTGAAGTCCTTGAGTTCGGGCCAGACCTGATGTGCCGGTTGGCCAAACGCATGGGGATGTTTGCTGCCCGCCAGCAGGGCAAACCCGTCGTTGTAGATCTGCGTGAGGTCTGGCCCCCACATCAACAGCATGGGCATGGGCGAATGAAGCACGATGTCCACGGCGGTTCGCAGGCTTTGCGGCCAGGTGCTGGCTGCGCCCAGCGCACTGCGGCTCCAGTCGGTGCGGGCGATCAAGGCCTGGGCATCGCTGCCGGTCGGTGATGCGTTCATCAAATTGTCCTGCAGTAATGTCGGTCTGGCGGCGTCTATTATGCTTGCAAGGTGGTAGACGCTGGGTGGCCTGTTGGGGTCATACTGTCCAATTGAATGCTTCGCGGGTGTTTTTTGCCATGGAAATCGTTGCACTGTTAACGCTGCTGGCCCGCCGTAACGGCTCCGATCTGTACCTCTCCACAGGCGCGCCGCCCAGCGCCCGGTTCGATGGGATATTGCAGGCACTGGCCGAGCAACCGTTCAAGGCGGGAGATATCGCCGCCATTGCCGCGTCCATCATGGACGCCGAACAGCGCCTGGAGTTCGATCGGGAGCTGGAGATGAACCTGGCGATCTCGTTGCCGGGGGTGGGGCGCTTTCGCGTCAATATTTTCAAACAGCGTAACGACGTGTCCATCGTCGCGCGCAATATCAAGCTCGACATTCCTCGCTTCGAAGACCTCAACCTGCCAGCGGTGCTGCTCGATACCATCATGCTCAAGCAAGGCCTGATGCTGTTCGTAGGCGCCACCGGGTCGGGCAAGTCGACTTCCCTGGCCGCGTTGATCGACTACCGCAATCGCCACAGCAGCGGGCACATCATCACGATCGAGGACCCGGTCGAATATATCCATCGCCACAAGCGTTCTATCATCAACCAGCGCGAAGTGGGGGTCGATACCCGCAGCTTTCACGCCGCGCTGAAGAATACCTTGCGCCAGGCCCCGGACGTGGTACTGATCGGCGAGATCCGCGACCGCGAAACCATGGAGCATGCCCTGGCATTTGCCGACACCGGGCACCTGGTGATTTCCACGCTGCATGCCCACAACGCCAATCAGGCACTGGACCGCATCGTCAATTTCTTCCCGGACGAACGCCGCCCCCAGTTGCTGCATGACCTGGGCAACAACCTCAAGGCGTTTGTTTCCCAGCGCCTGGTGCGCAGCCGTAGTGGCCAGCGTCGGGCCGCGGTAGAAGTGATGCTGGGCACGCCGACCATCGCCGACCTGATCCGGCGCAATGAGCTGGATGAGCTCAAAGGCATCATGGAAAAATCGGCCGAGCAGGGGATGCAGACGTTTGATGGCGCGCTGTTCGGGCTGGTGGTCGAAGGGGCGATCGATGAGGAGGAGGCGTTGAAGCATGCGGATTCAGTGAACAATCTGCGCTTGCGACTGAAGTTGCATGGGGAGGTGACGCCGGCGGCGGCGCCGGCCTCTGGCGAATGGGGGCTGATGGATTGATGCTACCTCGGCGGGGCGATCTCCTACGTGACTGGTTTGTCAGTTGTGCAATTCGGGGCGGTTGCGGTATTGTTCCAGCGCCTCGGGATTGGCCAGTGCATCGGTGTTTTTGACCTGCTGCCCATGCACCACATTCCTCACCGCCAACTCCACCACTTTGCCGCTGATGGTGCGAGGAATGTCGGTGACCGCGACAATCTTCGCCGGAACATGCCGTGGCGTGGTATTGGCGCGGATGATCTGGCGAATCTGTTGTTGCAGGCCTTCATCCAGCGACACTCCCTCGCGCAGTTTCACGAACAGCACCACCCGCACATCATCCTGCCACTGTTGACCGATGGCCACGCCGTCCACGACCTGAGGGACTTTTTCGACCTGGCGATAGATCTCTGACGTTCCGATGCGTACACCGCCCGGGTTGAGTACCGCGTCCGACCGGCCGTGGATCATCATTGCGCCATGCACCAGTTGCTCGGCGTAGTCGCCTTGGGCCCACACGCCGGGAAACTGGCTGAAATAGGAGGCCCGCAGTTTCTCGCCATCGGCGTCATGCCACAATCCGATCGGCATCGCCGGAAAATGCCGGGTACACACCAGCTCGCCTTTCTCGCCGATGACCGGATGGCCTTCGTCGTTCCACACTTCAATGGCCATACCCAGGCTCTTGCCCTGCATTTCGCCACGGCGCACGGGCAATAGCGGGTTGCCGATGACGAAGCACGAGACGATGTCGGTGCCCCCAGACATTGAGGCCAGGCACAGGTCGCTCTTGATGTCGCGGTAGACGTAGTCGTAGCTTTGCGGCGACAAGGCCGAACCCGTGGACAGGAGGGTTTTCAGGCTGCCCAGGTCGTGGCTGTGCCGGGGCTTCAGGCCGCTGCTTTCCAGGGTCGCGAGAAACTTAGGGCTGGTGCCAAAGACGCTGATGCTTTCATCGTCAATCAGGTCGACCAGGCGTTCCGGACCTGGATGGAACGGCGAACCGTCGTACAGCACCACCGCGCTGCCGACCGCCAGGGCCGAGACCAGCCAATTCCACATCATCCAGCCGCAGGTGGTGTAGTAGAACAACCGGTCGCCGACTCTCAGGTCGGCGTGCAGGCCATGTTCTTTCACATGCTGCAGCAGCACGCCACCGGTGCTGTGGATGATGCACTTGGGTACGCCGGTGGTGCCGCTGGAGTAGAGGATGTAGAGCGGGTGCGCGAAAGGCACGGCAATAAAATCAGGCTCGCCACCGACTTCGTAGAAGTCTTCCCACAGGCTGACATTGGCCGGAGTATGGAAGTCGTCGATACGCGCCTGTGGCCGAGCGTAAGGAACAACGATCAGCTGTTGCAAGGACGGCAGCCGTACGAGGATTTCATTGACCTTGACGGTTTGCTCGATGTCCTTGCCGGCGTAGCGGTATCCGGCGCAGGTGATCAGCACTTTTGGTTCGATCTGGCCAAAGCGGTCGATCACGCCCTGGGTGCCAAAGTCAGGTGAGGAGCAGGACCAGATGGCCCCCAGGCTGGTGGTGGCGAGCATCGCCACCAGGGTTTGCCAGGTATTGGGCATGCATGCGGCCACCCGGTCACCCAGGCCGACGCCGGCAGCCTTGAGGCTGTTCTGCAATCCGGCGACGTGTTCACTGAGTTGCGCCCAGGTCAGCTGTTCGCGCTGACCGTTTTCTGCGATGGCGACCACGGCCACCGCATCGTCGCGGCGCCGCAACAGGTGCTCGGCGAAGTTCAGCGTGGCGCCGGGGAACCACTGGGCGCTGGGCATCTGTGCGCCTTCGAGCAGCACGCAGTCCGGTTGCTGGTGAAAGCGGATGTCGAAAAAGTCGACAATGGCTTGCCAGAAGTCCGCGCGCTGATCGATGGACCATTGGTGCAGGGCAGGGTAGTCATCGACATGCAGGTGATGGCGTTGATTGATAAAGCGCCGAAACGCTTCCATGCGTGTCTTGCCAATGCGGTCGGCATCGGGTTGCCAAAGGATGGTGGACATGGCTTGGCCTCTTTTTTTATTTTGAAATCCAATCGCGGGCAAGCCTTGCTCCCACAGGTCTTGCATATAGCCTGAGGGAGCAGACTTTGGCCCTACCTGGCTACTGAGCCAACCACCCACCATCGATATTCCAAGCGGCCCCCCGCACCTGGCTGCCCGCGTCACTGCACAGGAACAGCACCAGTTCACCCAGTTGCGGCGGCGTGACGAACTCCAGGGACGGCTGTTTCTCCGCCAGCAAATCATGCTGCGCCTGCTGCGGGTCAACGCCTTTGGCAATGCGATCATCGATCTGTTTCTGCACCAGCGGCGTCAGCACCCAGCCTGGGCAGATCGCGTTGCAGGTCACCCCGGTGGTCGCGGTTTCGAGGCCGACCACCTTGGTCAAGCCAATGACCCCATGCTTGGCAGCCACATACGCAGCCTTGCCAGTGGAACCCACCTGGCCATGCACCGAGGCGATGTTGATGATCCGCCCCCAGTTCTTCGCGCGCATGCCGGGCAGGCTCAGGCGCGTACTGTGGAACACCGACGAAAGATTGATCGCGATGATCGAATCCCAGCGCTCTACGGGAAAATCCTCCACGGCCGCGACGTGCTGGATGCCGGCATTGTTCACCAGAATGTCGATGCCGCCGAACTCGCGCCCGGCGTAGGCGATCATCTCGGCGATCTGCGATGGATCGCTCACATCAGCCGGATGATGGCCTACCTTGCCGCCAAATTGCTCTACCTGGGTGATCACTGCCGTGGCATCGCCAAAGCCGTTGAGCACCACGTTGGCGCCGGCCTTGGCCAGGCTCAGGGCAATGCCCAGGCCAATGCCGCTGGTGGAACCGGTAACCAGTGCGGTCTTGCCCGAAAGAGTGGTCATGAATACCTCACACAATGCCAGTGGCGTAGAAAGTGCCGATGACCACGAAAACCGCCAGGGTCTTGATCAGCGTAATACAGAAAATGTCTTTGTAAGCTTCCCGGTGCGTCAGGCCGGTAACGGCCAGCAAGGTGATCACCGCGCCGTTGTGCGGCAAGGTGTCCATGCCGCCACTGGCCATGGCGGCCACCCGGTGCAGCACTTCCAGGGGAATGTTGGCGGCATTGGCTGCGCTGATGAATTGTTCTGACATGGCCGCCAGGGCAATGCTCATGCCCCCGGACGCCGAGCCTGTAATCCCCGCGAGCAAGGTCACGGTAACCGCCTCGTTGACCAGGGGGTTGGGGATGTTCTTGAGCCAGTCGGCCAATACCAGAAAGCCCGGCAGCGAAGCGATCACTGCGCCAAAACCGTATTCCGAGGCAGTGTTCATGGCTGCCAGCAGCGCGCCGCTGACAGCACTTTTACTGCCTTCGGCGAGCTTGCTGCGAATCGCCTTGAAGCCAAATGCCAGAACCATGAGGATGCCGATCAGCAGGGCAGCCTGCACCGCCCAGATCGCTGTGAGCTTGGCGATTTCGGTGGTGACCGGTGCGCTCATGCCCGGCAGGGCGAGGCTATGAGTCTTGCCGTACCACTGGGGAATCCAGTGAGTGAATAGAAGGTTCATGACGCCCACGGCCAACAGTGGCGACAGGGCGATCCAGGGGTTTGGCAGCTTGATGTCTTCGGCTGTCTCCGGCTCGTTGCGCAGCTCGGTGCCATAGCCTTCGCCCGCGCGCTGGGCCTTGTTGCGCTGGCGCTGCAGGAACAGCATGCCGGCGCACACCACGAATATGGAACCGATCAATCCCAGCCAGGGCGCTGCCCATGCGGTGGTGTTGAAGAAGGTGCTGGGGATGATGTTCTGGATTTGCGGAGTGCCGGGCAGCGCGTCCATGGTGAACGAAAAGGCACCGAGGGCGATGGTTGCCGGGATCAGGCGCTTGGGGATATTGCTCTGGCGGAACATTTCGGCGGCGAACGGGTAGACCGCGAACACCACGACAAACAGCGACACGCCGCCATACGTCAGCAGCCCGCACACCATCACAATCACCAGCATCGCCTGGCGGGTGCCGAGCATGCGTATCGCTGCGGCGACGATAGAGCGCGAAAAGCCGGACAGCTCGATCAGCTTGCCGAACACCGCACCGAGCAGGAATACCGGAAAGTACAGTTTGATGAAGCCGACCATTTTTTCCATGAACACGCCGGTGAAGGCAGGTGCAACGGCGGAAGGGTCGGTGAGCAGGACGGCGCCGAGGGCGGCGATAGGGGCGAAGAGGATGACGCTGTAGCCGCGGTAGGCGGCCAGCATTAGCAGCGCCAGGGCTGCCAAGGCGATGATCACACTCATGGTGTGTCTCCTGAATTGTTATTTTTTTGGGTGAGGCTTGGTAGGAGACGCTTTAGCGAGTTTCGTGCCAGTGGTACAACTCATTGAAATATAAGGAAAATGTTGTTTCATTGAGATTAGCGTGAAGGTTTTTGTCTCGGATTTGAGAATTGCTTCGGCTGTGGGGGAGCCATCGAGGGGAAGCCTTGCTCCTACAGAACCCTGAAGACTGCAACAGTTGTGCTAGGCCTCGCACCTGTTGGAGCAAGGCGTGCCCGCGATGAGGGTCTATCTACCAATAGAGACCCATGTCTCATATTGGAGACTCGGCAATCCCCAAAGCGACCATCTTCTTGTACAACGTCGACCGCCCCAACCCCAGCAGTACTGCCGCATCACTGACCTTGCCGCTACATTGCGCCAGGGCTGATTCAATCAGTTGTCGATCAAAACGCTCCCGCGCCTGGCTGAACGTCTCATGCGCAGCTGTCACGATCACCGGTGGCGCCGCACGCTCCACCGGGGTCAACGTGCCGATTGCCGCCCGTATTTCCTGGGCGTCGAGGATCAGATCATCACTGAGCAATGCCGCCCGCTCCAGCACATTGCGCAATTCACGAATGTTGCCCGGCCAGGCGTGTTGCGCCAACAGCGCCAGGGCCTCTTGGTTGAGTTCATGCTGGCTGCGCAGCTCTTCAAGGATCGCCTCGCTCAGGGCTGGCAGGTCGCCTGGGCGATCACGCAACGGCGGCACATGGATCGGCAAGACATTGAGGCGGTAATACAGGTCGGCACGAAACTCGCCGCGCTTGATCGCCGCTTCCAGGTCCGTGGAAGTCGCCGCGATGACGCGCACATCGCTCTGGATCATTTCGTTGGAGCCCACTGGCTCGAACTCCTTCTCCTGAAGCACGCGCAGCAACTTGCTCTGCAGGGGCAGGGGCATATCGCCTATCTCGTCGAGGAACAGCGTGCCTCCTTGCGCCAATTGCAGCTTGCCGATGCGACCCTTGCGGTCTGCGCCGGTAAACGCACCGGGAGCGGTGCCGAAGAATTCGGCTTCCAGCAGTGCTTCGGGGATGGCCGCGCTGTTGATGCTGACAAAGGCTTTGTGGGCCCGGGGTGACGCGCCGTGGATCGCCTGGGCGAGCAATTCCTTGCCGGTGCCGGTTTCGCCGAGCAGCAACACTGGAGAATCGGCGCTGGCACCGCGTCGGGCACGGCGCTTGACTTCGAGGGTCGCGGTGCTGGTGCCAATAAAGTGGGCAAAGTTGTACTTGCTCTGGCGTGCCCGCAGCAACGAGCGGGTCGAGGCCAGTTCCTCTTGCATGCTCATGTAGCGCTTGAGCATGGGCGAGAGGCTGCGTAACTCGTCGAACAGCGCAAAGCCGATGGCGCCGATCACCACACCGGTATCGTCATGGATCGGCAGGCGCATGACCACCAGCGGCTCCTTGGGGGTGTCCTGCATGTCGAGCAGGATCGGCCGGCCGGTGCGCACCACCTCGCGCAGCAGACTGCCGGGGATCACGCTTTCGCATGGCTTGCCGATAGCCACTTCAGCCGATTCCAGGCCAAAGCGGCGGGCGTAGCGCTCGTTCATCCAGACGATGTTGGCATCGCGGTCGACTATTACCGTGCCTTCGCTCGATTGCTCGATGATCTCGAACAGCGAGCGGATCGCCAGCAGGCGCACGCGCTGGTAGTCCTTGAGGCTTTCGGTGGTGTTCATGATGGGGGCCCGCCAAGCAGCGCCGCGGCCAGCAACTCCTTGGTATACGGATGCTGCGGTGAATCGAACACCTCATGGCTGGCCCCGCGTTCCACCACCTTGCCGTCCTTGATCACGATCATATCGTGGGCCAGCGCGCGAACCACGGCCAGGTCGTGGCTGATGAACAGGTACGTCAGGCCATGTTTTTCCTGGAGCTGACGCAGCAGGGCGACCACTTGTTTTTGCACGGTACGATCCAGTGCCGAGGTCGGCTCGTCCAGCAGGATCAGCGCCGGTTTCAGCACCAGCGCCCGGGCAATGGCGATGCGTTGGCGCTGGCCGCCTGAGAACTCGTGGGGATAACGATGGCGACTTTGCGGGTCCAGGCCGACTTCTTCCAGCGCCCGGATCACCTCGGCCTGGCATTCATCAGCGCTCAGTTGGCTGTGCACTTCGAGACCTTCGCTGATGATCTGCGCCACCGACATGCGAGGGCTCAGGCTGCCGAAGGGGTCCTGGAACACCACCTGCATTTTCTTGCGCCATGGCCTTAGCTGTTTTTGCGTGAGACCGTCCAGCGCCGCGCCCTGAAAGCGGATGCTGCCTTCGGAGTCGAGCAGGCGCAGGATCGCCTGGCCCAATGTCGACTTGCCCGAACCGGACTCGCCGACTATGCCAAGGGTCTTGCCGCGCTGGATGTTCAAGCTGATGCCATCGACGGCGTGCAGGTAGGTCTTGCGCTGGAACAGCCCGCTACCGAGCAGGAACTTGACGTTCAAGTCATCGACTTCCAGCACATTCTCGCGCTCGTCCCGGGGCAATGCTTCGCCTTCCGGCTCGGCATTCAACAAGACGCAGCTGTAGGGGTGTTTCGGTTCGTTGAACAGGGTTTCGCAGGGCGCCTGTTCGACGATCTCCCCGGCCTTCATCACGCACACGCGCTGGGCGATGCTGCGCACCAGGTTCAAATCGTGGCTGATCAGCAACAGGGACATGCCCAGGCGCTGCTGCAGGGATTTGAGCAGTAGTAGAATCTTGCGCTGCACCGTGACGTCGAGCGCGGTGGTGGGCTCGTCAGCGATCAGCAGCTGCGGTTCGCAGGCCAGGGCCATGGCGATCATGACCCGTTGCCGTTGCCCCCCGGACAGTTGATGCGGGTAGGCCTTGAGCCGCTCCGCAGGTTTTTGAATGCCCACCAGGTGCAGCAACTCGAGGATACGTGCCTGGGCCGGTTTGCCGGTCAGGCCCTTGTGCAGCAGGAGCGCTTCGCCGATCTGCTTCTCGATGCTGTGCAGGGGGTTGAGCGACGTCATCGGCTCCTGGAAGATCATCGCTATCCGGTTGCCGCGCAATTCGCGCAGCACCTTGGGGTCGGCGCCGAGCAGCTCTTTGCCATGATAGCGGATGCTGCCGGTGGTCTCGGTGCCGGTCTCGGGCAGCAGTTGCAGGATCGAATGCGCGGTCACCGATTTGCCGGAGCCGGACTCGCCTACCAGTGCCAGGCATTCGCCGGGGCGAATGTCCAGGCACAGATTGCGCACCACGGTCTGGCCGCTGAAGGCCACGCAGAGGTCACGGATTTCGATCAGGTTACTCATATCAACGGTCCGTCATTCAAGATCGCGGATCAAAAGCATCGCGCAATGCCTCACCGATAAAAACCAGCAAGGAAAGAATCAGTGCCAGGGTGAAAAACGCCGTCAGCCCAAGCCAGGGTGCCTGCAGGTTCTGTTTGCCCTGGCCAATCAGTTCGCCCAGGGATGCACTCCCGGCGGGCATGCCAAAACCGAGGAAGTCCAGGGCCGTCAGCGTGGAAATCGCGCCGGTCAGGATAAACGGCAGATAGCTCAAAGTCGCATTCATGGCGTTAGGCAAGATGTGCCGCACGATCACCTTTCGATCGGTCAGCCCCAGCGCTCGCGCAGCCTTGACGTATTCGAGATTGCGTCCGCGCAGGAACTCGGCACGCACCACGTCCACCAGGGCCAGCCAGGAGAACAGCGCCATGATCCCCAGCAGCCACCAGAAATTGGGCTCGACGAACCCCGAGAGAATGATCAGCAGGTACAGCACCGGCAACCCGGACCACACCTCCAGCAAGCGCTGACCGAGCAAGTCTACCCAACCGCCGTAATAACCTTGCAAGGCGCCGGCGGCAATGCCGATGAGCGCGCTGACCACGGTCAACATCAGGGCGAACAGAATCGACACCCGCGCACCGAAAATCACCCGGGCCAACACATCGCGAGCCTGGTCGTCAGTGCCCAGCCAGTTCTCGCTCGAAGGCGGGCTGGGGGCGGGTTTGCTCAGGTCGTAATTAGGGGTGTCCGCGCTGAAGGGAATGGGCGGGAACAGCATCCAGCCGCCATCCTTTTTAATCAGTTTCTGCACATATTCGCTGCGGTAATCGGCCTGAAACGGCAGCTGCCCACCGAACTCCTGCTCGGTGTGGCGCTTGAAGGCCGGGAAATACAGTTCGCCCTGGTAACTGACCACCAGTGGTTTGTCATTGGCGATCAGTTCGCCGCCCAGGGTCAGCAGGAACAGACCGATGAACAGCCATAACGACCACCAGCCGCGACGATTTTTGCGAAAGCGTTCGAAGCGCCGACGACCCAGCGGCGAGAGCTTGAACATCAGGCGTTCCTCGCGGCGAAGTCGATACGGGGGTCGACCAGGGTGTAGCAGAGGTCGCCAATCAGTTTAATCAGCAGGCCAAACAGCGTGAAGATGAACAGGGAGCCGAAGACCACCGGGTAGTCCCGCGAGACGGCGGCTTCGTAACTCATGCGGCCCAGGCCATCAAGGGAGAAGATCACCTCGATCAGCAGCGAGCCGGCGAAGAACACGCTGATGAACGCCTGGGGAATGCCCGAAACCACCAGCAGCATGGCGTTGCGAAACACATGGCCGTACAGCACCCGGCGTTCGCTCATGCCCTTGGCGCGTGCGGTGACCACGTATTGGCGGGTGATTTCGTTGAGAAAGGAGTTTTTGGTCAGGATGGTCAGGGTGGCGAACCCGCCAATGACCAGCGCCGTGACCGGTAGCACCAGGTGCCAGAAGTAGTCGGCGATCTTGCCCACGGTGGACAGCGATTCGAAGTTGTCCGAGACCAGGCCCCGCACCGGAAACCAGTTCAGTGAGGTGCCACCGGCGAACACGACGATCAGGAACATCGCGAACAGGAACGCCGGCATCGCATAGCCGATGATGATCGCGGTGCTGCTCCAGATATCGAATGGGCTGCCGTGGTGCACCGCCTTGCGGATGCCCAGCGGGATCGACACCAGGTAGGTGATCAGCGTGGCCCAAAGGCCCAGGGAGATGGTGACCGGCATCTTCTCCAGGATCAGGTCGGTGACCGTGGCGCCGCGGAAAAAGCTCTTGCCGAAGTCCAGTCGCGCATAGCTGGTGAGCATCAGCCACAGCCGCTCATGGGCCGGTTTGTCGAAACCGTACTGTTTTTCAATTTCCTTGATCAATTGCGGGTCGAGCCCGCGACTGGCCCGGGAACTGCCCGACGGTGCATCGCCGGAACCGCCGCCGACACTCGCACCGCCGATGCCTTGCAGGTGCGCGATGGCCTGTTCGACCGGACCGCCAGGTGCGGCCTGAACGATGACGAAGTTGACCAGCAGGATGATCACCAGGGTTGGAATGATCAGCAGCAGACGCCGTAACGTATAAGCCCACATCAATGAGGCCCTCCGGGTTTGCTGCGGCTGATGCGCTCGGCGGTCATCTGTTGGTTGGTCAGGGGCGTGGTGCTCATTTCCCACCAGCTTTCGATGGCTTCGTCATTGCTCGCCTGCTCGTTGGGCATGCCGAAACGGTTCCACCAGACGGTGGAAGTGCCCGGCGGATAGTAGTTGGGGATCCAGTAGTAGTTCCACTGCAGTACCCGGTCCAGGGCGTGGGCGTAGCGCAGCATGTCGGCCTGGGTCGAGGCGCGGATCAGGCCGTTCACCAAACTGTCCACCGCAGGGTTCTTGAGCACCATGTAGTTGTTGGCGCCCGGGTCGTTGGCCGAGGCCGAGCCGAAATAGTTGAGCAGCTCGCCACCGGGTGACGTATTGACCGGGTAACCGGTGACGATCATGTCGTAGTCACGGCTCATGAGGCGGTTGACGTACTGGGAGGCATCGATGCGGCGGATGTTCAGGTCGATGCCGATCTGCTTCAGCGTGCGCTTGTAAGGCAGCAGCAAGCGGTCAATGCCGTTCTGGCTGACAAGGAAGGTGAAGCTCAGCGGCTTGCCTTCAGCATTCACCAATTGATCGCCCTCGGGTTTCCAGCCGGCCTGTTCAAGCAGCTCCAGGGCCTGCAACTGTTTGTCGCGGATGACTCCGCTGCCATCGGTTTTCGGCGCTTCGAACACCTGGGTGAACACCTCGTCGGGTATCTGCCCGCGCAACGGCTCGAGTATCGCCAGTTCCGCAGCGTCCGGCAGATGCCGGGCGGCGAGTTCGGTGTTGGAAAAGAAGCTCTGCTGGCGTATGTACAGGTTGCGCATCATCTGCCGGTTGCTCCATTCGAAATCCCAGAGCATGGCCAATGCCTGGCGCGTGCGCCGATCCTGGAACATCGGGTTTTGCAAATTGAACACGAAACCCTGGCTCGGTTGCGGTGCCTGGGTAGCCAGGTGGGCTTTTTGCAATCGGCCGTCGCGCAGGGCGGGGCTGTCATAACCAATGGAGTAACCCGTGGCGGAGAACTCGCGGTTGTAGTCATAGGCGCCGCCGCGCAGCACCTGCCGCGCCACGTCGGTATCACCAAAATACTCGATGCTGAAATGGTCGAAATTGTACAGCCCACGGCTCACCGGCAAGTCCTTGCCCCACCAGTCGGGGTTGCGCTCGAACGTGATGCTGCGCCCGGCATCGACTTTGCCGACCCTGTAGGGGCCGCTGCCCAGTGGTGCCTCGTAGCCGCCACCAGCAGCGAAGTCGCGAGTCTTCCACCAGTGCTCGGGGAATACCGGCAGGGTAGCGATGTCCAGGGGCAGGGTGCGGTTCTCGTTACTCTTGAAATCGAACCGAACCGTCAGCGGCGATTCGATCTCCACCCCTTTGACGTCGGCGAACTGGCTGCGATAGCGCAGGCTGCCCTGGGTCATCAGCAGTTCGAAGGTATAGCGCACGTCTTCGGCAGTGATGGGCGTGCCATCGGCGAAACGCGCTTTCGGGTTCAGGTAGAAACGCAGGGACAGGCCGTCATCAGAGCGTTCCATTTGTTGCGCTACCAGGCCATACACGGTGTAGGGCTCGTCCATCGAGCGCTGGGCCAGGGGCGAGTAGAGCATGCCGTCGATCTGCGTGACACCGATGCCTTTGTCGATGTACGGCAGCATGTGGTCGAAGTGACCGATCTCGACCGCCGAACGGCGCAAGGTGCCGCCCTTTGGGGCCAGGGGATTGGTGTAGGCAAAGTGGCTGAAGCCGGCAGGATACTTGGCGGGTTCGCCGTACACGGTCAGTGCATGTTGCGGTGCTGCATTCACACCGGCGGAGCCAAACAACAGGGCCACGGCAGTGAATAGCACAGTAGGGAAAGCCAGTCGCATTGTCAGCCTTAGAGCCGGGCGGTCGATAACCGTAATTTGTACGCTAGCGGCGCATCCCTCGCCAGCCGAATTGATCGTCCCATACACAACGGCCCACCAAAGGGCGGGCCGTCGTGGTGAAAGCTGCGCGGACTGATCAGTCCTGGCGGCTGGTCACTTCCAGCAGGTGATAGCCAAACTGGGTCTTGACCGGGCCTTGCACCGTGTTGATCGGCGCGCTGAACACTACAGTGTCAAATTCCTTGACCATCTGGCCCGGGCCGAACGAACCGAGGTCGCCACCCTGGCGGCTGGAAGGGCAAGTGGAGTTGGCTTTGGCGACTTCGGCGAAGTCTGCGCCGCCCTCGATCTGGGTTTTCAGTTCGTTGCACTTGGCTTCGCTGGCAACGAGGATGTGACGGGCAGTAGCTTTAGGCATGGGAAAAACTCCAATCAATGTTCAGTAAAGTGGTGAGCCTACCGGATTCAGTGGCCCAATTCTTCTCAAAGTTCCATCGGTTCTATGAGGCGGCCTGGCGCAGGCAGTCCGCCGGTTCGGAGCTGTGGTCAGATTCGTTACGGCGAAAATGGGTGTGTGGGCATGTAAAGACGCAGGGTCAAAAGATCGCAGCCTCGTTTCACTCGTCAGCTCCTACTCAGCTCCTACTCAGCTCCTACGCAGCTTTTGCGCCGCCTCGCGCAGCAATTGCTCGGTTGCACTCCAACCCAGGCACCCATCCGTGACCGACACGCCATAACGCAGGGACGCGCCCAGTGGCTGGCAGCCTTCGAACAAATGGCTTTCGATCATCATGCCAATCAGCGAGCGGTCGCCTTGCAGCCGTTGTTCGAGCACATCATTGAACACCGCCGGTTGCCGTAGCGGATCCTTGGCGCTGTTAGCGTGGCTGCAGTCGACCATGATCCGGGTCGGGATCTTCAAGCGACTGAGGTCACTGTTCACCTGGGCCAGGCTGGTGCGATCGTAATTCGGGCCGCTATGGCCCCCACGCAACACCAGATGAGTGTCCGGATTGCCCGGGGTCTGGATGATTGCCGGGTGCCCCTGGCTGTCAACGCCGAAATGGCGGTGCGGGTGGGCGGCTGAGCGCATCGCGTCGCTGGCGACGCCGACGCCGCCATCGGTGCCGTTCTTGAAACCGACCGGCATGCTCAGGCCGCTGGCCATTTCCCGGTGTATCTGCGACTCAGTGGTCCGCGCGCCTATGGCCACCCAGCTCAGCAGGTCTTCGAAGTAGCCTGCCGCCATCGGTTGCAGCAACTCGGTGGCGACCGGCAAACCGAGCCGAAGCATTTCGCGCATCAATTCCCGCGACAGCGCCAGGCCGCCGGCCATGTCGTCGCTGCCATCCAGTTCCGGATCGTAGGCCAGGCCTTTCCAGCCAACGGTCGTACGTGGTTTTTCGACGTAGGCGCGCATGACCAGCAGCATCTCGTCACTGACTTCCGTGGCGAGGCGTGCAAGGTGGGCGGCGTATTCGAGGGCTGATTGCGGGTCATGGATCGAGCAGGGACCGACGATCACCAGCAAACGGGAGTCTTCACCGTTGAGGATCGCCCGGACGGCGTCGCGATGGGCGGCGACTTGCTGCGTCAGGGTGTTGCTGAGGGGCAATTGCTGTTTGAGTTGCAATGAGCTCGGCAGGCGCAGTGTCAGCGCTTCGTTGGCAGGGCTCAGGGTGGACAGCGGCATGGCGGAGACGGACGAGTTCATATTCAGGCTTCCTGGACGAGGGGCGGGTTCGTTCCCGCGCGCTCGGCCCTACTGGGGTGTTCGACAATTAGCCGGATTGGCTGCGTGTGTGTGCTTGCCACCTGTGGGTGACCGATCGGAGGCGGCAGGCTGTCCCGAGCGGAGGCTGGTAAATCGCCAGGCGGTAAAAATGTCGTAACGGTAATAAGTGGCGTAGTTCATTGGGTAATCCTCGTGGTGTCTGGTATGACGCTAAAAAATGTGTGGAGCTGAAAAAACAAAACCCCCGGTCGGGAGGCCGACCGGGGGTTGAGAAATCTCTGGTGGCGACCCGTTTCAAGTGGGCGCCGTGTGGGTATCAGGCGCGCCAGTGGCTAAACCAATACCCAAAATAAAAGCTGACCGGAGCGCAGGCGTCATTCACCCGGGCAGCCGCAACCGAGCGCAGGGCGCTGGCGGTACGAAGCTGTGAAAGGGTGTTTGTCATGGTCTGTCTCCGATGGATGCAGGGAGCTTACTAGAGGCGGGCAGGCGGTTTCAATCAGAAATTGCGCGCGGTCGCAGGATTCGCTGAAACGCGCAGACGACAAGCCTCCCAAGACGAATTGAAACTTTTTAGTTGGCGCTTGGCGCTAGGTCTGGGAGTCGCTTTTTGCTAAGGTGTCCGGCAACCAATAAGACCATTGCGTGAGGTGTCTGCTTGATTAGGGTGCTAGTAGTCGATGACCATGATCTCGTTCGTACAGGCATTACACGAATGCTGGCTGACATCGATGGCCTGCAAGTAGTCGGCCAGGCCGAGTCAGGGGAAGAGTCCCTGCTCAAGGCGCGCGAGTTGAAACCCGATGTGGTCCTCATGGACGTCAAGATGCCCGGTATCGGCGGCCTAGAAGCCACGCGCAAGCTGTTGCGCAGCCATCCCGACATCAAGGTGGTCGCGGTGACCGTGTGCGAGGAAGATCCGTTTCCAACCCGGTTGTTGCAGGCCGGGGCGGCGGGGTACCTGACCAAGGGTGCCGGGCTGCCGGAAATGGTCCAGGCCATCCGCCTGGTGTTTGCCGGGCAGCGCTACATCAGTCCGCAAATTGCCCAGCAACTGGCGATCAAATCGTTCCAGCCTACCAGCGATTCACCGTTCGACGCCTTGTCCGAGCGGGAAATCCAGATTGCGCTGATGATTGTCGGGTGCCAGAAGGTGCAGATCATCTCCGATAAATTGTGCCTGTCCCCGAAAACCGTCAACACCTACCGATACCGTATTTTCGAAAAGCTTTCGATCAGCAGTGACGTCGAGTTGACGCTGTTGGCGGTTCGTCACGGCATGGTCGATGCCAGCCTCTGAAATGACTGAAACTTTCGATCCCAGCGCTTTTCTGTCCACGGTCAGTGGGCGCCCCGGTGTCTATCGCATGTTCGACAGCGATGCGCGCCTGCTCTACGTCGGCAAAGCCAAGAACCTCAAGAGTCGGCTGTCGAGCTACTTTCGCAAGTCGGGGCTCGCACCAAAGACGGCCGCGCTGGTCGCGCGTATTGCCCAGGTCGAGACGACCATCACGGCCAACGAAACCGAGGCGCTGTTGCTCGAGCAGACGTTGATCAAGGAATGGCGACCGCCCTACAACATCCTGATGCGCGACGATAAGTCCTATCCGTATGTGTTCCTTTCGGATGGCCAGTTTCCAAGACTCAGCATTCATCGCGGCGCAAAAAAAGCCAAGGGCAAGTACTTCGGTCCTTACCCCAGCGCTGGTGCCATCCGCGAAAGCCTGAGTTTGCTGCAGAAGACCTTTTTTGTTCGCCAGTGTGAAGACAGCTACTACAAGAACCGCACGCGACCGTGCCTGCAGTACCAGATCAAGCGCTGCAAGGCACCGTGTGTCGGCCTGGTGGAGCCCGATGTGTATGCCGAAGACGTCAGGCACTCGGTCATGTTCCTGGAGGGGCGCAGCAATGCGTTGACCGATGAATTGTCCGCGGGCATGGAAGAAGCCGCGATCAATCTCGAATTCGAGCGCGCGGCTGAGCTGCGCGACCAGATCTCCCTGCTGCGCCGGGTTCAGGACCAGCAGAGCATGGAAGGCGGTACCGGCGACGTGGATGTCATCGCCGCGTTCGTCAACCCGGGCGGTGCTTGCGTGCACCTGATCAGCGTGCGCGGAGGCCGGGTCCTGGGCAGCAAGAATTTCTTTCCGCAGGTGGGTATCGACGAAGACGTTTCAGAAGTCATGGCCGCTTTTCTCGGGCACTACTTCATCAGCAGTCCCGAACGCGACTTGCCCAGCGAATTGATCGTCAACGTGGTTCACGAAGACTTTCCGACATTGATCGCCGCCATTGAAGAGCTGCGTGGTCGTGAGTTGTCCATCAGTCATCGGGTGCGTGGCACCCGAGCGCGCTGGCAGCAATTAGCGGTGACCAATGCCGAACAGGCCCTGGGCGCACGGCTGGCCAACCGGCAACATGTTGCAGCACGTTTCGATGCCTTGGCAGAAGTACTGAACCTGGACGAGCCGCCGCAACGCCTGGAGTGCTACGACATCAGCCACTCCAGCGGCGAAGCGACCGTGGCGTCTTGCGTGGTGTTCGGCCCCGAAGGGCCGATCAAGTCCGACTACCGACGCTACAACATTGAAGGCGTGACTGCAGGCGATGACTACGCGGCCATGCACCAGGCCCTGACCCGGCGCTTCAGCAAGCTGAAGGACGGGGACGGCAAGCTGCCGGACATCCTGCTGGTGGACGGGGGCAAGGGCCAGCTGTCGATGGCCCGGGACGTGCTCAATGAACTGGCGGTGCCGGACCTCATCCTGTTGGGCGTGGCCAAGGGCGCAACCCGCAAGGCCGGGTTTGAAACCCTGTACCTCAACGACGCCGCCCATGAGTTCACCCTGCGCGGCGATTCCCCCGCGCTGCACCTTATCCAGCAGATTCGCGACGAAGCCCACCGGTTTGCTATTACCGGTCACCGTGCCCGTCGTGGTAAAACCCGTCGGACGTCTACGCTGGAAGGCGTAGCCGGAGTCGGGCCAACCCGTCGTCGTGATTTGTTGAAACATTTTGGTGGATTGCAGGAGCTGTCTCGTGCCAGCATCGAAGAGATCGCCAAAGCACCCGGAATCAGTAAAAAGCTCGCAGAGTTGATTTATGCAAATCTGCACAGCGAGTAGAATGCCACCTCACCTCGTAGCCAGTTGTGCCGATGAATATCCCTAATCTGATTACCGTTCTACGCGTCCTGCTCATCCCGATCTTTATTTTGCTGTTCTACCTGCCTTACCAGTGGAGCTATATGGCCTCCGCGTCGGTGTTCGCATTTGCCGCCGCGACGGACTGGCTGGACGGGTATCTGGCCCGCCGTCTGGAGCAGAGCACACCGTTCGGGGCGTTTCTCGATCCCGTGGCCGACAAGCTGATGGTTGCTGTCGCGCTGGTGCTGCTGGTGCAAGAGCATGGCAACCTGTGGCTAACGCTGCCGGCAGCCGTGATCATCGGTCGTGAAATTGTCGTTTCGGCATTGCGCGAGTGGATGGCTGAACTCGGCGCCCGCGCTCATGTGGCGGTGTCGAACCTGGGCAAATGGAAAACCGCCGCGCAAATGCTCGCGCTGGTGATCCTGCTGGCCAATCCATCGGATTTCACCTTCTGGGTGCTGGTGGGTTACGCGCTGTTGCTGATATCTGCCGGCCTGACTTTGTGGTCGATGGTCCAGTACCTGCGGGCTGCCTGGCCACATCTGAAGACCGAGGTTGAAAAGAAATAAAACTTTTTTGAATCAAGGGGTTGACGGGGCTTCTGGATTCTATAGAATGCGCCACACCAAGACGCGGGAATAGCTCAGTTGGTAGAGCACGACCTTGCCAAGGTCGGGGTCGCGAGTTCGAGTCTCGTTTCCCGCTCCAAGTTTGTACACATTTGATGTTGCGCTACACGACACCAAATGTTTTGAGGCCGAGTAGCAAAATGGTTATGCAGTGGATTGCAAATCCACCTACGCCGGTTCGATTCCGACCTCGGCCTCCACTATTAAAAAACCCGTAACTCAGTGAGTTACGGGTTTTTTTTTGGCTTCGGGAAAGTGCGGTGGTTGAGCGTATCAGCCTTCCACGCCGCTTTTATGGCCCACCGTCCCCATGGGCAAGACCGGCGGTTGGCTGGGCAGCTTCCTTCTGTCGATTAACATGACCCGCAGCCAATGGGTCATTGGAAGCTCCACCAGGCGGTAAATACCGATTGCCACGATGCAGCACAGAGCGATACTTACGGGCGTCATCAGATAGGCGAGGGCGCCAGGCTCGTCGAAAACATGGAATACCTTGTTGAAGACCTTCAGTACGTACGGGTGGAATAGATACAGGGAGTAACTGGCATCGCCGATCAATACCACCCACCCAGGCAAATTCAGCCCCGCCAACCCGTGCACCAGTGTGAGAAATACAACTGCAGCCGGGATACCCCAGGCCAGCCCGCGTCCCAGCCAGTGGGTCAAGTCAACGGCAAAGGGCATGTACACCAGAGCAGCCAGGCCGATCAGGATGAGCACAGTGCGCGCGCCGTTAGTCGTGCCGTCGGCACGCCACGTGGCGGTGCGGGCGTAGAAAGCGTAGCAGCCCATGCCAAGGACGAACTCGGCGAGGATCTGCTGTGTGTAGAACTGGGCCACTAGCGCGTCAAACGCCACCAGGTGGCCCGCCACCACTAATGCCAGAAGCAGGGCCGAGCAAATGAGCAGGCGATAACGGTGGCTGATGGCCATGGAAGTGGCGAACAAGGCATAAAAGAACATTTCGTAGTTCAGAGTCCAGCCCAAGTACAACAGCGGCTGAACGTACTCGCCTTTTTGGTACGGAATGAAGAACAGCGATTTAAGCAGCCCGACGCCATCGGCCGTAGTGTTGTCGAGCAAGCTCGGCAACAACAAGGCAACTGCGAATACACCGAGGGTGCCGAGCCAATACAACGGAACGACACGGATAATTCTTTTAATAAAAAAGTGGCTGCCTGATTTACCGGTGACCATGGCCATGATAAAACCGCTGATGACAAAGAATATATCGACGCCCCAGTCGCCATTGCGAAACAACGGAATATGAAAAAACACCACGGCGAGTGCTGCGATAGCGCGCAGCATTTGAACGCTTTCGAGCTTGTCGGTTGGAGCCTGTGGCGAGGAATTCATGGCGAGACCCTGATCAGTGTGGCTCGGAAGGTGGCGTCGAATCAGAGGGGAAGGCGATATGGCTGACGCAGTCTGATAATACCAATACGCTTGGCAGTAATACGTGCAAAGCAAACAATCGAAGAACCGAGCGTTAAACAGTTGCATAGTATCGAGTTGTCATAGACAACACGCCAACATGGCGGCTAATGATAGTTACCATCCTCGAGATGACGACTTAACCAAATCGCGCGGCGTGATAACACGTTAGCAGTGCTCTTTGAAAGAGCAAGGTGGTTTGTGGAGTTGTGACGAATGGACGATCGACTCAATAATGACGCCAGAAAATAATCTCAGTACTCAGTACATCAATAGTGAGTGGTAAGTCCTACACCGGTGTTTCGTAAACAGCCACTATGCAATTTAAGCCCATCCGGTGCTTTTCGGCGCAATCAGCCGGGGGTGGAGCACACATTGGAACCGTTGCAGGTCTCCCTCGCCAGCGCGCGACTGCATCTGCTGCTCGAGTATTGCGCTGTAGATCCATGATTTGCCAAGAGATTTAACCAGCGAGATTGAAAGATTTAGTCTCGAAAAAGAGGCTTGTGAACTTGCTTCACGCGGTCGGGATGTATATATTCCCATCTCTGCTGCACAAGCGTCGGATCTGCCAGGAGTGACTGGTGAAATTCAGGCTGCTTGACCGCGCTACCGCCCGAATGGCGAAACTGGTAGACGCATGGGACTTAAAATCCCCCGCTCGTAAGGGCGTGCCGGTTCGATTCCGGCTTCGGGCACCATATATATCAAGGGCTTGCATGAGATACTTCATGCAGGCACTTTTTGTTGCGCCTCCATAAACACCTCGCCTTTCGCGTGAGGGTCGATGATCCAGGCCGGGCGAGGCGCAGCCGCTACTTGGCTTTCCAGCTGCCACCGCCGCTCTTGCAGTCGATTTTAGATTGCCGCAAATTCTCGGCTCCGTAATAGAACGGGGCTACCACGACACCTGGGCTCAGGCAGGCGAGCAAAAGCAGGAGTTTTCTGTTACTCGGGATTGCCTCTGCGAAGCGTCCCAAAGCCAATTCGGGGGCATATGGAATTTGAAAAGCGCTTAACGGGCTCGTTCCATTGGATTGGGCGCCCACTGAATCCCAGGCAAAAAAATGACCCGCATGCGGGCGGGCCAAGGGGATTCATCAAAGGAGTGAATTCACTGTAGGGCACTCGATGTGAAAGAGGCGTGAAAAAACTGGCGCAAGACTCAGCGGTTAAACAGAGGTCAACCACCATCAGGTAAGGACGCACACGGTGACGGTGACGTCGCCGTTAATGCGTCCTGAATCAGAACAGCGCTTGCATCGGGGCGTCCAGTGCTTACTACCTGAAGCGCGGCAGCGGCCTGTCAACCGGTCGCAGTGAGGACAGGGTGTTGCGGATCAGCGGCGTGTCTTTTTCAATGTCATTGAGCCGATCGCGGATTCGCAGGGCAGTTGGGTGCCCGCCTTGATGATCAACCCAGTCGGCAATTTCCTTGCACGCAGCCGCCAGTCGCGCCTGGCGTGAATCAAGCAGGGTAAGCAGGGTGGTTATGGACTCTTTTTCGGACATGACACACCTCCGTTCAAGAAACCTGGTAAATGGCAGCAAACAACCCGCAAGGTGCGAGCAGTCTGTCGATGGGTACGCCGCTCCGTCAGCGCTTCAAGTATAGACCCGTACTTCAGCCCTGTCGGACCGTCACACGGGACCTGTCGTTGAGACGCTGACATTCACGGCGCGCGTCTTCTTCCAGATCGAATCCGTCGCCGATGAAGCCGCGGGTGCGAGTGTCCGTCACCCTGTACCAGACCGAGGCATCGGGTGGCGCATGGCTGACTTCACCGGCTCGGCGTCCGTGGATGATGATCTTGTTGCACCGCTTGACGACGAATATGTCTTCCATGGCTCCACCGCGCAGATTCTTGTTCACATCAACTATAGAAGCCATTTGCAATCGTGCAAAAAATCCGCGGGGCCAAAGCTCTACGAGTCCGGCATATTCGGGGCCAGCAACCAGCCCTGCGGGTGCCATTTGAGGAGGTGGGTCGGCGCCAGCGCGGCGAGGAAATGTGCGTCATGGGAGGCTGCGACAATCGCGCCGGGAAAATTCTGCAGGGCTGTCTCAAAAGCTTCCACGGACTCAAGGTCAAGGTGGTTGGTAGGCTCATCGAGCAGTAGTAACTGCGCAGGCGTCTTGCCCCAGCACGCGATGGCGATGGCGGCCTTCAGGCGCTCGCCGCCGCTCAGCGAACAACTGGGTCGCGTGACTCGGTCGGCGTTCAGGTGTAAGTGCGCCAGGTGGTTACGCAGCCTGTCTACTGGTATCGGGGTATCGAGCGCATGCAGTTGTTCCAGCACGCAGCGCTGGTCATCGAGTAGTGCCAGGTGCTGATCGAGCAAGGCGCTCGGGACGTGGGTCAGGCACTGACCGCTACGCGGGGCGATGTGCCCGGCCAGCGTGCGCAACAGGGTGGTTTTACCGCAACCGTTGGGCCCGCTGACTGCGATGCGTACCGGGCCTGCGATGGCCAAGGTCAGGCCGGCGGCCGTTCCTGCAGCGGCGTGGCCCATGTCCTCCACTGCGTATTGGGCAGTTCCGGCGTGGTTCAGGTGCACATCGACCAGTGTCAGTACCTGGCGACCGGCCGGCACCCGGCTGCCGGGCAAGTTGACCAGGACACTTTCCTGGACCACAACGTTGGCGCTGGCATCGCGCACCCTGGCCGCCAGGCCGTCTTTGCGCGCTTGATGCCCCTGGCGAACCGGACCCATGGCATCCCTGGCCGCGCTCTTGATTTTTCCCCGCTCGAAGCCCGAGACGTTGGCGATGTCCGCTTTTCTTCGGGCGGCGGCAGCATGTCGCTGCACAGTGTCATGCTCTCGCTGCAGGCGGCTGGTCTCGCGTTTGCGCTCGGCGCGGGCCTGATCGAGCTCTGCGCGTGCCGCGGCTTGTTCAATCTCTCGCTGCGCCTGAAACTCGCGATAATTACCGCCAAAGAGCCTGGCGCCGAGTGGGCTGATTTCGACGATTCGGGCAAAACCGCTCAGCAGGTGTCGATCATGGCTGACCACGATCAGGCCGCCGCGCCACTGTGCAAACTGATTTGTCAGCCAACCGCGCCCCTGATCGTCCAGGTGGTTGGTGGGCTCATCCAGGACGATCAGCTGTGCCTCACCCAGAAACGCACCGATCAGAGCGACCCGCGCTCGTTGACCCCCGCTCAAGGTGTGGGTGGGCGTATCCGGTTTGACGTGGCAAAGCCCCGCCTCGTCGAGCTGCCTGCGCAGGCGGGCAGCCAGATCCCAGCGCCCGGCCAGGGCTTGCAGGTCCGCCTCGTCGAAGTGCCCAAGCTCGACTCTGGCCAACGCTTGCAACACTTCACGAGTACCGGTGGCATCGGCGACGGTGTGTCCCGGTGCATCGGTAAACGATTGCGCCACATAGGCCACCTGACCCTGGACCGTCAGGGTGCCCGAGCAGGGTTGCAGCTGTCCGGCAATCAGGCGCGCCAGCACGCTCTTGCCACTGCCGTTGCGACCGACGATGGCCGTGTGGACGTGATCAAAGCTTAAATTGAGGTCGTGAAAAACTGTTTCGCCATCGGCGAATTGAAAGCCCAGTTGGTTCAGGGAAACGAGTGCAGGCAGACGCGTGACGTGAGTCATCGGCACCTCCGGAAAATGTCGAGAAGATCAACAAGCGCCGTGGGCGGCTTGTCGCGAACACATTTCTGGACGGCTTAGTTATTCACGTCAAAGGTCAACCTGAGAAAGCGGAGGTGGCTAGCCTACTCGCCTCTCGAGGGTTATCGCAAGTCGCCATTCTGCGTGGCTTCGACCATTTTCTCCAGGAACATGGCCAATCCGACTTCCTCGGCTCGCAGCCCCTTGCGGGTTCTGGGCCTCGGCAGCTCAGCCAGGGCGCCGAGGAGAAAATGCTCCAGTACCGCCGGATGGATGTAGCACTTACGGCACACCGCCGGGGTATTGCCCAGTTGTTTGGCGACATTTTTCACCATTTCAACCACGTGGCGCTTGGCGTCCGATTCCGGCTCCCAGTGCAATTCGCGCAACACCGACAACGCCAGCGCGCTGCCTGCCCAGGTGCGGTAATCCTTGGCGGTGAAGTCGGCGCCGGTGAGCGTTTGCAGGTAGGCGTTGACGTCTGAAGAACTCACCGTGTGGCGCTCACCGTTTTCGTCCAGATACTGGAACAGGTTCTGTCCGGGTATCTCCAGGCAGCGCTTGATGATTCGCGCCAGGCGCCGGTCCTTGACGGTGATCTGATGCTCTACGCCGCTCTTGCCGCGGAACTGGAACAGGATCGCACTGCCATTGACTTCAACATGGCGGCTGCGCAGGGTCGTCAGGCCGTAGGAGCGGTTGTCCCGGGCGTACTGGGTGTTACCGACGCGGATCAGTGTCGCGTCAAGCAAGGTTATTACGGTGGCCATGACCTTGTCGCGGCTGAAGCCGGGAGCCTCCAGCAGTGCTTCAAGTTGCTTGCGTAACTTGGGCAAAGCCAGGCCGAAATCTCTCAGGCGTGAGTATTTGTCGGCGTCGCGTACTTCGCGCCAGCGCGCATGATAACGATACTGCTTGCGACCCCGTGCATCACGTCCGGTCGCCTGCAGATGGCCGCGTGGATCGGCGCAGATCCACACGTCAGTGTAGGCCGGCGGCACCGCGAGGGCATTGATGCGTTTGACCTCGTCCGGATCGGTGATGCGCTGGCCGGTCGAGTCGAAGTAGCAGAACTTGCCGCGTAGTTTCCTGCGGGTGATTCCAGGTTGCGTGTCATCGACATAGTGCAGGTCGGGAGGCAACGCAACGGGCAGATCGGTATCGGGCATGGCGGTAGTCCTGGCTTGCAATCAATTGGCCGTTACAGCGATTGACCGCACGCAATCGCAGTGGTGCCGGCGAATTTAAGCCAGCACCGCCACCGCCTTGATCTGCGCCCACAATTGCTGGCCGGGGTACACACCCAACTGGTCCCGGGAGTAACGAGTGATGCGCGCCAGCAGCGGCGTGCCACCGGCTTCCAGGCGTATCAAAACGTGAGCGGCATTGTCTGCGGGCATTTCACTGATTACCGTGACGGGCAGGCGATTGAGAATGCTGCTGTGCTCGGCGGCGTTCAGGCTCAGGCTGACATCCCGCGCCTGCACCTTGCACCGCAGCGCCTGGCCCAGGGTCATTGGCGAGTGCGCCACGCGAATGTTCATGTCGCTGGCGGGCAGTTGCAGCGTCAGCAACTGGTAGTGGGCATCGTAGGCGCTGACCTGGCCCTCGATCACCACGCCAGCGTCGTCACCGAGTGCAAGCGGCAGGTCGAGACGCGCCAGGGTGGCGCCGATCGGGCCGCTGGCCAGGGCCTTGCCATCGCTTAGCAGAACAATATGATCGGCCAGGCGCGCCACTTCATCCTGTGAGTGGCTGACGTACAGCACGGGGATTTCCAGTTCGTCGTGCAAGCGCTGCAGGTACGGCAGGATCTCGTTCTTGCGCTGACTGTCGAGCGCCGCCAGCGGCTCGTCCATCAACAGCAGCCGGGGACTGGTGAGCAATGCGCGGGCTATGCCGATGCGCTGGCGCTCACCGCCCGACAGGTTGTGCGGATGACGATCGAGCAGATGGCCAATGCCCAGCAGATCGGTGGCGTGCGTCATATCAACCCGCCGCTGGGAGGCGGGAATGCGCTTGAGGCCGAACTGCAGATTGGCCAGCACCGACAGATGCGGAAACAGGCTCGCTTCCTGGAATACGTAGCCCAGGGCGCGCTTGTGTGCTGGCACGAAAATCCTCTTCGCGCTGTCTTGCCAGACTTCATCATTGACCTGGATAAAAGCCTGACCAGCCTTCTCCAGCCCGGCGATGCACCGCAGGCAGGTGGTCTTCCCGGAGCCGGAATGCCCGTACAGCGCCGTCACGCCACGGCCGGGCAATTGCAGGTCGACGTCCAGGGCAAACCCCGGATAGTCCAGTTTCAAGCGCATATCAATCATCGATCAGCTCCAGCCCGCACGGGTCTTGCGGCTGGAGTAGAGCGCCAGCAACACGGCAAACGAAAAGACCAGCATCGCCCCGGCCAGCCAATGGGCCTGGGCGTATTCCATGGCTTCGACATGGTCGTAGATTTGTACCGAGACCACCCGGGTTTTGTCCGGAATGTTGCCGCCGATCATCAGTACGACTCCGAACTCGCCGACCGTATGGGCAAAGCCCAGAATGGCTGCCGTGATGAAACCGGGACGTGCCAGGGGCAGGATCACGCTGAAAAAAGTGTCCCAGGGATTGGCCCGCAGCGTCGCGGCCACTTCCAGTGGCCGCGTACCGATAGCGGCAAAAGCATTCTGCAGGGGTTGCACCACGAATGGCATGGAATAGAGCACCGAGCCAATCACCAGGCCGGCAAAACTGAAGGTCAGGGTGCCGAGCCCGAGTGATTGGGTGAGCTGGCCGACAACGCCGTGGGGACCTAGCGCGATCAACAGGTAAAAACCAATCACCGTAGGGGGCAAGACCAGGGGCAGGGCGACGATCGCCCCGACCGGACCGCGTAGCCAGGAGGTGGTACGCGACAGCCACAACGCGATCGGAGTGCCGATCACCAACAGGATGACCGTCGTCAGCGACGCCAGTTTCAGGGTCAGCCAGATGGCAGCAAAATCGGCACTGGTCAGGCTCATTTAAAGTTGATAACCGTAGGATTTGATAACGGCAGCGGCTTTGGGCCCCTTGAGGTAGTCAACCAGCGCCTTGGCGGCTGGATTGTCCTTGCCCTTGTTGAGGATCACCGCGTCCTGCTTGATCGGGTCGTGCATGTCGCCCGGAACGATCCAGGCCGAGCCGCCGGACACTTTGCCGTTTTTGTAAACCTGCGACAAGGCGACGAAACCGAGCTCGGCGTTGCCGGTGGACACAAACTGGTAAGCCTGGGTGATGTTTTGGCCTTCGACGATCTTGGCTTTGACTTGATCGGTCAGGCCCAGCCGGGCCAGCACTTGGGTAGCGGCCAGCCCGTACGGCGCAGCTTTCGGGTTAGCGATGGCCAGATGCTGATACTGGTTATCGCTAAGGACCTTGCCCTGGTTGTCGACGTATCCGTCCTTGGCCGACCATAGCGCCAGGGTGCCAATGGCGTAAGTGAAACGTGAGCCCTTGACGGTATCGCCTTCGTTTTCAAGTTTCTGCGGCGTGCTGTCATCGGCTGACAGGAACACTTCGAAGGGCGCGCCATTCTTTATCTGGGCGTAGAACTGGCCGGTGGCACCGTAGGCAGCGATCAGCTTGTGACCGGTGTCTTTCTCGAAATCGGCAGCGATCGCCTGGAGGGGGGCGGTGAAATTGGCCGCGACCGCGACCTGGACTTCTTCGGCCTGGGCCGATCCAACCGTGCAGACAGCCACCAGGCTCATAAGGGCAGCAGGGGCAAAACGTGAGGCGCGAGAGGTCATGAACGGCTCCGTGACGGGCAGGTACAGCAGTGGGGACTAAACGCTATGTAGGGAAATATATAGCGAAAAACCCGCAAACGGAACTCGATTGTATACATGTTGCCCAGATCGACCCCGGTAGGAGCTGCCGCAGGCTGCGATCTTTTGATCTTGATCTTGATCTTGATCTCTAAACCACGAGGATCAAAAGATCGCAGGCTGCGGCAGCTCCTACAGGGATGGCGGCGACTTGAGGTTTAGTGGATCAGCTTCGCCAACCCTTCCTCTGCCATTTTGCGGGTCAGTTCTGCCGTGCTCAGCTCCTTCCCGAGGGGAAACGCCTGACCTGCCCAGAGGTTGCTGAAGTCGGCTTCTCCCTTGGCGCGCAATGGCATCAACGCACCCCCGGCGAGCGGAAAGGCCGGGGCCTTGTCACTCATAGGCCCCAGCTCGCGCATCACTCGATTGAGAATGCCCCGTGCCGGGCGGCCGGTGAAAAGGTTGGTCAAGGCCGTGTCACTTTCCCTGGCGGTGCGCAGTGCCTTGTGGTGAGAGGCGCTGACCTTGGCTTCCGGGGTGAACAGGTAGGCGGTACCGACCTGCACCGCGCTCGCTCCCAGCATGAACGCCGCCGCCACGCCACGGGCGTCACTGATGCCGCCTGCGGCGATCACCGGGATTTTCACGGCATCAACAATCTGCGGCACCAGGGCGAATGTACCCACCTGGCTACTCAGGTCGTCGCTGAGGAACATGCCGCGATGACCACCCGCTTCATTGCCCATGGCAATGATCGCGTCGCAACCGTTCTGCTCCAGCCAGATCGCTTCTTCGACCGTAGTAGCGGACGACAGCACTTTTGCGCCGGTCGCCTTGACGCGGTCGAGCAGTGACTTTTCCGGCAGGCCAAAATGAAAGCTCACCACTTGCGGGCGCAGTTCTTCAATGACTTCGCATGTCGCGCTATCAAACGGCGCGCGATTGGACACCGGCGTCGGCGCATCGAAGTCCACGCCCAGTTCGCGGTAATAAGGCTCCAGCAGATTCTTCCAGTCCCGGGCGCCTTGTTCGTTGGCCACGGGTGGTTGATGGCAGAAAAAATTCACGTTGATCGGGCGCTGGGTCTGCGCGCGAATGGCCTTCAGTTCTTCGCGCAGTTGGTCGGTGCTCAACAGGGCTGCGGGCATGGACCCCAGGCCTCCGGCGTTGCTCGCCGCGATCACCATGGCCGCACCCGTCGCGCCAGCCATGGGCGCCTGGATGATCGGCAGCTCGATGCCAAGCAGGTCAAGGATGCGGGTATCTGGCCATTGACTCATTTTGCGGGCTCTCCGGCGGGTAGGCAGGGCAGGGACAGTCGGGCTGGATTTGTACCAGCAATGGCGGCGCCAAGGCCAGTGCTGGCGCAGCGCTCATTTCAAACAAGTCTCATGTCCAACAGCAGATTTGGGGCGTGCTTCGCGCTCCAGCAACTCTCGCTTGCGCTCCACGCCCCACCGATACCCCGACAGGTCGCCGTCACTGCGCACCACGCGATGACAAGGAATCGCCACTGCCAGATGATTTGCGCCACACGCCTGCGCTACCGCCCGGAAGGCTTTCGGGGCGCCGATATGCCGGGCAATTTCAGCATAGCTGGCGGTGCTACCCGGCGGAATATCCCGCAGCGCCTGCCATACCCGCTCCTGAAACGCCGTTCCCCGCACATCCAGCGGCAAGTCCAGGCCCAGGGCCGGGGCTTCGATGAAGCCGACGACCTTGGCAATCAACTGCTCGAAAGCCTGATCAGCCCCCAGCAGGTTGGCCTGCCGAAACCGATCCTGCAGATCGCAGACCAACTGATGCGGGTCGTCCCCCAGCAGGATCGCGCACACCCCGCGCTCGCTTTGCGCCACCAGGATCGCGCCGAGTGAGCACTGGCCCACGGCAAAAAGAATGTCGTTGTTCTGGCCGGCGGCGCGGTAATCGGTTGGTTTCATGCCCAGTACACTATCCGCCGCTGCGTAGAAGCGGCTATTGGAGTTAAAACCGGCGTCGTAGAGCGCCTCAGTGACCGAGCCGCCATCGGCCAGGCGCTGGCGCACCTTGCGGGCACGATGTGCGGCGGCATAACCCTTGGGGGTCAGGCCAGTGATCGCCTTGAACACCCGATGGAAGTGAAAGCTGCTCATGCCTGCAGCCGAGGCGAGGTCAATGAGCACCGGCACTTGCTCGGCGGTTTCTATCTGGCGGCACGCCGCTGCTACAGTTGCGGCATGCTGCGCGGCGAGATCACTTTGATCCTTCGCCGCCCTTTTGCTTGGGCGATATCCTGCGGCCTGGGCTTGCTCGGCAGTATCGAAGAACTGCACATTCTGTGGATTGGGCAAGCGCGCCAGGCTACTGGGGCGGCAATAGACACCCGTGGTTTTCACCGCATAGACGAATTGCCCGTCTGCGCGCGGATCGCGCGCAACCACGGCAGCCCAGCGGGGATCGTCCTCGATGGGGCCAGTCGTCGAAGGAGTGGTCATGGCTTCACCTGCATGGAAGGGTTTGATCCAGCTTAGGGGGGCGCGCGCTACGCAACACTCCGCGGCTTGCGATTGAACTCGAAAGGCTCACCGCGCCGCCCGGAAGGTGAAGTTGATGCGCTGCTCCCCCAGCCGTGGATGCTGGCCGTCCTTGATAGGCAATACCCCGTGATAGCGCAAGCGATCGACACCGCCCCATACCACCACATCGCCATGAAACAGCGACACCCTCTGGCATTTGTCACCGCGTTCGAATCCACCAAACAGGAAGACCGCCGGCAACCCCAGGGATACCGAGACGATTGGCGCTGCCATGGACGTCTCGTCCTTGTCCTGGTGCAATGACATTTTCGCGCCGGGGGGATACCGGTTGATCAGGCAGGAGTCGGGGACAAAGCCTGCAAACCCAGCTTCCAGGGCGGCTGCCTGGGCCAGGTGAAGAAACACCTCGGGCATTGGCGGCCAGGGCTTGCCGCTCGCTGGATCCTGGCGGCTGTAGTGATAGCCACTGCGGTCGGTGGTCCAGCCCCAGGTACCGCAGCTGCTCAGCGCGGCCGACATGGTGAAGCCCCCTGGGGTGACCATCTGCCGAAAAGGCGCGGCCGCGAGGACAGCATCCAGCTCCGGCAGCAAGCGTTCAAGCCAGGGCAGGACGAAACCCCGCAGCACCCAGGATTGTTCGGCAATTTGCTCGCGCTTTGGCTGTTGCTCAGGTTCGTGGTCGGCGAACAGGTCCAGGGTGACAGAGCTCATAGGTGGTCACTCATCGAGACGATGATCAGCGATTCGCAAGATGTCGGCGTTACAGCGCCTTGCTCACGCTGATCTCGCTGATGACATCTTCGCCCTGGCCGTGAATCACGTCCAGCGCGGCCTTGGCTTCTTCGGCAGTGCCGTTTTCAAGCTGGGCGAACTCGAACCGGCGTTCGCCGTTGAGCTTGTATTTAATGACGTACTTGGTCGTCTGGGCCACGGTCATACCTGCAAGTCGGGAGGTGGAAATGCCACTTAGCTCAGTTTCGAGCTGGAGCGGCGGATGATCTTGATCGAGTGCGTGAGGGTCGGCTTGCGGGTCACGCTGATCGCCCGGTTGGTCACCGTGTCGATTGTGATGTTCCAGAAACCGGTGCTCGGTGCGGTGATGCGCGCTGGGAAAGTGTCGAACGCGCCGCCGTGGTACGTGTGGCGACCACCATTCTTGAAGCTGCGGAAGTTGGCGTCGTTCATCAAGCGGATGTTGCAGGTTTGCGAGCATTGAATGACGACGATGTCGTCTTCATTCAGGTGCTCGCGCTGGTGGATAAATTTCATGAGGCGCCTCCAGAAGGGCTTTTTCTACAAAATCAAAACGATAGCTGGGCAATTGGCGCAGTTTATCAGCCCGAACAGGTTATTATCCGGTCGCCTTGGTCCACTTTGGCAATAAATGCAGAATTTTGGACATCAATCAGCGATTAACGCAGGCAGCCTCGGAGAAAAACAGCATTTGTGCTGTCGGAGGGTCTTTATCGGAGGTTTTATATGAAGTGGGGTGTAGGGTTACTGCCGTTGGCGTTGGTGATCAGTGGTTGCGCAAGTGTTTCGGAGATCAATGAAACGCTGCCGACCATGAGCGTGATCTCCGGCAAGAAACCCCATGAATATGCGCAGTGCCTGACCGAAAAGCTTGCCAGCAGCCGTGGCGCCTTGCAGGTTGAGCCGCACAAGGATGGCGTGCGGGTTATCGTACCGCAGAAGTTTTCCTCGGGACCGGCCGCCGTATTTGATATCGAGGACCGTTCCAGTGGCAGCAGCATCAAGCTGCACGAGCGCATTTCCAATGTGCCGTTGCGTCCCAAGGATGTGCGTAACGCTGCAACTGCCTGCATTTCCGGCTGATAGAATACCGCCGGTCAGCACTGATGCCGCCTCAGCGACGCTTTGGCGGCATTGTCATTTCTGGAGTCGAGCATGAAGCGAGAGCAAGTACGGGAACGTCACGCCGAAGGGAGTATTTCGGCCACCCATGTGATTCAGAATCCGGCGAACTCGGGAGAGTGGATCGTTTTTTTCAAGAAGAGCGCCGGGCGCAGTTACTTTCTGGTGGATGATAACGACGAAGTCGAGTCCTTCAGCCGTCTCGACGATTTGATCGAGACCGTTCGCGGCCTCGGGATCAAATTTGCGGAAATCCACATGTAGGGCAGGGCGCCTTACTTGCAGACCACCACCACACTGCGGTTTTTGAAGTTGCCGACGTCCACCCCAAGGGTCTTGTCGCTTTCCTTCAGCGAAGGAGTGCCGTCGGTGCCGACGATCCGGTAGCCGGTGCCGGCGCAGGAGGCATCGGCTTTTTCATAGCAGGTGGCCCAGGAATTGGCCTCTCCGGAACAGTCGATGGCCAGGCCTTGTTCCCCGTTATTGAGGTAGGTGGTTTCAGAAGTGGCACAGCCGCTCAGGGCCAATACTGCAATCAGTGGCAAAAATTTATTCATGTCGTTGTCGTCGTCAGGATGATGGGGCTAAGCCTGTGACAGCGCTGGCATCAAAAGGTTATAGCCAAAGGCCACTCATTGCCTTCTTATCTAAAAAAGCTCTCAAAAAAGCCCTGCGCGGGTCAGGGCTTGGGTGCAACAGCTACTGATCAGCGTTTGTCTTTGCCACGTCGGCCAGTACTGGCGTGTTCCAGCTCCAGTACCGATGCTACCTCGATTGCCATTGCCTCGGTCGGAAAGGCCCCGGCGCCGACATCTTCACCGTTGGCACCCGCTACTCGCCATTCACCAGGCTTGACTTGCTTGATCTGGTAACCGTTGACTATTTTTGCTTCCGACATGTATCTGCCTCGTTGGCTGGTTCAATTGCGCAATGATAACGCCAAATGCACTCACCGGGTGCTGATGGGCGTATGGTGGTGCGATTGCGCGCCGATTTTCCCCTCGGCGCACAGCGTCCAGCTTTTCTGCTATCTATATGAGGCGAACTGTTCTGGGGAACTATCCGACAGAATATTTCTCTATGATGGCATCGGTTAGCCAGTGCGGGGCATTGTAAGGTGCCCGCCGCCTGATTAGACTGCGCCGAAACTCGTACACACAGCCCTTACAAGGACTTTTATGATCAAGAAATGCTTGTTCCCAGCAGCCGGTTACGGTACTCGCTTCCTGCCAGCGACTAAAGCCATGCCCAAGGAAATGCTGCCGGTGGTAAACAAGCCACTGATCCAGTACGGCGTTGAAGAAGCCCTGGACGCTGGGTTGACCGAAATCTCCATCGTGACCGGTCGCGGCAAACGCGCGCTGGAAGACCACTTTGACATCAGCTACGAGCTGGAAAACCAGATCAAGGGCACCGACAAGGAAAAATACCTGGTCGGCATCCGCAAGTTGCTCGACAACTGCTCGTTCTCCTACACCCGCCAGACCGAAATGAAAGGCTTGGGCCACGCCATTCTGACCGGCCGTCCGCTGATCGGTGACGAACCCTTCGCCGTGGTCCTGGCGGATGACTTGTGCGTGAACCTTGAAGGCGACGGCGTACTGACCCAGATGGTCAAGCTGTACAAGCAGTTCCGCTGCTCGATCGTGGCCATCCAGGAAGTTGATCCGCAAGAGACTCACAAATACGGCGTGATCGCCGGTGAGATGATCCGCGACGACATCTACCGCGTTCACAGCATGGTTGAAAAGCCAAAACCTGAAGATGCGCCGTCGAACCTTGCGATCATCGGTCGCTACATCCTGACTCCGGACATCTTCGACCTGATCGAACAAACCGAGCCAGGCAAGGGTGGTGAAATCCAGATCACCGACGCCCTGATGAAACAGGCACAAAACGGCTGCGTGATGGCCTACAAGTTCAAAGGCAAGCGTTTCGACTGCGGTGGTGCCGAAGGCTACATCGACGCGACTAACTTCTGCTTCGAGAACTTCTACAAGACTGGCAAGGCTTACTGATAGCGACTTGGCTGCTTGTACTGAAAAGATTAACTCACGCTGTGTAAAGCATCGGTGAGAACTAAGAAAACGCCCCGACTTGTTCGGGGCGTTTTCTTTTGCGCATCGATATAAGAAATCTTTCAAATTCGGATGTCGGCTGTCGCCTGTCGCGCGAGGCGGATACCTCAGTAGGAAAAAATCTACGCTAAAAAATGGGTACTGTCCGATATCTATGGCTGAGTTTCTTTTGTAAGAAGTGCGCCCAGTGGACTATTTATTGGGTTGAGTGAGTATACCCGTAAAACTCAGAGTTGGTGCTTCTGATACTTGACTTTTATCCGCGATTTTTTTTCTTGCTTCCTGTTGTCTGAAGGATTATTCCTACATTTTCATGCGCTTATGTCAATTTGTAACGCAGACATATCATGAAATAATTCGCGTGTTGAACTGCGATGTGGCGAAGCCTTAAAAAATAAATTGTTTCCTGGGAATAATTTATTTCTCCGTTGCTGGTGACGGTTCGAGGTGTACATGGAATTCGACGTTATAGTCGTGGGTGCAGGAGCAGTCGGTGGTTCAATTGCATATGAGTTAGCAACGCGAGGTTTAAGCGTATGTCGCATAGGTGAGACGGATCGCACATTTGCAGCTTCAAAAGCTGCAGGGGCTATGAATGGATGTTTCGGGGAGGTAACAAGCGGTTTACTTTCGAGTGAATATGGTCGATTGAAACTGGATATGGACCGAAAATCCCAACGCCTATGGTCAAGCTGGGCGCAGCGGTTGGCAACTTCTTCAGGTGATTCTAGTTCGTTATTTACCGCTATTGGGACCCATGTGCTGCTCAATACCGCTGGCATGGATGAGGTGGACAGCGTCAACTACGACACCATCGAGAGTACCCTTCGTGAGTATGATGAACCGTTCGAAATTGTTGATCCACGCAAGATGGAGTGGCTTAAGCCCAACCATCTGGTTCGCCCTTTGCGAGGGTTGTATATACCAAACGAACATTCGGTGAATTCGCACCTTTTACTGGAGAAATTAGATGCTGCATTTCTCACCGAGGGCGGCACCCTGAAAAATGAGAATGCTAAGCGCGTGTTGGCTGAGGGTGGAGTGGCGACGGGTGTCGAGTTGTACAGTGGGGAGGTTCTATGGGCAAAGCAGGTCGTGGTTGCCGCAGGCGTTCAGTCCCTGGATTTACTCAGTGATTTTGAAGAACTTGTAAAGAAAATTCCGCCGCTGTTCAGTGGTTATGGCGTTTCCATTCTGGTAAAGATGCCTGAAGGGGCCGATTTGCCGAGTTCGGTCATACGGACGCCAAATCGTGCCTTTGCATGCGGCTTACACTGCGTCCCTCGTGGGGATGGAGTCTTGTATTTGGGGGCAACTAACATTATTTCGGAGCGCCCAAAGCAAAAGGCTCTAATATCAGATGTTCAGTTTTTGCTTGATTGTGCTGTTGATCAGTTGAACCTGGACCTTCATGGCGCTGAAATAATTTCCATACAAGTAGGCAACAGGCCAATTCCAGCAGATGGCTTCCCATTGATTGGCGAGTGCTGCATCGAAGGTCTTTGGCTCGCAACAGGTACCTACCGAGATGGCCTGCACCAATCACCATTGTTGGCTCGGTATATAGCTGATTGCCTGACCGGTGTAGCGCCTCCCGATCTGGATCTCAGTCCTTTCAAACCAGTCCGTGCTCCGTTATCTGGGTTTGCCCGCGAGCATACAGTTAGGGAAACGGTACAGCAGATGTTTGCCACTGGGTATGAATATCGCTGGGATATAAAACCTTATTGGTTTCCTCTTCTGGATGAAGGGCTGTCGCGAAATTATGAGCAGCTGATAAATGACTTGCATCCGTCATTTACGCCTCCGCCGGAGTTGGTGGCATTCTCCTACATTTATGAGTCGATGTTGAAAAAACTTTCGCAGTATTACAAGGAGTGGTCATGAGTCTTGCTGAGCGTGAGTATCTTGCTATTAATCAAGCGCGGGCCATGTTGCAGGAATCCGGTGTCTGGGACTTGGAAGAAGATTTGAGTTGTCTTATTGATCGCTATATAGAACGAGTGGATAAAGGGCGTGCGATCGAAGAGTTTATGCTGGCGGTTCAAGAGCGCTGTAACCGAATTCCTCTTGGGTATATTGTTGGTATGGTGGAATTTGACAAAATGCCGCTGGTGGTAGGTAGTGGCGTGTTTATCCCTCGGCCTCACAGCCAAATCATTCACAAGTGGCTGGAGACCAGCGCTGCGCTTCGATTGGGAGCGAGTGTTCTCGATTTGTGTGCTGGAAGCGGCGCGATTGGTCTGGCAATCGCACGGCGCAGACCAGATCTGAAAGTGACATGCGTGGAGTTTGATGAGATAGCGGTGCAGTATCTCAAGCGCAACATCGACAGGCTTGCCTGCAAGGGGATTAGGGTCAATCAGTTGCAGGCAGACATTCGCGACGAAAAGGCATTTACGCGTTTTACACATCAGGTTGGTTTAATTGTCGCTAACCCTCCGTACGTTCCACAGTCTCAAGAGTTGCTGCCTGAATGGAGTGATCATCATCCACAGGCGTCAGTCTATTCCGGGGCCGATGGTCTTGAACTGATAAGGCAAATCATCACACTCGCGAACCAGCTCCTAACCCGTGAAGGTTGGCTAGTCATCGAGCATGGCGAGGGGCAGGCCCAAGCGGTACGCGAACTGTTTAATCAGAGTCAGCTGACAAATATAGAGACGGTAATCGACAAGGAAGCGTCCGACGCGTCGGGCAGTTCAGTAATGACCGTCGGATGCAAATCTCGTTGATTATCGTAAAGGAGTTTTAGCAATGGATGCGCAAACTAGACAAGACTGGATGAGCGTTCGTCGCGGTAACACTACTGGGGCGCTGGCGAAGGCTTACGAGGAAGGACTTACAGGTTTTACCGTTGCTAGTCGTGTGGGTAAGGACATTACCTTGCAAGACGGTGGTACGTTCACAGAGTTTGTGTCCTGTTCGTACTTGGGTTTAGAAACCCATTCGGCATTGATCGACGCCGCGCATCAAGCAATGGAAATTTCTGGCCTGCACCTATCGTCTTCTCGAAGTGCAATGCGCCCGAGTTACCTGCCTCAACTGGAAGAGTTGCTTGGTCAGGTCTATAGAGGTAGTGGCGTCGCGGTGTTTACCTCTACCAGCAGTGTCCACTTAGGTGTTTTACCGTTGCTGGGGAGTGGTTCGTTGAGTAGGTATCCGGTCAACAAACAAATTCACTGGCTGGTGGACAAAACCGCTCATGCTTCGATGCAGGTGCTTAGGGGGATTTTGGAGCAGTTCGGTCCTGTTTCTAGAGTCGAATCCACCAATCCAGAATCGCTCCCCGTAGCGCTGAAGGGCTGCACCGATAATGGTGAGACCCCTGTGCTTTTGATCGATGGAATCGGGTCGATGAGTGGGCTTGTACCCATCGCCGAGCTCTCACGGCAGCTAGAGTCGGCGCGGGGATACCTATATGTAGATGATGCTCATGGCATTTCGATCGTCGGACGTCATGGTGCGGGATATGCCTTTTCAGTAGTTGATCACTCGTTACCAGCAAATATTATCCTGGCGGGGTCTCTCTCCAAGGCTTTTGGTGGCTCGGGTGGCTTTGTCGTGGTTTCGGATTCGCGGGATATTGAAGTTATCCGAACGCTGGCGAATCCGCTGATATTTGGTCATTCCATTATGGTGCCCATGCTGGCGGCGAACGTTGCCTCGGCGAAAATCCATCTCAGTGAAGAGCTTGATGTGCTGCAACAACGACTTTGGGAAAACGTCAGCCTTTTGGATTCCCTCACCAATAACCAGTTGCTTAATGCAGGTATTCAGTCACCTGTCAGGGGAGCGTTCTTTGAAACAGAGGAGGCCGGTTTGCAGGCAGCGAGAACTCTGCGTGACCAAGGCATGCTGCTCTTCCCTGTATTTTATCCAATTATCGCCAAAGGCAAGGCAATGCTGCGTTTTGCGATATCTGCAAGCCACAGCGACAACGACATCAGTTTATTAGGGGGGGCTCTGAAGGCTATGACGAGCAAAGGGTTATGGACGCCTGCTATCAATGAATAGGAGCACACCTGACTGACGACTCTCTTCCAAAAATGGGCAACGGAGGTGGAAAAGATGAAACAACATGGACAGTTATCACAGACAGGCTCGTCTAACATTTTTCAGCCGCAGCGGGAGCGGCTTGACTTGATAAATTTGCAAGTTGTCGACCTGCTTGCTGAGCGAATGAAGGTTTGTATGGACATTGCCGAACTCAAAGCCGTCCATGGCATTGCGATGATGCAGCCCGGACGAATCTCCTACGTGCTCGACATGGTCAAGATCAAATCTGAGGCGGTGGGATTGAGGCCGTCTTACACCGAGTCGATATTCAAGCTGATTATAGAAGAGACATGTATTCAGGAAGACATACTGATCAATCAGTATCAGGCCCCGGGGCAATTTTCATGAAAATACTGCTGATTGATAACTTCGATTCCTTCACCCAGAACATCGCTCAGTATTTGTATGAGGTGACAGGCATTTGCGCTGATGTAGTCAAAAATACCATCCGGTACGATGAGCTGAGCATCGGACAATATGATGCTGTAGTACTGTCGCCCGGTCCAGGGCACCCCGGAGATAAGGGGGATTTTGGTGTTTGCGGTGACGTCATTCTCCATTCTCCTGTCCCGTTGCTAGGTATTTGCCTGGGACACCAAGGCATCGCTCAATTTCTTGGGGGAACCGTGGGGCACGCTCCCAACCCTGTTCATGGCTACCGCAGTCGCATTACTCATTCATGTAAAGGGCTCTTTCGAGATCTGCCGGATCAGTTCGAAGTGGTCAGATACCATTCGTTGATGTGCACAAGCCTACCAGCGGATCTCAAATGTACGGCCTGGACGTCTGAAGGTGTGGTCATGGCAATTGAACACATCACCAGACCGGTTTGGGGTGTCCAGTTCCACCCCGAATCCATCGATTCAGAATATGGTCATGCGCTTTTGAGCAACTTCATACGGATGGCGCTAGAGCATAACGACGCAATTAGAACTCGCTTAGAGTCCAGCATGGAATGTTCGTCGTCAAAAAATGCATACGTCGCGGTAGGGGGGATGCTGAATATGCAGCTTGCTTATCGTGAATTTTACGAGTGCACGGATCCACAATCAGTTTTTTTAACGCTCTATGCAGATGATCATTATGCTTTTTGGCTAGACAGCGAGAAGTCGGAAAGACCTAATGCCCGCTACTCGATTATGGGTAGCGGGGATACTCAAGGGGCGATAAGGCTTGAGTACGATGTCAACGATGAGTGCCTCAAGCTTTTGGGGCCCAAAGGTCAAAAAAGCATTAATGGTGACTTTTTTACACTGACTGCGCAGATCTTCGAATCTGTGCAAGTGGCAACCCCTCAGCACTTACCGTTTGTTTTCAAGGGTGGTTTTGTCGGCTACCTCGGTTACGAGTTGAAGGCATTAGCAGGCGGACTCAAAACTTATCGTTCGGTTAATCCGGACGCTTCATTTATGTTTGCACCACATTTCTTTGTCTTTGATCATCATGAAGAGAAAGTCTATGAATGTATGATGGTTGCGACTGGCGATGCTGTTGTTTGGCCGTCCTTACCTGATTTTCTCAAGCGTGATGATGAGTCAACAGGCCATTGCAGTACGTTTATTCCAGGTGCTGTAGACCAGCTGAAACTTTCGCTTGAGGACGGGCCAGATGATTACATTAGTAAGATCAATCAGTCGCTCAAGTACATCACTGATGGAGAGTCGTATGAGATCTGCCTGACGAACAGGGCAAAAATGGCATACGGTGGTGCGCCTTTGAGTGCTTATCGGCGAATGCGACAGGCCAGCCCAGTACCCTACGGTGCTTATCTCTCGTTTGCAGAGTTTTCAGTATTGAGCGCTTCGCCCGAAACCTTTCTTCGGATTGATGACAGCGGATTGATCGAGTCTAGACCGATCAAGGGAACCAGGCCACGTAGTAAAAAACTCGTAGAAGACCAAATACTACGCGATGAACTATGCAGTTCGGCCAAGGACAGGGCCGAAAACCTGATGATAGTCGATTTGGTTCGCCATGACTTGAATCAAGTGTGTCGGCCAGGGAGTGTTCATGTTCCTGAGATTTTTTCAGTCGAAAGCTTTTCTTCGGTTCATCAACTGGTCTCAACGGTTCGTGGGCACCTTCGCTCGGACGTGTCAACGATCGAAGCTATTCGAGCCTGTTTCCCGGGTGGCTCAATGACAGGTGCTCCAAAAAAACGCACGATGGAAATTATTGATGTATTGGAATCTTCTGCCCGCGGCGTCTACTCAGGCGCATTAGGCTGGTTATCTTTTAGTGGTGGAGCCGAGCTGAGTATTGTCATCCGAACAGCAGTGCTCCAGGGGAACGAGGCGAAATTCGGTATTGGTGGCGCAATTGTTGCGCAATCCAATCCACAGCAAGAGCTTGAAGAAACTTTGGTCAAGGCTAGCGTGCCTTATCACAGTTTTGTCGCAGGGAGCGAATCATGATGAGAGACGCGGTTGTTGTGTTAGGAGGCGCGGGTTTGGTTGGTTCATTGATCAGCCGCATTTTTATGCAATACGGATACGATGTCCGGGTGGTGGATCGCAGGGCTTCGGAGCATGTAAGTGGCTTCTATGAAGTTGATGTCACATGCCCGTTCAGCAACACCGAGCACATCTTCCAAGGGGCGGTTGCAGTGATCTTTGCACTGCCCGAAAGCGTGGCTATTCGGGCAATACCTTGGGTTGTAGGCTCTGTGTCGAGCGATGTTGTATTCATACCGACTTGTTCAGTTCAGGATCCATTTTATAGAGCATTGAAGGATACCTCGTCACACCAGCCTTTCGTTGGTGTCAATCCGATGTTTTCACCCAAGCTCTCAGTTCAAGGGCGCACCGTCGCAATTTGCCTGGAAGACGGCGCCTCGCCGTTGACCTTCATTGAGCAACACCTGATGGGCGCTGGGATGAAGATAAAGCGAATGACGCCGGTGGCCCATGATGAGCTCATGGCGCTCTGTCAGGCGCTGCCGCATGCCGCAATCCTCGGGTTCGGCTTAGCGTTGGCAAAGTCTTCGCTAGATCTGGAAAGCGCTCTTGAGGTGATGCCGCCTCCAATGCGCACAATGATGGCTTTATTGTCCCGGGTTCTGGTGAGTCCGCCTGAAGTCTACTGGGACATACAGCTAGAAAATGACGAGGCGAGCCATCAGCGCGCTGCGCTGGCGGAAGGAATGGAGCGCTTGATGAAAAGTGCCGCTAAACGGGATTACGACGAGTTCAGATGTGACCTACAAAGCATTTCAAATGCATTGGGCAGTCGTTTGAATTCGGGAGCCGTCGATTGTCAGCATATATTTTCATTGCTGAACTGATTACATCCTCGCCAAGGAAGCGCGTAGGAAACGTTTCTCGGGTGCAATGAAAAATGTCCCGTGATTTTTTTTAAGCAGTATGGAGTTTTACCTATGGCATTAATAACTGGGGTGACACACCGCGGGGCGCGATCAAAGCGTTGGTTAGGCCTATGCGTACTGATGCTGCCTGTATTGCTGGTGACAGTCGACAATACGGTACTTGGATTCGCGTTACCGAAGATTGCCGAGGCCCTGCGTCCGAGTGCTAGCCAGCAGTTGTGGATGATCGATGCATATTCGCTGGTATTGGCTGGGCTGCTGGTGTCGATGGGTGGTCTGGGAGACCGACTCGGTCATCGTAAGTTGTTGCTGGCCGGATCCTTGGGTTTTGCGATTGTGTCGGTGCTGACCGCGTATTCCGAAACCGCTGCGCAACTGATTGCCGGGCGAGCTTGTATGGGCGTTTTCGGTGCAATGCTGATGCCCTCAACGTTGGCGTTGATACGTTCGGTGTTTGAGGACCGAGAAGAGCGCAGGCTGGCAGTCGCGGTCTGGGCAACGACGTTGACGG
Organism: Pseudomonas sp. 65/3-MNA-CIBAN-0223; assembly: GCF_040310425.1. Classification (NCBI taxonomy): domain Bacteria; kingdom Pseudomonadati; phylum Pseudomonadota; class Gammaproteobacteria; order Pseudomonadales; family Pseudomonadaceae; genus Pseudomonas; species Pseudomonas sp. 65/3-MNA-CIBAN-0223. Next base: position 124,530 of record NZ_JBEOPV010000014.1, read on the forward strand.
TCGGTTCGGCACTCGGTCCTTTGGTGGGCGGGGTGTTGCTGGAATTCTTCAGTTGGGGGTCGATTTTCCTGTTGGCGGTCCCCGTGTTGGTGCCATTGCTGGTGTTGGGGCCACTGTTGCTGCCCGAGTCCGAGCGAGATGCTTCAGGACCGTTGGAACCGATCAGCATCCTGCAATCGATGTGCGCTCTTGGTGCCATTGTTTATGGCATTAAACACAGCGCCAGTAATGGTATTGACTGGATGGCGCTGACGGCATTTGCAACAGGAGCAGTTGCCGGCTGGATGTTTGTGCGTCGACAGTTACGTCTGCCAGTGCCGCTGATGGACCTGACTCTATTCCGCAGTGGCACCTTTAGCGGCTCCGTCGCGATCAATTTGATGAGTCTCGCGTTTCTCGTCGGCTTCGTATTCTTTACCACTCAGTTCCTGCAGATCGTCCTTCAGATGTCGCCCTTGAGTGCCAGCCTCGCGTTGGTGCCTGGTCAGGTCATGGCGATTGTCGTGGGGATTGCAGTCGTGCCTGTCGCGCAGCGGTTACAGGTGCATGTGCTGATACCCATTTTGATAGCGTTTGCCGGCGCAGCGTTTTTGTTGGTCGCCAGCATGGGCAGTAGCCTGACCGTTCTAGTGGTGGCTTTTGCCCTGCTGAACATTGGCGTGGGGGCGATCGCGACGGTTTCCAATGATGTGATCTTGTCAGCTGCACCACCAGCAAAGGCGGGCGCTGCGTCGGCCATTAGCGAAACGGCCTATGAAGTGGGCGTAGTTTTGGGGACGACAGTGCTCGGCGGTCTCGTCACCGCCTATTATCGCGGCGCATTGCAGCTTCCGGGGTTTCTCAGCGAAGTGCAGATGATGCTGGCGAGTGAAACATTATCTGGCGCTCATCATGTGGCGGCGAACTTGTCGGTTGGTGAAGCAAGGGAGTTGATGGCGCAGGCGGGAAGGGCATTCGAAGGTGGCATCGGTTTGGTTTCGTGGGTGACGTTCGGCTTGGCACTCATGGCGATTTTGATTGCTTGGCGCACTCTGCGGATACCGAAAGCGCAGTCTGCAGAGGGGCATTGATCGAAAACGAAGGTTGGGCCGCGCATCGCGCGGCTCGAGCATTTCAGCTCAACGCTTGCTCAACGGCCGTCCGCAGGTATGCTGTTCGCCTGCCGAGGAGATTGAAAATGGCCTACGATTTTGACCTTTATGTGATTGGCGCCGGTTCTGGCGGTGTGCGGGCTGCTCGATTTGCTGCCGGTTTTGGCGCGAAAGTGGCCGTGGCCGAGAGTCGCTATCTGGGTGGCACTTGTGTGAACGTCGGCTGCGTGCCGAAAAAGCTGCTGGTCTACGGCGCGCATTTTGCCGAGGACTTCGAGCAGTCGTCCGGTTTCGGCTGGACACTTGGGGAGGCGAAATTTGATTGGGCGACCCTGATTGCCAACAAGGACCGCGAGATCAATCGCCTCAACGGCATCTACCGTAACCTGCTGGTCAACAGCGGTGTGACCTTGCACGAGGGCCATGCCAAGATCGTTGATCCGCATACGGTCGAGATCAACGGCGAGCGCCACACCGCGGAGAACATCCTGATCGCTACCGGCGGCTGGCCGCAGGTCCCGGAAATCCCGGGGCACGAGCATGCCATCAGCTCCAACCAGGCATTCTTCCTGAAAGAGCTGCCAAAGCGCGTGCTGGTAGTCGGTGGCGGCTACATTGCCGTCGAGTTTGCCGGGATCTTCCACGGGCTGGGCGCCGACACCACCTTGCTGTATCGCGGTGACCTGTTCCTGCGTGGCTTCGACGGCGCGGTGCGCAAGCATTTGCAGGAAGAGCTGACCAAGCGCGGTATGGACCTGCAGTTCAACGCCGACATCGAGCGCATCGACAAGCAGGCCGATGGCAGTCTCAAGGCCACCCTCAAGGACGGTCGTGAGCTGGAAGCCGATTGCATTTTCTACGCCACGGGCCGCCGGCCGATGCTGGATAACCTTGGGCTGGAAAACACGGGCGTCAAGCTCGACCACAAAGGCTTCGTCGAAGTTGACGAGCAATACCAGACCGCCGAGCCGTCGATCCTGGCGCTGGGTGATGTCATCGGTCGGGTCCAGCTGACGCCTGTCGCGCTGGCTGAGGGCATGGCGGTAGCGCGACGCCTGTTCAAGCCCGAGCAATACCGTCCGGTGGATTACAAAATGATCCCGACCGCGGTGTTCAGTTTGCCGAACATCGGTACTGTCGGCTTGACCGAGGAAGAGGCGCGGGACGCCGGGCATGAAGTGGTGATCTACGAAAGCCGTTTCCGCCCGATGAAGCTGACCTTGACCGAGTGTCAGGAGCGCACCCTGATGAAACTGGTGGTCGACGCGAAGTCCGACAAGGTGCTGGGTTGTCACATGGTCGGGCCCGATGCCGGTGAAATCGTTCAAGGTCTGGCGGTCGCACTGAAGGCCGGTGCGACCAAGCGCGACTTCGACGAAACCATCGGCGTCCATCCGACGGCCGCCGAAGAATTCGTCACCATGCGTACGCCGGTCGATCGTTAATCGGCTGTTGCAGCGTCTGGGGCTGTCGCAATGGCAGCCGCCAGGCGCATGCTTTCATCAAGGCTCGCCCGGGTCTTTTGCAGTTCTGTTTCCAATCCCTTGTTGAGCTGCGACTGCTCTTCAACGCTCTGTTTAAGCGACTGGCTTTCCAGCAAAGCTGCGCGCAGGCGTTCCTGGAGGAGGGTGCGCTCGCTGTCGATGCGGTTGACTTGCTCCAGCAACTGATCCTGGCGGTTATGCGTGTGCTTGAGCTGTTCCTGCATCAGGCTCAGCTCACGCAGCGTGCCACGGTTCTCCGTCAGCAGGCGTTCATTGTCCCGATGCAGCTGCGTGATTTCGTCCTGGCGTATCAAGGCGCTCTGCTGGGCCTGGCGCAGCTCCATCTGAATTTGTTGTACCTGCCCTTCATGGCGGCGCTGCTCCTGCTCACGCTGTTCCTTGACCGCGTTGCGATAGTGCTCCAGCGCGTCGCGGGCGTGCAGGTGCTTTTCTTCCAGAGAGCGAATCTGCTCATCCTTGTCCTGCAAGCGCAATTCGAAATCTGCCAGCGCCTGGTTGAGTCCCGCGTTGCGTGTCTGCTCGGTCTGCAATAACGCGAGCGTGTTCTGCAGAGTGTCCGATTCCTGGGTGAGGGCCAGGGTTTGCACTTCGTATTGCTGTTGCAGCTCGGTATTGGCTTCCATCGCTTGGGCCAGCTGTGCATCCAGCGCCTTTTTCTGCTGATCGAACTGCGTGCGAGCCTGGTCAATGGGCTCCTGCGCCTGCTCTTTAAGCCGTTGGGCGAGGCGGGCTACCAGCCCTGCGAGTTCGTCATCGATCGGTTCGCTGGTCGCATCTGCAGGCTCGGCAGCGTCGTCGAGCTCCTTCAAATATCGGTGAATAGTAGTCTTTGAGCCGGTATTGCCCATTTCTATGCGTACAGCGTCAATGCTCGGGTGTTCGCCCCGGGCAAGGATTGCCAGGCGTGCCGTTTGAACCACTGCTTTGTTAATGCCGCCGCGAGCCATGAGCTCTCCTACGATTTCGTACTGTGGTACATACCACCAAAAATCAATTGTACCACGATTAGATAATCAGAGATAATTCTTAAATACTCACGTGGGATATATTGGTATTATCCCGTGTGATAAGCTTTTACAGTAGTAAGCCGCCCCAAATCAGTACACAAAGCCCTGTAGGAGCGAGCTCGCTCGCGAAAACCCCGCAAGCGCCGATGGCTAACTAACCCCCGCTATCGTTGACGACCATCGCGAGCAAGCTCGCTCCTACTGAAGCAGGCTCCATGAGCGTATTTTCAAGAAGGCAGGTTCCATGAGCGGGTTTGATCGTTCAGAAGGCAGGTCGCATGAGCGAGCTTGATCGTTACCTTAATGCCGCCACCCGCGACAACACCCGGCGTAGCTACCGCGCCGCCATCGAGCACTTCGAAGTCAGCTGGGGCGGCTTCCTGCCCGCGACCGCCGACAGCGTCGCGCGTTATCTGGTGGCGCATGCGGGCGTACTTTCGATCAACACCTTGAAGCTGCGCTTGTCGGCGCTGGCCCAGTGGCACAGCAGCCAGGGGTTTGCCGACCCCACCAAGGCGCCGGTGGTGCGCAAGGTGTTCAAGGGGATCCGGGCACTGCACCCGGCACAGGAAAAGCAGGCCGAGCCGTTACAGCTGCAGCACCTGGAGCGGGTGATTGCCTGGCTTGAACGAGAGGCGCAGATCGCTCAGGCCGAACACGATCAACCGGGCTTGTTGCGCGCCAGGCGCGACACCGCGCTGATCCTCCTGGGATTCTGGCGAGGATTTCGCAGTGACGAGTTATGTCGCGTGCAGATCGAGCACGTCCAGGCCAGCGCCGGTGCCGGAATCAGCCTGTATTTGCCGCGCAGCAAGGGTGACCGTGACAACCTCGGCAAGACCTACCAGACGCCAGCGCTCCAGCGCTTGTGCCCGGTGCAGGCTTATATCGCCTGGATCAGCGCCGCCGCGTTGGTGCGGGGCCCGGTGTTCCGCGGTATCGACCGTTGGGGGCATCTGAGCGAGGAGGGTTTGCACCCCAATAGCGTGATTCCGCTGTTGCGCCAGGCGTTGCAACGCGCGGGCATCGCCGCCGAGCACTACACCAGCCATTCCCTGCGCCGGGGTTTTGCCACCTGGGCGCATCAGAGCGGCTGGGATCTGAAATCGCTGATGAGTTACGTCGGCTGGAAAGACGTGAAATCGGCGATGCGTTACGTCGAGGCCAGTCCGTTTCCCGGCATGACCCGCCTGGTGGAAAAGCCACTGGCGCCCTAGATTCCGTTTTCTTCTATTAATACTGTCGGCTAATAGCGAAAACCAATCAGTAGCATGAGCTTTGCCAATGAGCCATCGAGGGATTGGATAGGTAGGATTCATCTCATCAACTTTTCAACCCCTGACGGAGAGTCATCGATGCCTATCATCAACAGCCAAGTTAAACCGTTCAAAGCTGACGCCTTCAAAAATGGCGACTTCGTAAAAGTCTCGGACGCTGACCTGAAAGGCAAATGGTCGGTCGTATTCTTCTACCCGGCGGACTTCACCTTCGTTTGCCCAACCGAGCTGGAAGACCTGGCCGACAACTACGAAGCGTTCCAGAAGCTGGGCGTTGAAATCTACAGTGTTTCCACCGACACCCACTTTGCCCACGCTGCCTGGCACAACACTTCGCCAGCCATCGGCAAGATCCAGTACACCATGATCGGCGACCCGACCCACGCCATCTCCCGCAACTTCGACGTGCTGATCGAAGACGCTGGCCTGGCTGACCGTGGCACCTTCGTGATCAACCCTGAAGGCCAGATCAAGATCGTTGAACTGAACGATGGCGGCGTTGGCCGCGACGCTTCCGAGCTGCTGCGCAAAATCAAGGCTGCTCAGTACGTTGCTGCTCACCCAGGTCAGGTTTGCCCAGCCAAGTGGAAAGAAGGCGAGGCTACCCTGGCTCCGTCCCTGGACCTGGTCGGCAAGATCTAAGACTGTGAAAGCACTATCAGGGCGGGTTTCCGCACCTCAGTAAGCTGCAACCGCCCACTAAAAACGCCCGGGCGATATTCGCTCGGGCGTTTTTTTATGCCTGCTTTATATGAATCCGAAAAAAGGAAATCGCCCGTATGTTGGACGCCAATCTTAAAGCCCAGTTGAAGTCATACCTGGAACGGGTCACCCAGCCGATCGAGATCGTTGCTTCCCTCGACGACGGTGCGAAATCCCAGGAGATGCTCGCGTTACTGAAAGACGTTGCCAGTCTTTCCAACCAGATTACCTTGCTCGATAACGGTGACGATGCACGCAAACCATCGTTCTCGATCAATCGCCCAGGTGCGGATATCAGCTTGCGGTTCGCCGGCATCCCGATGGGCCACGAATTCACCTCGTTGGTGCTGGCCTTGCTGCAAGTTGGCGGTCACCCTTCGAAAGCCAGTGTGGAAGTGATCGAACAGATCCGTTCGCTCAAAGGCGAGTTCAGTTTCGAGACCTACTTCTCGCTGTCCTGCCAGAACTGCCCGGACGTGGTCCAGGCGCTGAACCTGATGGCGGTGCTGAACCCGCATATTCGCCACGTGGCGATCGACGGCGCGCTGTTCCAGGCTGAAGTCGATGACCGTCAGATCATGGCGGTGCCGAGCATCTACCTCAACGGGGTCAACTTCGGTCAGGGCCGCATGGGCCTGGAAGAGATCCTCGCCAAGATCGACACCAGCGGCATCGAGCGCCAAGCCGAGAAAATCAGCGGCAAGGAAGCCTTTGACGTATTGGTCGTCGGCGGTGGCCCGGCCGGTGCGTCGGCCGCGATCTACGCTGCCCGCAAAGGCATTCGCACCGGCGTAGCGGCCGAGCGTTTTGGCGGCCAGGTGCTGGACACCATGGCCATCGAAAACTTCATCTCCGTGCAGGAAACCGAAGGACCCAAGCTGGCCGTGGCCCTGGAAGAGCACGTCAAGCAATACGACGTCGACATCATGAACCTGCAACGTGCCGACAAACTGGTGCCGGGCAAGGAGGGTGAGTTGCACCAGATCCACTTCGCCAGCGGCGCCACCTTGAAAGCCAGGACCGTGATCCTGGCGACCGGTGCGCGGTGGCGTGAAATGAACGTCCCTGGCGAACAGCAGTACCGCAACAAAGGCGTGGCGTACTGCCCACACTGCGACGGTCCGCTGTTCAAGGGCAAGCGCGTGGCGGTGATCGGCGGCGGCAACTCGGGCGTCGAAGCGGCCATCGACCTGGCCGGGATCGTGTCCCACGTGACCTTGCTGGAGTTCGACGTACAGTTGCGTGCCGATGCAGTCTTGCAGCGCAAGTTGCACAGCCTGCCGAACGTAACAGTGATCACCAGTGCGCAAACCACCGAGGTGACCGGCGACGGGCAAAAGGTCAATGGACTGCGTTACAAGGATCGCAAGTCAGATGAACTTCGCACCGTCGAGCTGGAAGGCATTTTTGTGCAGATCGGTTTGCTGCCCAACACCGACTGGCTCAAAGGCACCATCGAGTTGTCGCCTCGCGGCGAGATCGTCGTTGATGCTCGCGGTGAGACGTCGATGCCGGGCGTGTTCGCTGCCGGCGACGTGACCACTGTGCCGTACAAGCAGATCGTGATTGCGGTAGGCGAGGGCGCCAAGGCTTCCTTGAGTGCATTCGATCACCTGATCCGCACCTCGGCCCCGGCATAAAAGCCGAGGGCTGAAAACACAAAAACCCCATGAGCGATCATGGGGTTTTTGCGTTTTGCACGAGCCAAATGTGGTTTGGTTTACATTGGGGCTGGCTGGATGATTTCGACCCAGTAGGCATCCGGATCCTTGATGAAGGCCAGGCTCTTCATGCGGCCATCGGTCAGGCGCTTCTGGAAGTCGCAGCCCAGTGCTTCAAAGCGCTCGCAGGCGGCGACGATGTCCGGGACAGAGATGCAGATATGACCAAAACCCCGCGGGTCGGTGTTGCCATTGTGGTAGGCAAACGCCGGATCATTCTCCGTGCCGTGGTTATGGGTCAGTTCCAGGATGCCTGGAATCGACTTCATCCATTCGGTGCGCGCAGCAGCGTCAGCCGGGATCTGGTCTTTTTCCACCAGCGCCAGGAAGTACAGGCTAAATTCCGCTTCCGGAAAATCGCGTTTTTCCACCAGTGAGAAACCGAGAATTCGCGTGTAGAAATCCAGCGACTTGGTGATGTCCTTGACCCGCAGCATGGTGTGGTTGAAGACAAACTTCTGCGTGGCAGTGTCAGGTTGGGCAGTGACGCCGGGGAAGGTATTCAAATCGTGCAGGCTCATGGGCCCTCCGGTCAATAAATGGGCTAGCGAATGGCAGCAATGATACGCAAGGGATCCGACATCACCAAACCCAAAGCGTCCGCTATTGCCTGACGGGCGGGGTGGGCCCAGACTTGTTGAATCAACCTTTGAGTACGACCTTGCGATGATTCGATTCTGTTTACTGATAAGCCTGCTGTCGGTAATCACCGCCGCCCATGCAGAGCCCGCGCTGATCACCTGGCCCAGTGGCTGGGAAGTGGAGGCCGTGGCCCAGGCAGACGCTGCATCGAAAGTGTCGCGCCAACGTGCAGTAAAAAACGATGTGGGCGGTACTCCCGTGCTGGTGATGGAATTGACCATGACCCCAGTGGAACCCGGGCATCACGTCAATCTGCAGGGCGTGTTGCTGGAGATGCGCAAGTCGCTGCAAAAGGACTTTTTCCAGGGCGGGTATCAAAGTGTTTGCAACAAGATCCACGACGCACGCTTGAGTGATTTGCAGGCGCTAGAGACAACTTGCACCATTACCCAGAACGGACGGCACGTGCTCTCTCAGACATTGGTCGCGGCCGTGGACACGGATAACGCCTATGTACTTTCTTACGCCGGACAAGCCGAAGCGTACAAGGCCAGTCAGGACGAGATAGCTGCCGTTCGTAACAGTTTGAAACTTTAGTGGTGACTAAAAATTGGAGTAGGACAGCTCTAAAGAATTAAGCATAAAGTAAGTATCTAAACGTAAAAAAGCTCTGCGCTGGCAGTAACACTGAAGGAGCGAGCTTGCTCGCGAAAAACGTCAACGATAACGCGTGAGGCCTGACTAAGCGCGCTGTCTCTGAGTTCTTCGCGAGCAAGCTCGCTCCTACGATGATCTTAGCCGCGAAGCCATGACTCAACCGTGGACGCCCCGTACTGTTCCTTCCATGATTTCAGGCCGCGGTGGTTGCCGCCCTTGGTTTCAATCAGTTCACCGGTGTGCGGGTTGTGGTAGACCTTGACCACGCGAGCGCGCCGGGTTTTCGGCGCAGACGCCACCTGCAGGCCCGATTTTTCCGGGTTCGGATCGAGAATGGCGATCACATCCCGCAGGCTCTTGCCATAGGTTTTCATCAGCCCCTGGAGCTTCTCTTCGAATTCCATTTCCTTCTTGAGTCCGGCGTCGTTCTTCAAGGTTTCCAGCTGCTTGAGCTGCTCCTGAAGGGCCTTTTCAGCTGCACGAAATTCAGCAAGTCTGGACAATATCTTCACTCCGATAGTTATGTGACTGATGCCAGCCGTAAATAAAGCTATAAGCCAGGCGCTTTGAAACGTCTCAGTGCTAATGGCTCGCTGGCGCATCTTTGTGCGAACAGTAAAAAGTGTAGTGGTTAATACGAAAAGAGTAAATCATGACTTTTTTACATGTAACAACAACCGCCTGTCGAAGTGTTCACGGGCGGCGTTCTTAGTATGCCGTTTGAGTCGATAAGTTAACGCCCTGTTAATGCGTTAATGAACTGTGCGCCCGGCATGGGTCGCGCAAACAGATAACCCTGCAGGAAGCCGACACCACGTGCGGTCAGATAATCACTCTGTTCTTCGGTTTCCACACCTTCTGCAACGATGTCCAGATTCAGCTTTACCGAGAGCTCGATGATGCTGTCGAGGATGTGCCGGGACAGCACGTCGGCGCCGATCATCGCGACGAAACTTTGATCGATCTTGAGGAAATCTACGTTGAACTGGCGCAGGTAGCCGAGGCTAGAATGGCCGGTGCCGAAGTCATCGATGGCGATTTTCACCCCCAGTTCATGCAGTTGTTCGAACAGCCTGTGAGTGATATCAGTGGGCTCGATCAGTTCTCGCTCCGTCAGTTCCAGCACCAGGCAGACTGAGCCCTGGGTGAAATGGCTGAGGAATTGGCGGCAATCGTTGATCAGTTGCAGGTCCTTGCAATGACGGGCGGTGATGTTGACGCTGATGCGCAAGGGTTGCTCGAATGCGCTGGCGATGGGTGCCAACAGTTCGGCGGTTTGCTGCATCAGCGAGCGGGTCATGGGCACGATGAGCCCGGAGTGCTCGGCAAAGGGGATGAACAGGTCCGGCCGCACCAGGCCTTCTTTCGGATGGTTCCAGCGCATCAGCACTTCGGCGCCAGACCACTGTTTACTGTCCCCCGACACGACCGGCTGGAAGTACGGAACAAACTCCCTGGCTTCCAGCGCCCGTTGCATCTCGACACTTGGCGACGTCGAGCGCTTCTGCAGAATGTGCCCGATCAGTCCGGACATCGCGCCAAAAAATATCAGCAGGCTGAACAGCGGAGGGTACTCGCTGCTGATGTAACGCCAGATCTCGCCTTCGCGCAAACCCGCAGTCACATGAAAGGCATAACGCTGCGAGTCCAGGGTGGTGTGCGCCACGGGCAGGACGGGCAGGGGGCCTTCGTGGATCTGCCCGTCGGCATCCAGCCATTGAGGACCTACTTGCAACAAAACGATGGTCTTGCGCCCGATCAGGCGCAGGATATTGCTCAGGTGGTAACCGTCCAGGATGCTCATCGCCCCCTGTTTGCCTTTGCTGAGTCGATACACCAGCAAAGCGGTATCAGGTGTCACCCGGTTGCCTTTCATCAGCACTAACTGCCCGTGGCTATAATCACCCGGTGCTATTTTTTCGTGGGTTTCACCGAACAGCGAGCTGCAATATATGGTGTCGTCCCACAACAGGTTCGTCGCGCGCACAAAGGGCCGGCGTGTGACTTGTTCGCGCAGGGCAAGATTGACGTCGGCACAGGGTTGCCCCGCCAGCGGCAGCAATTTTTCTGCGGCCTGGGCGGTGTTGTCGAGCATCAGGTCGAACTGGAGGACGGCTTCTTCGGCGGTCAGGCGCGAACCCTGTTCCAGAGTCCGCTGCGCTTGCAGGTAAAGAATGACGCCACCCAGCACGATGGGCAGCAGTGCGCTGAGCAGGGTCACGACAATCCGGGAGCTGCGTTTGCGGCGGGTCTTGGCGCTTAATGGCATTTTTGTAAACCCGGGTGACGGGATAGGGCTGTCAACGGCTGGCAGGACCATCACAGGCCCTCCAAAAGAGAGGCTGACAGCGGCCATGATAGTCGGCCTTTTGCCAGTCTGCCTGGAGGGATGCACCGCTTGCACAGCGGTGGTGAACAGGGATTTGATACACAGGGCGGACAAATATGTTTACGCTGTGTAGAATCGGGTTACGCATACAAGAATAATCGTCTTCTGGCAGCAGAAGCCTCGCCCGTCTTAACCTTGGGTCGACAATGAAGATATTTGGGTTTCAACTGATCTATGGTGACTTCCTCGCGCGCAGCGTGAGAGGTATCTCCTGCGCGCCGCCCGCCGACCTCAGCATCGCCAGCAACTAACATTTGTTAATTCTGAAAAGCATGATGAGGCGCCGACCATGGCAGATTTATACGAAAACCCAATGGGCCTGATGGGCTTTGAATTCATCGAATTCGCATCGCCCACCCCAAACACCCTGGAGCCGATCTTTGAGATCATGGGCTTCACCAAGGTGGCGACCCACCGTTCCAAGGACGTGCACCTGTATCGCCAGGGCGCAATCAACCTGATCCTCAACAATGAACCCAACAGCGTAGCCTCGTACTTCGCGGCCGAACACGGCCCGTCGGTGTGCGGCATGGCGTTCCGCGTCAAGGATTCGCAGAAAGCCTACAAGCGCGCGCTGGAACTTGGCGCCCAGCCGATCCACATCGAGACCGGCCCGATGGAGCTGCACCTGCCGGCCATCAAAGGTATTGGCGGCGCGCCGCTGTACTTGATCGACCGTTTCGGCGAGGGCAGTTCGATCTACGACATCGACTTCGTGTTCATCGAAGGCGTGGACCGCAATCCAGAAGGCGCGGGCCTGAAGATCATCGATCACCTGACTCACAACGTGTATCGCGGCCGCATGGCGTACTGGGCGAATTTCTACGAGAAGCTGTTCAACTTCCGCGAGATCCGCTACTTCGATATTAAGGGTGAATACACTGGCCTGACCTCCAAGGCCATGACCGCACCGGACGGCATGATCCGCATTCCGTTGAACGAAGAGTCGTCCAAGGGCGCCGGGCAGATCGAAGAATTCCTGATGCAGTTCAACGGCGAAGGCATCCAGCACGTGGCCTTCCTCAGCGACAACCTGATCGACACCTGGGACCGCCTGAAGAAGATTGGCATGCGCTTCATGACCGCGCCGCCTGAAACTTACTACGAGATGCTGGAAGGCCGTCTGCCGAACCATGGCGAGCCGGTTGATGAACTGCAAATGCGCGGGATCCTGCTCGACGGTTCGTCGGAGTCCGGCGACAAGCGCCTGCTGCTGCAGATCTTCTCGGAAACCCTGATGGGTCCGGTGTTCTTCGAATTCATCCAGCGCAAAGGCGATGATGGATTTGGCGAGGGCAACTTCAAGGCGCTGTTCGAATCGATCGAGCGTGATCAGGTTCGTCGTGGCGTGCTGTCCACTGACTGATTTGGTTTAGAACAAGAGATCGCAGCCTTCGGCAGCTCCTACAGGGTGAAAAAACCCATGTAGGAGCTGCCAAAGGCTTCGATCTTTTGCTTTCAAGGACGCCGCTGCCGCATCAAATGCTTGAACCCCTCAAACATCAACACCACCACTGCCAGCCAGATCGGTATGTAGGTCAGCCATTCCCCCTCCTTGATGCTTTCCCCCAGCAGCAACGCCACCCCCAGCAACAGCACCGGCTCAACATAACTGAGCAGCCCGAACAAGCTGAACGGCAACAACCGGCTGGCGATGATGTAGACCACCAGCGCCGACGCGCTGATAACCCCAAGCAGCGGAATCAGCAGCGACAACCACGGGTACTGATCAAACACCGCAAAGCCCTGATCGCCACTCTGCACAAACCAGAATGCCACCGGCAGGGTCAACGCCATGTCCAGCCACAGGCCGCCCAGGTTGTCTGACTTCAAGCGCTTTCGCAGGACAAAAAATGTCGGATAACCGACGCACACCAGCAGGGTAGCCCATGAAAAACCACCCACCTGGTACAGCTCGTTGATGACCCCGAGGCAGGCGAACACTACCGCGACTTTTTGCAGATAGGACAAGCGTTCGCCAAAGGCGATTCTTCCAGTGAGCACCATGGTCAGCGGCAACAGGAAGTACCCCAGCGAAACATCAAGGCTGTAGCCGTTGAGCGGCGCCCACATGAACAGCCACAGCTGCACGCCGAGCAGGGCAGAGGAGGCGACCAGGCCGGCAATAAGTTTCGGCTTGGCGATAAGTCGTCGCACCAGCTCGACCACCCGCTTCCACTCCCCGGACACCACCATGTACACAGTCATGCAGGGTACGGTCAGCAGCATCCGCCAGCCAAAAATCTCCACGCCGCTCAAGGGGGTGAGCAGCGAGGTGTAGTAATACATGACGGCAAACAGCACGGAGGCCGTGACCGATAGAGCGATACCTTTAGACAACGTGTCCTCGCGGCAGTGAAGGTATAACGGGGTATGGAGGATACGTGGTTTTCAGAATTTCTGTTGCCTGCCCCGATCGTCGATTTCACCACGGTACTGGCGCGTGGCGCGATTTGAGATAGGGTTGACTCAGGAACTCGCGCGATTGGAGAAATACATGCGCTATTCAGGCTTGACCCAACGCATCGCCGGTGAAGGCGCCGCGGCCTGGCAAATTCATAATCGCGCGCTGCAAATGCGCGAAGAGGGCGTCGACGTACTGCTGCTGTCGGTCGGCGACCCGGATTTCGATACACCCCGGCCCATCGTCCAGGCCGCCATCGACAGCTTGCTGGCGGGCGACACCCACTACTCGCAGGTGCGCGGCAGTCGGGGTTTGCGCGACAGCATTGCCCAGCGTCATCGGCGTCGAAGTGGACAGGTGGTGGACGCCGACCATGTGATCGTGATGCCCGGCGCGCAATGCGCGGTGTACTCGGTCGCGCAATGCCTGCTTGATCCGGGCGACGAAGTGATCGTCGCCGAGCCGATGTACGTGACGTATGAAGGGGTGTTCGGCGCCTGCGGGGCCACGGTGATGCCGGTGGCGGTGCGTCCGGAGAACGGCTTTCGGGTCGATCCGGCGGACGTGGCGGCCCGTATCACCCCCAGGACCCGGGCGCTGTTGCTCAACAGCCCGAACAACCCCTCCGGCGCCAGTCTGTCACTGATGATCTGGCAGGAACTGGCCTTGCTGTGTGTGCGACACGACCTTTGGTTGATCAGCGACGAGGTCTACGGTGATCTGCTGTACGAGGGTGAACATATCAGCCCGGCCAGTCTGCCGGGCATGGCCGGACGTACGGCGACCATCGGCAGCCTGTCCAAGTCCCACGCCATGACCGGCTGGCGAGTGGGTTGGGTGATCGGGCCCAAACTCTTGAACGATCATCTGGAGCATCTCTCGTTGAGCATGCTGTTTGGCATTCCGGAGTTCGTGCAAAAGGCGGCGCAACGGGCGCTGGATGAAGACCTTCCGGAGGTGGCGCTGATGCGCGATGAATATCGTCAGCGCCGCGACCTGGTGTGTACGAGCCTGAACCAATGCCCGGGTATCCGGGCCATTCAGCCCGATGGCGGAATGTTCGTGATGGTCGACGTGCGCGACACCGGGTTGTCCGCCCAGCATTTCGCCGAGCGGCTGCTGGAGGGGTATGGCGTATCGGTACTGGCGGGTGAGGCGTTCGGGCCGAGCGCGGCGGGGCATATCCGCATCGGGTTGGTGGTGGACCAGCGCAAGCTGGCGGATGCCTGTCGAAGGATTGCGCTGTGTGCAATCGACCTTCTGGAAGCGCGTCGGGCCTGAGAAAAGATCGCTGCCTGCAGCAGCTCGATGTACCGTAGGAGCTGCCGCAGGCTGCGATCTTTTGATCTTAATCTTTCCAAACCGAAGGATTCACCAGATTTGCCGGCCGCTCACCCGCCAAGGCGGCCAACAGATTGTCCACCGCACATCGAGCCATCGCCTCACGTGTCTCATGGGTCGCCGAGCCCATGTGCGGCGTTGCCACCACGTTATCCATCTGCAACAACGGCGAGTCCAGGTTCAGCGGCTCACGTTCAAACACATCCAGCCCCGCCGCGCGAATCCGCCCCGCACCCAATGCCTCGATCAACGCCGCTTCATCCACGACCTTGCCTCGGGAGATGTTGATGAAGATGCTTTGCGGGCGCATCAGGGCAAATTCCTCGGCGCCGATCAGTCGCTCGGTTTCAGCCGTCAGCGGCAGCGTCAGGCAGATGAAGTCCGCCTGTTGCAACAGCTCGCCCAGGCTGCGGTATTGCGCATTAAAACGCTGCTCTACCGCCGGTTTCGGCGAGTGGCTGTGGTAGATCACCGGCATGCCGAAACCGCAATGCCCACGCTGGGCCAGTGCCTCGCCGATGCGGCCCATGCCGATGATGCCCAGGGTTTTGCCGTGCACGTCGCTGCCAAAATGCGCGGGGCCGAGGTTACGACTCCATTGGCCTGCTCGAACCATGTTCGCCAGTTCCACTACGCGTCTGGCGGTCGCGAGAATCAACGCAAAACCGGTATCGGCGGTGGTTTCGGTGAGCACGTCTGGCGTGTTGCTCAGCAGGATGCGTCGCTCGGTCAGGTAGTCGATGTCGTAGTTGTCGACGCCCACCGAGACGCTGGCGATGGCTTCAAGGTCGGGCGCCAGATCCAGCAGCTCGGCATCCAGCTTCAGGCTGGCACCGAGCAAACCGTGGGCTCGGGGCAGGGCATCGCGCAATCGGGCGAGGCCATCGGCGTCGAGACTTTCAATCAGCGTCACTTCAGCCCGTTCGTGCAAACGAGCCATCAGCAGCGCCGAGAGTTTCTTGTATAGAACAACCTGCTTTTTCATTGTCGTCATCCAATCAGGAATGTGCGGCGGTGCGGGTTAATGCGACCGTGGGCCGCTCCCGGTCACTGGCGCCGGGCTTGAGGAAAATAGTCAGCACCACCGAGAGCATCAGCGCGCCGCTCATCAACAGGTAGGAAGCGCCGGGTGAACCCGTGGAACTGTTCAGATAGCCGACCAGGTAGGAACCGCCGAACGAACCGAGAGCACCCATGCTGTTGATCAGCGCCATCGCGCCGCCCGCCACGTTAGCCGGGAGGATTTCCGGGATGATCGCGAAGAATGGTCCGTAAGGCGCGTACATGCAGGCACCGGCAATCACCAGCAAGGTGTAGGACCACCAGAAGTGTTCGGCGCCCAGGGCGTAGGATCCGTAGAAAGCGAACTTCTGGGGCTTGATAAACGTTAGGACATAAGTATTTTATAAACAATAAATTAGAAAATAATTATCGAATCGTTAGTTCAGGTCATAGGTTAGGGGGAGTAGATGGAGCTTCTGTGGGCTACTGAGTCCTTGGTGATTGGCGGTCGTCCATATCCAGGCTTTCCGCTCTTGCTTTGGGACACCATGGACAGTTGTGTTCCTGCCAATGAGTTCATGCGCTACTTTTTATTGCGGGGAGCCATTGGGTCGCGGAAATCTTGGCCAAGCACGGGGCGTGCTCTGTACGACTTTTTCAGTTTCCTTCAGGCACATGACCTCGCCTGGCGCGATGTGGAGCGTGGCGAGGACAAGAGCGTTGTCGCGGGCTACCGGGACTACTGCTTGGTGGAGTGTCAGTTGGCTCGATCAACGACCCGTCAACGACTTCACTATGTCTGCAAATTCTACGAGTACGCTCAGCAGCAGGGATGGGTGAGTAGACTGCCGTTTGGCTATGAGGAGCGGAAGGTCCGACGGTCCACCGGTTTTCTTGCACACGTCAATGCCAGCGGCGGAAAGGCGATGGTGAACGACGTCATGCCGCGTCAGCATCGGGTGCTGCCGAAGTTCCTCAGCATGGACGAGATTAAGGTGTTGCTGGAGAAGGCGGAAAACCTGCATCACCGAATGATAATTCGACTCGGACTTCGGACGGGGCTGCGGCGGGCGGAAATCGCCTCTTTTCCGTTGGCGTATGTCTTCGATCCGGATAAAGCGGGCAGGCACGAGCGCAACATCCGGGTTCGCCTTGATCCGCACGATGGTCACGGGATGCGTACGAAGGGAAGCAAACCGCGTGACATCTTTATCAGTCGACGCTTTCTCGCGGATCTGCACCGATATGTCGTGCAGGTTCGTGGCGAGCGGGCATCACTGAGTCGTACTCAGCACAAATCGCTGTTCTTGAATCAGTCTGGTGAGCCCTACGCCGATGATGGTAAACGCATCGAGCGCATTGTCCGAGAAATTGGCAAGCGTGCGGATATCAAGGTTCATACGCACATGCTTCGCCACACCTACGCGACCCATACGCTGGTCGCCCTTCAGCGCAATGGCAGCAGCCTGGAACCGCTCGTGTTTGTGCAGCGGCAGCTCGGGCATAGTTCGATCCAGACGACGATGGTGTACCTGCACTTGGTCAACGAACTGGCCGACAACGCCGTGCTGGCTTACGACGATGAACTGTCTGACGACTTGGGAGCGGTTTAATGGGGAAGCGCAAGGTCTTCTTAAAGACCGACCTCAGTATCCCGCAAGTCGAGCATAGTCATGACGCGAACGGGTCTGTCATTGTTTTCCCCGAAGTGATTCCACCTGTCCACACAAGGGTCGACTTCGGAAGGAATGCCACTCGCTCGCGCGGCATCGACTTCGCTTTCTGGTATGGCGTGGGTATCGATTCGATTACCTATGCCTGCCAGCGACAGACGGAACGCTTTCTAGCCCAGCAGGACACTGGGGTCGAAGCGAGCTCCGTAGCAAGCTTCTGTAAAGGCGGTTTACGCCACTTCCTCAATTACATGATTTTGCGTGCAACCGCGCTCAGCCGTGAGTTGACCCTGAACGACATCGATCGTGCATTGATTGACGATTTTCTTGGCTACCTTGCTGGATTGGGCATTACCACGCTTAGCCAGAGTACTCACTACACCGGTATGAAGTGCGTCCTTCACGCGTTGGGCCGCAGAGGGATAATTTCGTTGGTCACCACAGGAGACGATGCGACATTTCCGCGAAACCCGTTCCCAAACAGTGGCAAGAGTAAGGGTGAAACGCCCCTACCGAAACGCCAGCGACAAGCGTTCACCTCAGCATTGAAACAGGCGATCCTGCCAATCTGGAATGAAGACGCCTTTGTGACTGGTGAGCTACTGGCTTATGCCTTGTTGACCGTTGCGCTGCACACCGGGCGTAACGCCACGCCGCTGCTGGAGATGGGGCACGATTGCCTGCGCGCTCACCCCAAAGACAACAGTGTCTTTTTGGTTCTCTGGAAGCGCCGCGGACACAGCAGCAGTAAAGTGGCTCTGCGCGCAGAGAGCGCCACTGAGCGTCGGCTGGAGTCGACCCCAACCATCAAAACCAACATTGAACGTCTGATCCGCCGTGTCCTTGCTCACAGTGAAACGCTGCGTGCGGAGGCTCCGAACGACATTAAGGATTGCGTTTGGCTGTATCGCGTGCACCGTGGTCCAGGCGTCGGCACGGTCATTGTCCTGACGGATTCAGCGCTGAAACTAGCGGCCAAAAAATTGGTGACTGATTATGGACTCGTCGATACGGATGGTCAGCCGCTGCGCATCAACATCTCTCGACTACGTAAAACGTTTGCCAACCGAATATTCGAATTGCTCGCGGGTGACCTGATGACCACGGCCATCGCGCTTGGTAACACACCACAGGTGGCCGGACGAAATTACTTGGCATCTAGCGCAGACGCCAGGCGCAACTGGCAGTTTATGGGCGAGATAATGGTTCAGGAATTACTCAGCCGGACTATTGGCGCTACTTACAAAACTACCCCAATGGGGCGCTGTGGTGATCCGGTGAACGGCCAATATGCGCCAAAACGTGAGGGGGAAGCATGTTTCTCATTCCTCAACTGTCTGCGATGCAAACATTACGCGGTCACGGGAGACGATTTGCACCGGCTATTTAGTTTTTACTTCCGTGTGTTTGCGGAGCGTACCCGCATGAACAAGCGGCGTTGGGCGCAGGAATACGCGCATATCCCTCGATTGATTGACGACTATATCGTGGCTGAAGGGCTGCGGCGTGGAACCTTCAAATCGGCCTCCGTTGAAGCTGCTCGCGAGCAGGCTCGCCGCGATCCGCACCTGTTTTGGTCATCCGATGTAGTGGAAAGTCTGGAGATGTTTGCATGAGCAAAAACAATGTGACCATGTTGCCTTGGGCAAGCATTGAACAACAACCAGGGGATATACGTGAGTTGCCCGAGAGCGACCGCGAAGCACTCATTGTCAGTGCCATTCATGTTGATGGCCACTGGGTCATCCTCAGTCGCTATCGCGATAACATTTGGCAGCTCGAAGGGTTGACGAGCAATGTACCGGACAACATGAGGAACTTGGACTTCAATCGAGTACCCGCTGCGTTTTTAGCGGTGATGAAGTCCCTATTGTATCGCTACCTACGACGCGGTCGCGCAGGGCAGAAGCGTCCCGTGGCAAGTACTTTGCGCAATGTTTTTGAAAATGTATTGCCCTTTCTGCGGTATTTAAGCGCGCTTAAGCTCGGTCACTTCGGCGCTGTAACGCCCATGATCTGTGCAAATTACGTCGCCGAGTGCAGGGAGATCCGACAGACGCGTCGCAATCGGGGGCAGGCGCTGTCTCCGGCGGCCCTTGAACGTCGTTTTATGTCAGTCGAGGCGCTTCATGAACTCAGTCAGTACACCAACGACCCAATCCCAAGACATCCCTGGCCTGATACATCGGCGAGAGCCTTGGCCGGTAGAGCCTCCCTCAACAGTGAGGCCGGCAAAACGCCGTTGATACCAGATGAGGTGTTTTGTACGTTGTTCGAGAAGGCCTATGAACAGGTTCAGCACGGTGAGCGTCTGCTCGATCTGCGCGACACCCTCGATAGCGTCGCTGTAGCACGCAAGGGACAGGTGACCAGATCAATTCAGGAGCATAAGGTTCGCCAGCTGACCGCTCTTGGGTGGGAAGGCGGGCTTGAGACATTCAACCAAGCGATTAAAGATTTGAGAACCGCCTCCTATATCGTTCTGGCCAGCACCTCCGGTTGCCGGAATCATGAGTTGGCCAACGTAAAAGCTGGCGCGTGCCACCGTACGGAAGACGATGAAGGCACGGTCTTTCACTGGCTGCGCTCCACGTCGGAAAAAACCGATACCGGCGTGCACGACTGGATGATTCCAAAAATTGCTGTGCACGTGTTGCGCCTAATGGAGCGCTGGGCCGAGCCGTACCAGGCCATGATCGACGCTGAGATCTCCGAGCGAAGAACGCTTAATTCGAGTGATCCGCAAATCGCCACGGCGCAGAAGCATCGGCATGCTCTCTTTCTCGGGGTGGCTGCCACGAAGCGTAATCAAGTTCGTACCCTCTCGGGTTCGGCATGGAACATGTGCCTCAAAGCGTACGCGAAGAGCTGTGGTCTGAACTGGATCTTAGCCAGCCATCAATTTCGCCGTAAATTCGCCAACTATGCCGCACACAGTCAATTCGGCGACCTGCGTTACCTGCGTGAGCATTTCGCACACTGGTCCATGGACATGACCTTGGGCTACGCCATGGATCAAGATTGGGGGCAGCATCTCGATATTGAACTGTACGAAGACATCCAGTCAGAACTCGAAGACATCAAGTCCGAGGTCGTCGGCACTTGGCTGGGGGACACACCGCTGACTGGCGGCTACGGTCGATCAATCAAGCATTGGCAGCGCGATTCGGCGAACCTCGCGATCTTCAAGAGCCACGCCTCAATGGTAACCTCGATCGCTGAGAGCACCGCGATTCGAAGTAATGGTCACGCCTGGTGTACCGCCGACGATGATCGTTGCGTCGGCAACACCATGGAGCGAACGCGCTGCGGCGATTGCAACAACGCCGTGATTGGAGGTGCACACGTTGGTATCTACCAGCGCCTTTACGACAACCTGAAGAGGTTGTTGGATTGCAACGACATTGGTGACGGTGGTCGTCAGCGCGTATTGCGTGATTTGGATCGCTGTCGTGACGTGCTTATGCAGCTTGGATACGATCCGGAGGAGAACGTAGCATGACCATTAAACGCAAGCCCTCAGACGCCCGCGAGCGGGATTTGCAACTCGCACTTGCACGCATCCTGCGCGGTCGGGCGCATAGCGGCGAATCCAAGGTCACTATCGCCGCGGTGGCGCGTGAAGCGGGTGTTTCAACCGCTCTGATTCACAATCACTACCCAACTGTCGCTGAGGCGATCCGCGAAGCTCAGGGGCGTTCAAGTCGTGCTCAGCGGGATGTGAAACACCAGGATCTTTTGGCTGAGCGCGAGAAAAATCGAATGCTCCGCCAAGAGAATGAGGAACTGCGCGAAAAGATTGCCAACCTCGCCTCGATTAACGAAGTACTGATGGCAGAAACGCGTACTCTAAAAGCCAAGCAGGCCGACTTTTTTGCTACGGCAATTTTTGCATTGAGGTAATGGATATATTCCAGCACCATCCAGATTCTAAATCGCATCAATGGATGGAACTCAAGGCATGCTGGACGCAAACGCAACTCATATTGCCCTGACGCTGGAGGGCATATCCGTTGACCTTCAGGTACTTAGTTTTGTTGGCCGTGAAGCCCTCAACCAGCCGTTCTGTTTTGACATTGAACTGGTCAGTCCCCGCCCTGACCTGAAACTCGAAGAGATCCAGTACAAACCTGGCTGCCTGACCTTCGGCGCCACCGGCAAAGGCATCATCCACGGCTTGGTGTATCGCATCGAGCAAGGCGACTCCGGAAAAGCCTGGCCCGTTACAGCATCAGCCTGGTGCCGCAACTCGCCTACCTGCGCCACAACCATGACCAGCAGGTTTTCCAGCATTTAAGTGTGCCGAAGATCATCGCGCAGGTCCTCGAAGCGCGCGGCATCCTGGCCGATGCCTACAGCTTCCAGCTCGGCGCGATCTACCCGGAACGCGATTACTGCGTGCAGTACGACGAATCCGACCTGCATTTCATCCAGCACCTGTGCGAAGAAGAAGGCATTCACTTCCACTTCCAGCACAGTGCCGGCGGCCACAAACTGGTGTTCGGCGATGACCAGACGGTGTTCCGCAAACTCGCGCCCGTGGCCTACCAGCAAGACTCCGGCATGGCTGCCGAGAAACCGGTGATCAAGCGCTTCAACCTGCGCCTGGAAACCCGCACCACCCGCGTCAGCCGCCGGGATTACGACTTCGAAAAACCGCGCATCCTGCCCGAAGGCGCCGCCAAAAGCACGTTCGCCCCGGACCTGGAAGACTACGACTACCCCGGCCGATTCACCGACCGCGAACGCGGCAAGCAACTGGCAACCCGCGCCTTGGAACGCCACCGCAGCGACTACCAACTCGCCGAAGGCAAAGGCGACGAGCCAACCCTGGTCAGCGGCCACTTCCTGGCCCTCAGCGAACACCCGCTCGCCGAGTGGAACGACCTCTGGCTGTTGCTGGAAGTGATTCACGAAGGCAAACAGCCGCAAGTGCTCGGCGAGAGCATCACCAGCGATGTCACCCACAGCAAAGACGATTTTCAACAGGGCTACCGTAACCGCTTCCTCGCTACTCCGTGGGATGCGCATTATCGGCCTGCCCTGGAACACCCAAAACCTAAGGCTCTGGGTAGCCAGACCGCCATCGTCACCGGGCCTCTGGGCGAAGAAATCCATTGCGACGAATACGGTCGTGTCAAAGTCCAGTTCCACTGGGATCGTGACGGTCAGACTAACGATAACTCCAGCTGTTGGTTGCGCGTCGCCACCGGCTGGGCCGGTAATGCCTACGGCGGCATCGCCATCCCGCGCGTCGGCATGGAAGTGCTCGTCACCTTCCTCGAAGGTAATCCCGACCAACCGCTAATCACCGGTTGCCTGTTTCATAAGGAAAATGTTGTCCCCTACGAACTGCCGGCGAACAAGACCCGCAGCACGTTCAAGACGCTCAGCTCGTCGGGCGGCAAGGGTTACAACGAGTTTCGTATTGAAGACAAAAAAGGTGCGGAACAGATCTATTTGCATGCCCAGCGTGACTGGGATGAAAGCATCGAGCATGACCAGAAGATTCGCGTCGGCAACGAACGACATGACACGGTTGAGGTCAATGTGTTCAGCGAGTTCAAGGCTGAAGAGCATCGGATCACCCACTTGGATCGCAAGACTGAAGTGCGGGCGGATGATCACCTGACCGTTGGCGTGACTCAGCATGTAAAGGTTGGGACGGCGCAGTTGTCGAGGCGGGCCAGGAGATTCACTACTACGCAGGCGACAAGGTGGTGATTGAGGGCGGTATGGAACTGACCGCCAAGGCTGGCGAGAGCTTCGTCAAGTTGGACGCCGGTGGCGTGACGATCAGTGGCGCTGAGGTGAAGGTCAATTCTGGGGGCGCTCCTGGCGTCGGCACGGGTATCCAGATTCTCACTCCATTAGTCCCTGGTGCCGCCGTCGCTGCCACTGCGGGGCAACAGTTGAGTGCGCCACCGGTTGGGAAACTCAGTGTTGCCCCTGACTCGAAACCACCTGCGGTGGAAGAAGAGCTTGAGGAAGAGGAAGAAGAGGTCGAGCTGGAAGACATCACCTTACGTGTTGGGATGTTCTTCGATGGGACGGGCAACAACCGCAACAACAGCGAGCGTGTCTTTGGCTGCTTTGCGCCGGACGTGAACCTGGAGGAAGCCGCTGAAGATATTCGTCAGTTCTGTGCGGCTCACGGTTATGACGGCAAGGGGAGTTCCCCGGACAACAGCTATGGCAATGATGTTAGCAACGTCGCCAGGCTGTATGACCTTTACATAGACCAGGCGGATGAAACCCTGCCCATCGATGCCAAGACGGCCAGCCTGCCCGTTTATGTGGACGGGATCGGAACCAGCAGCACTGGAGAAGATTCCACTTTTTCGCAAGGTACCGGTATAGGTGTGCAGGGTGTCAGGGCGCGAGTTGAAGAAACACCGCCACTTATTCTCAAGGCTATGCAAACATTTCAAGACAACAACCCCGATAAGCGCGTGGCGAAAATCGAGTTCGATATCTTCGGGTTCAGCCGTGGCTCCGCAGCGGCAGGGGATTTTGCCAATGAGGTATTAAAGGGAACCAAAGTATCCTCGCCAAAGCGTTGCCGATGGGTGCCCCGATATTGTCGGATAGCTTTTCATGGACGCCGCATACTGATGTCTCTATAAATTTCATTGGCGTTTACGACGCCGTCGCGGCCATTGCCAATCCGCTGGTGGGGGACTGGACTGGTAATAACGCTTATAACCCAGGGATCAATATCCATCTTGCGCCAGACGCGGCTAAGAAAGTCGTCCAATTGGTCGCTCGAAATGAACGCCGTTATAACTTTGCCCTCAACAGTCTTGGATCGGCCGATATTGTCCTACCTGGCGTACATTCAGACCTGGGCGGCGGCTATTTACCCAAGGCGATGGAGCGCATCCTGCTCAGCAAACCGCGTAAAAGCCAGGTCGAAGAAAGGACCTCTTTCGCTGAAGCCAACAGTTACAAGGTTGCCCAGCAGGACTTGAGACGGCTTCAAGATCAACTGGCCCAATATAACCTTTCGTTGGAGATCCGGACTTGGGAGGTACCGTTTCGTAGCACTGACAAAGACGATCAAAAAAACATGAAACACGTGTATGCGGCTGTCAGCAGCCAGCGCGAAGTCCGCAGTGACTTGTCCTTGATCCACTTTCGGATCATGCGCGAACTGGCTGTTGAAAACGGAGTACCGTTTGGCGAGATTGACGAAGGCGAACCGCGACTAGCGCTGCCTGCGGAACTCGTTCCCATCTCCAAAAAACTGATGGCATTCGCTCAGGGGAAAAGCAAAACAACAGGGCTGACTCCGCAAGAGGAGGAACTGCTGTTCCAACGTTACGTTCATGTCTCCGATAACTGGAACGCCGCTAAAAATCGCAACAATAGCGACCTGAATATCGTCTTCATTAATCGACCAGACGAAAACTCTGTGCGCACGGTGCACCCGAATGAGTAATTTTATCCGTGTCGCTCTTGCCGCCTTTCTACTCAGTGGCTGCACCTTTGCCAAAAGCCAGTCAATGCCCTATAAAGCCTGGCGCTTGGGATTTTCGGCTCCCGCTTACATGGAAGTTTGGATCGAGTCGGCGGATGTGGTCGATATTCAGGAACAGTTATATTCACGTGCGATGAGTGGCACCGCGTCAATACTAACGCCCCCCAACAACTCCGGCGATCCCCGAGGCTGGCCGAAAAGAGCAGGTTGGGGTAAGGGTAAGTACGTGACAGGGGCTGACTTGCCCAAACAGATCTATGTCCGTTGGCAATCGCTGGTCGAGCCGCAAACCTACCAAATGGTGATTAACATACCTGAGGCGACCCGGGAGATCATGCGCAAGGGGGAAAAGGTGTTCTGCTCTGCCGATGGGCAATGGATCACCGGATATCGTGAGGCAATCGGTATAGGGCTGGTTCCCGGAGGCATTGCCAAAGTCTGGGTAACCGGTCCCTGCATGACACCGATCGAGGTGACTACGGTACAAGCGGTGATTGATCCACGTGGCCCGTATGAAGGTAAGTCTGGCGGTCACCACCGGCCCCTTTCAGCAGTTTCCAAAGCCTATGTCGAGAAGTTTGGTGTGCCCTACGACTCTTGGAAGTAGGTCAGTGCTGGCCCTTTAAGTATCCTGGATGCGAAGGGTTAGCTGTAACGACCTGCATTTGAAAACGCCCACATTGCAGGTCGGGGCGTTTTCAAATGCAGGTCGTTACAGATATGGTTTGAAGGCCATGGCCTGCGGCCTCACTGCTTGCAGTCATGTGCTGACACAATCATAAATATTACAAAATTGTAATTTTACAATCATCTCCCCGTTATCTTCAAACTGCAACGATACAAGTCGGCGACGATACGGGAGCAGAAACTGCTCCCGTAAACAATAATTCCAGCCGAAGAACTTTCTAGTTCTGCCGAACCTAAGGAGTGATTAATGGATAACAATACAAAATTTTCGATGGCCGCTTTGGCGTTGGTTGTCAGTTCTGGGCCGTCTATGGTATTTGCGGAGGAAAAGACTGGGGGATTTATCGAAGACAGCAGCCTTACCGTGCTCAATCGAAATTTCTACTTCAATCGTGATCATCGCAACGGTCAATCAAGCCCCACGGGCAATGGCTACTCCGAAGCTTGGTCGCATGCGATTATCAGTAAGTTCGAATCCGGGTTTACCCAAGGCACTGTAGGCGTGGGCGTCGACGCTTTCGCGATGATCGGTTTGAAGCTTGATACGGGTGACGGTCGTAACGGCGGTCGTAGTTCATTCGATGTACTACCTGTCAATGGCGACGGCGAAGCTCGAGATGAATACACGAAAGTCGGTGGCGCGGCAAAAGTTCGCGCTTTTGACACTGTGGTGAAAGTAGGTGATGTATTTCCCGCCAACCCTGTCGTGGCGTCTGGCGACTCAAGGCTTTTACCGGAAAGTTTCCGGGGTGTGACCGCTACCAATACCAGCATCGAAGGGCTGACAGTTCAGGGTGGTCGCCTGCATGCTATGAGTCAACCAGTCTCCAGCAATATGCGCGACAACTTCGCAACCTTCTATGCAGGCCCTGTTAACTCACCTTGGGTCGGCTATTTTGGTGGCGACTACAATGTGAATAAGAATATTATCGTTAGTCTTTACTCCAGTCGTCTCAAAGACGCCTGGAATCAATACTATGCTGGTACCGGGTTGAACTACTCCTTGTCTGATGAGCTTTCTGTATTCGGCGGTGTGAATTACTACAAGGCCGTGGATGAAGGGAAAAAACTGCTGGGCGAGTTCGACAACAATATTTGGAGCGCTAAGGTTGGCGTGAAGTATGGCGCACACTCACTTGCACTTTCTCACCAGCGAAATAATGGTAACGACGACTTCGACTATCTGCGTCAGTCGGATTCCATCTTTCTCGACAACTCAATCCAGTACAGCGACTTCAACTCGCCAAAAGAACGTTCATGGATGGTGCGTTACGACCTCGACATGAGCTCGTATGGTGTACCTGGCTTGTCGTTTATGACACGTTATGGTCGTGGCACCGACGCCGACTACTCCAACGCCAACGCCACATACATGCGGCGCGATGCGGATGGAAACCCGTTGACCGATCAGAAACGTTGGGAGCGCGACATCGAAGTAAAATACGTCGTTCAGGCAGGCTCCTTGAAAGATATGTCCTTCCGCTTGCGACAAATGAACTTTCGCTCAACTGAATTTGAATCGGATCTGGATGAAGTTCGTGTGATCATTGAGTATCCACTAGCGATTCTGTAATACCTGAATGGGATGATTCACTGGACGAACATCCCGTTTTCAGTCGAAAGATTTCAAAAATGTAATTTTTCAGTCATTCCCATGTTAACTTGAATCACCTATAGTAAGTGGGAGTTAATAGGAACCTAGCTAGCGCATCTGGTTGGAGTCCTACAGACAAGTAGCTAGTCTGTGAAAATCTGAAACTCATTGCTATTCAGTTAAAGCTCCAAGCTCACCTTTAGAAGCTCCTTTGGAAAAAGGTGAATTTTTAAGACGTCCCTCGGGACGTCTTTTTTATGCGTGCGCCAGGCATGGCGCGTTGCGCGCAAGCGCAACCAGCTTGGCTGTGGTGGCCTCGCTGGTGACTTGGAGGTGA
>NZ_JBEOPV010000015.1:0-135200 GCF_040310425.1 Pseudomonas sp. 65/3-MNA-CIBAN-0223
GGGTGGACGAAGGGGATCGAACCCTCGACAACGGGAGTCACAATCCCGTGCTCTACCAACTGAGCTACGCCCACCATGTAGCATGACAAGTGAACCGGAGTTTCTCGTCGAACCCCACTCAAGCCAAGCGGCATGACTGAAGCTTTATTTGGTGCGGATGAAGAGACTCGAACTCTTACACCTTGCGGCGCTGGAACCTAAATCCAGTGTGTCTACCAATTCCACCACATCCGCGGGTTGAAGCTGTTAAAGCAAAGGCGCCAGACTGTTAATCTGGCGCCTTTTGAAATATGGGGTGGACGAAGGGGATCGAACCCTCGACAACGGGAGTCACAATCCCGTGCTCTACCAACTGAGCTACGCCCACCATATCGCGCTACTTGTGCCAAAGCTGCCTAATGGCGCACCCGGCAGGACTCGAACCTGCGACCATCCGCTTAGAAGGCGGATGCTCTATCCAGCTGAGCTACGGGCGCCTTGTTAATCTGTACTCTTGGACGACTACAAACTAAGTGCTTTCCAGTCTCGCAGAATCGGAACTCCGCTCAACCTTCTTAACCAGTGCTAGGCTGTGCCCGACAAGTGCGACGAATAGTATAGACCGCCCCAAAGGGCGTCAAATCCTTTTTAAAAAAAATTCATTTAATTAAAGGGGTTAGAGGAATTTGCAGACCAAGCGCCTTTGCCCTCACCGCATGACATGCGAGAATGCGTTCTCTTTTTTTCCCCTCTCGATGGTTAATCACGCGCAATGACTGCACAACTAATCGACGGCAAATCGATCGCCGCCAGCCTGCGCCAGCAGATCGCCAAACGCGTCACCGAGCGTCGCCAGCAAGGCCTGCGCACGCCCGGTCTCGCGGTGATCCTGGTCGGCAGCGATCCTGCCTCTCAGGTTTATGTCTCGCACAAGCGTAAAGACTGTGAAGAGGTCGGCTTCCTGTCCCAAGCTTATGACCTGCCTTCAGAAACCACCCAGGAAGCACTCACCCAGCTGATCGATCGCCTCAACGACGACCCGGCAATCGACGGCGTCCTGCTTCAACTGCCCCTGCCGGAACACCTGGACGCTTCCAAGCTCCTGGAACGCATTCGCCCGGACAAGGACGTTGACGGTTTCCACCCTTACAACGTCGGCCGCCTCGCCCAGCGCATCCCGCTGCTGCGCCCGTGCACACCCAAAGGCATCATGACCTTGCTGGAAAGCACCGGCGTCGACCTGTACGGCATGGACGCGGTGGTCGTAGGCGCATCGAACATCGTCGGTCGCCCGATGGCCATGGAACTTCTGCTGGCCGGCTGCACCGTGACGGTCACCCACCGCTTCACCAAGGACCTGGCCGGCCACGTCGGCCGCGCTGACCTGGTGGTGGTCGCCGCCGGCAAGCCGGGGCTGGTCCGGGGCGAGTGGATCAAGGAAGGCGCAATCGTTATCGACGTCGGCATCAACCGTCAGGACGACGGCAAGCTGGTCGGTGACGTGATCTACGAAACCGCCCTGCCCCGCGCCGGCTGGATCACCCCGGTGCCTGGCGGCGTAGGTCCGATGACGCGTGCGTGCCTGCTGGAAAACACCCTGTACGCAGCAGAAACCCTGCATGGCTGATGGCGTTTTGTGCCGTGCAAGCTGAGCCAACAAACCCCGCCAATGGCGGGGTTTTTTGTATTCGCCGAACCCAACCTACCATTCGCCGGAAACCCGCTGTTTTGTACGTCTTTTCAAGGACTTTCACCTGTTATTTGATCAACCATCGACAGTTCTTCAGCCATACTCCTAAAATGCGTCGGTTTTAAGAAATAGCCCGTTACAAAACGGCTTATCCACCTCTTATGAGTCTGCCAGCGTGAAAATCCGTCTTTCCATCCTGACCCTGGTTTTTGCAGTTACAGGGACATTCATCACGCCATCGGTCAACGCCGCCGAAACCACCTCGGCGCCTCGGGATGCCACACACCTGAAGATCGCCTCCGGCAGCGCGTTGCTGATGGACATGCAGACCAACAAAGTCATCTATGCGAGCAATCCGGACGTGGTCGTGCCCATCGCCTCTGTCAGTAAGCTGATGACGGGGCTGGTGGTGGTTGAAGCGCGCCAGAACATGGACGAATACATTTCCATCAACATCAGCGACACGCCGGAAATGAAAGGCGTGTTCTCCCGGGTCAAGCTCAACAGCGAAATGCCGCGCAGGGAAATGCTGCTCATTGCCCTGATGTCTTCGGAAAACCGCGCCGCGGCCAGCCTCGCCCATCACTACCCGGGCGGTTACGTCGCGTTCATCGCCGCCATGAACGCCAAGGCCAAGGCCCTGGGCATGTCCAGCACTCACTTTGTCGAGCCCACCGGCCTTTCCCCTCGCAACGTCTCGACAGCGCGGGACCTGAGCAAACTGCTGGTGGCCGCCCACAAGTACCCGCTGCTGACGACGCTAAGCACCACCAAGGAAAAAACCGTGTCGTTCCGCAAACCCAACTACACCCTGGGCTTTCGCAACACCGACCACCTGGTGAACAAGCCGAACTGGGACATCCGCCTGACCAAGACCGGTTTCACCAATCAGGCCGGACATTGCCTGGTGCTGGTGACGACCATGGGCAATCGCCAGGTCGCCCTGGTGATACTCGATGCGTTCGGCAAATACACTCATTTCGCCGATGCCAGCCGGATTCGCAGCTGGGTAGAAACCGGCAAGGGCGCGAACGTGCCGTCGGTGGCGCTGCAATACAAGTCGGAGAAGAACCTGAAGAGCCGCCAGAGCGGTGTGGTCGAGGCGTCCAAATAAACGCAGCCGCAAAAAAAGCCCCGATCGTTCGGGGCTTTTTATTACCTGCCATCAGTCGTTTGGCAGCGGCATCTGGTCATCATCCGGAATGCCATCTCCCGCACTTGGATCGCTGTGGTGTTCGGCCGGCGTCACCAGCGGACGCGCCATTGGATCGCGCTGTGGACTGTCCGGATCCAGGACGGGGTCGATATCGTCCTCAGGGGTAGTCGGGACACTGTCCGGACGCTTGTCATTGAAACTCGAATCGGTAGACATACGCACCTCACAGAAAATCAGGGTTTGAGGTCACTCAGCGGGTCGTAAGGCTTGGCCGGTGCCTTCTCGTCCTTGTTCGGATCCTTGTCCAGCGGCGCGATGGCGGGCCCGACGGGATCGACTTGCGGGTCTGCAGCGTCAGGCGAATCAGGATCAAAACCCAGGTCATCACCGGACGAATGCTCCGATGAATGCGGGCCGGCGGGAGTATTTGAATGTGCCATGGGCGCCTCCTTGGTCTGGCCCGGAAAACCCGGGCCTTGTACTTCAGAGGCGTGCGACGCGCGACGGTGCCCGGCAGATGACGAACGGACTACTGAGAGCCCAGCGCCCTCTTCGCCCGCGCGGCAGCTTGCTCCTGACCGGCCTGGGCCAGATCGTTAGCTGCCTTCAGCCAGCGTTGCTGATCGACATCGGCAGGGATCTGCTCCGGCTTCTGAAGCAGTACCGCCCAGCCGCCGCCGTCCTTGAACGCCGACTCGAATGAACTGAAGCTCATCAGCGTCCGGCGATCTATCCCGGCGCGCAATAGAACGGTCTGCTTCTGGGTGTTGTACCCCGACAGAATGGCGTAGCGCGGCCCAGCCCAGAACGCCGAGCCTTCGTTGAACCGCACCATCACCGGATAACCGGCGGCCACCTGGGTGAGCAATGCTGGCAGATCGTCGTCCAGGGGGTAGACCACCAGGCCATATTCCCGGGCAAGGTTGACCATGTTCTGCTGCAGCTGAGCCTCGGCACCCGGCAGACGCAGCGGCTTGTCGAGCAAACCGGGCGTGATCGCGATGCCCTGTTGCGACAGCAGGCTGGCCAGCACCTGCGGACCGCTTTGATGGGTCTGCCCGCGATAGAAGGTGCCACTGAGCTCGACCCGTTCCGGCAGCCGTTTGATTTGCGGCGAGACGCTGCCGGCGCAGCCAGTCAGGCTCGCAAGGCTCCAGGCGAACAGTGCTGCAGCCATAATTCGAGGAAATACCCGTACCATCATCTCTCTCTTGTGCAAATGCCGGCAATCGATCGACCGGCCAGGTCGTCGATCATAGGGCGACAGGCAGCCAGGGTATAGCCTCAAGTGCCAGTAGCGGCACTTCGATAGAGCGAACTGGTTGGTGACAGGCGACCTTTGGTCAATAGCCTGCAACATGGCAACGGCTAGACTGTCATTTAGCAAGAGTGGTTGCCCGAAGCAGGGCAAAGAGGAGGCACTGATGAGCCTGGCAATGATCATACTGATGCTGGTAACCGGATGGCTGGCGGTCGCGGCCGCCATGCTGTGGGGCGTGCTGCGTATTGCCCGCCGCCATCACCACCCGGTGCAACCTGCACCCCTGGCGCAGCCCCGCAAATCCGTCTCTGCGCACTGACTGGCCAGGGTTCAACAAACAAAAACGGCCGCCTGATTACCAGGCGGCCGTTGCGTTTTCAGTCAGCGTCAAGCTTCAGCAGTCGCACGCTTCTGCTTGGCCCGTCGCGACATCATGTTCAGGCATTCGATCGTGGCCGAGAACGCCATGGCCGCATACACATAGCCTTTTGGAACATGGGCGCCGAAGCCTTCGGCGATCAACGTCATGCCGATCATGATCAGGAAGCCCAGCGCCAGCATCACCACGGTCGGGTTGTCGTTGATGAACTTGGCCAGGGGATCAGCCGCGAGCAACATCACCAGCACCGACACCACCACCGCGATGATCATGATAGGCAAATGCTCGGTCATGCCGACAGCGGTAATGATGCTGTCGATGGAGAACACCAGGTCCAGCATCAGGATCTGCCCGATGGCCGCCGCAAAGCCAAGCGTCACGGTGGAAGTCGCCGACTTTGGATCTTCCGGCGCCGGGTCCATGCTGTGATGGATCTCAGTGGTCGCCTTCCACAACAGGAACAGGCCACCGGCGATCAGGATCATGTCTTTCCAGGAGAACGCGTGGCCGAGGATTTCGATCACGGGTGCCGTCAACTGGACGATGAACGCAATGGTGCTCAACAGTGCCAGGCGCAGGATCAGCGCCATGCCGATACCGATGCGTCGTGCTTTTTGCCGATGCTGCTCGGGGAGTTTGTTCGTCAAAATGGAAATGAAGATCAGGTTATCGATGCCGAGCACGATCTCCATCACCACCAGCGTAGCCAGGGCAACCCAGGCGGTAGGGCTTACAGCAAGTTCTAAAAGATATTCCATGGGTCAGTCCTGACTCGTTGAGACGGTTTAGATTTCCTGGGACGAAGATTCAGTGTCGTCTTTTTCTTCGGCCGATGATTCTTTCTTGCTGATCAAACCGCCGGTGGCGTCGCTAATCGCTTGCTCTGCAGCTTTATGTGTATCGTCGATAGCCTGTTTGGCAGTCTCAGCGGCCTTGCCCATCAACTGCTGAGCGCTTTTTTCAGCCTGGTCGCAGCCCGCCAGTAACAGTAAAGACGCGACCAACAACGCAGTGGTTTTAAACTTCATGAAATTTCCTCGTTAGAACAAACGCAGCCAATACAGTGGCCCGTTGATAGCGCTGCATTCTAGAGACCGAAACAGTTCAGTAAAATTCGTATTTTTGGCTGTTATACTTCGGTTTTAACGAACTGTTGATCGACATGCTCAATTATCGCCAGCTTCACTATTTCTGGGTCGTGGCCAAAACCGGCAGCATTGTGCGTGCCTGCGAACAGCTCAACCTGACGCCGCAGACCATCAGCGGGCAGATCTCGCTGCTGGAACAAACCTATGGGATCGAACTGTTCCAGCGCGTCGGCCGGCAGCTGGAGCTGACCGAAGCCGGGCGCCAGACCCTGCCCTTCGTCGAGCAAATGTTCCAGCTGGGTGGCGAACTGGAGCTGATGCTGCGCGCCCAGCCCAACGAACAACAGATTCTGTTTCGGGTAGGGGTGGCGGACGTGGTACCCAAATCCATCGTCTACCGCCTGATCGCGCCGACCATGGAGTTGAGCGAGCCGATGCGCATCACCTGTCGCGAGGACAAACTCGAACGCCTGCTCGCCGACCTGGCGATCCAGCGCCTGGACCTGGTGATCTCCGACAGCCCCATGCCCTCGCACCTCGACATCAAGGGCTACAGCCAGAAACTCGGGGAGTGCGGCATCAGCTTCTTCGCCACTGCGCAATTGGCGGCGCAATACGGCCAGGATTTTCCCCGCAGCCTTCACGGTGCCCCGCTACTGATTCCCGGGCCGGAAACCGTGGTGCGCAGTCGCTTGCAGCGCTGGTTCGCCGAGCAGCAGATACAGCCAAGAATTGTCGGCGAGTTCGATGACAGCGCGCTGATGCAGGCCTTCGGGCAATCCGGCAGCGGGATCTTCATCGGCCCCAGCGTGATCGCCGATGAAGTCAGACGCCAATATGGCGTGGAGTTGATCGGCCAGACGGATGCGGTCACCGAATCGTTCTACGCTATCTCGGTGGAGCGCAAGGTCAAGCACCCCGGTATCGTTGCGATTACCGAAGGCGCCCGACGAGAGCTGTTTCCCGGGGTTTAAGCTTTCAGGCGCAAACTTCCCTGGGTTTGAAGGTCATCAGGGCGATGGCCAGCAAGATCGAGGCAAGGATAAACGCCGCCCCGGCGAACCCCAGGCCTTGCAGGCCAACGCTGTCGATCACGCGACCACCCACCATGGCGCCCAGGCCGATGCCGAGGTTGGCCCCGGCGATGTTCAGCGACGCGGCAAACGCTGGCGCTTCGGGGGCGGCCTTCATGAGCCGAACGTGGCTGACGAGGAACAACGCAGCCTGGGTCACGCCCCAGATCCCCATCGCCGCCGCCAGGCCCAGGGTCGAATGAATGTTCGGCACCAGCGTCACCATGCCGGCAATCATGAATGCGCAAAACATCACCGAAGCAATCAGCGGATGGCGATCCACGGCACGGCCGCCCAGGGAGTTACCGATCAGACCGACCGCACCGAAGCCCATCAGGCACCAGCCGACCAGGGTGCCGTTGAAACCCGCAAGCCGCTCGAGGATATCCGCCAGATAGGTGTAGGCGGTAAACATGCCGCTGAACACCAGGATCGACAACAGCACATGGCCGATCATCAACGGGCTGCGCAGGATCTTGAATTGCGAACGGAAACTGACCTGGTGCTGATGCAGGCTGGTCCTGGGCAGGTAGATAAACAGCAGCAATGCCTTGGCAAACGCGATCACCGCCAGAATGCCGAAGGCACTGCGCCAGCCGAACGCATCGGAAATCAGCGTGCCCACCGGGATGCCAAATACCGTGGCGCAGACGATGCCAAAGCCGATCTTGGCGATTGCCCGCCCGGCGAAGTCAGGGCCCACGATGTCCACTGCCGTTTCACTGGCCAGTGCCCAAAACACCGGCAGCCCCAGCGCCGGAATCAGGCGCGCAGCGGCCATCACCCAGATGTTGGGGGCAAACGCGGCGAGCGTGTTGGCCAGGCCAAACATGATCAATACCGAAATAAACAATTTTCGCCGTTC
The DNA here is from genome assembly GCF_040310425.1 of Pseudomonas sp. 65/3-MNA-CIBAN-0223. Taxonomy (NCBI): domain Bacteria; kingdom Pseudomonadati; phylum Pseudomonadota; class Gammaproteobacteria; order Pseudomonadales; family Pseudomonadaceae; genus Pseudomonas; species Pseudomonas sp. 65/3-MNA-CIBAN-0223. The sequence continues at coordinate 7,492 of NZ_JBEOPV010000015.1, forward strand.
GAACCGGGCGAAGTACGCGGTCAGGAACGGGCCGAATGCAGCGACCGTGAAGGCGAACAGGGTCACCAGAAGGCCCGCTTGCGGGATGGTGACAGCCAGGTCTCGAGCGATTGCCGGCAACAGGCCGACGATGATGAACTCCGTGGTCAGCACGGTGAAACCGGCGGCCGACAACAGAAGGATGGGCAACAGCATGCAGAACTCCAGGAAAACGACGACACCAGCGCTAGCCCGAAGGCCCACTGGCAGAACTTGAAAATGAGGATGGGCCATCCTACCAGAAGTGTTTGCGCACCGGGATGCACGAACCTGCAAAACCGGTTGAACAACCGGGCGGCCAATCGTCACAGGTCTGAAGGATCGAGCCTACGCTGTGATAAAGTCCGCGCCCCGCGATATGCACACCCTGTTCGTCGGCTAGCCCGCACCTAAAAAAATCAGAGATGCCCGCTTTATGACCCCTTCATCCCCTTCCCTGCTGCACCGCCTGAAAAGCACCGGCCTGGTTACCCAAATCATCATCGGCCTGATCGCCGGCATTGCCCTGGCGCTGCTCGCGCCGGACGTGGCGAAGTCCACTGCATTCATCGGCAAGGTCTTCGTCTCGGCGCTGAAAGCAGTCGCGCCGATACTGGTGTTCGTGCTGGTCATGGCGTCGATCGCCAATCACAAGCACGGCCAGGAGACTCACATCCGGCCGATCCTGTTCCTGTACCTGCTGGGCACATTCGCTGCGGCGGTGGTCGCGGTCGTTGCCAGCATGATGTTCCCGTCGAGCCTGGTGCTCTCCACCCAGGACGTGGCCGTAACGGCACCTGGCGGAATCGGTGAGGTATTGCAGAGCCTGCTGTTGAGTGTGGTGGACAACCCGGTGAACGCGCTGATGAACGCCAACTTCATCGGCATCCTGGCCTGGGCGATCGGCATGGGCGTGGCCATCCGCCATGCGGGCGACACCACACGCGAGGTACTGGGCGACCTGTCCAACGGGGTGACCCTGATCGTGCGCATGGTGATCCGCTTTGCCCCGCTGGGGATTTTCGGCCTGGTGGCCTCGACCCTGGCCACCTCGGGCTTTGGTGCCCTGGTCGGCTACCTGCACCTGCTGGCGGTCCTGCTCGGTTGCATGCTGTTCGTGGCGCTGGTGATGAACCCGGCCATCGTCTACTGGAAACTGCGTCGCAACCCTTACCCGCTGGTGCTGATGTGCCTGCGGGAAAGCGGCATCACCGCATTCTTCACCCGCAGTTCGGCGGCTAATATTCCGGTGAACCTGGAGTTGAGCAAGCGCCTGGGCCTGCACGAAGACACCTACTCGGTCTCGATCCCGCTGGGCGCGACGATCAATATGGCGGGTGCGGCGATCACCATTACCGTCCTGAGCCTGGCTGCCGTGCATACGCTGGGCATTGCCGTGGACATACCCACCGCCATTCTGCTCAGCGTGGTCGCGGCCATCTGCGCCTGCGGCGCCTCGGGTGTGGCCGGTGGTTCGCTGCTGCTGATTCCGCTGGCCTGCAGCCTGTTCGGCATCCCGAGCGAGATCGCCATGCAGGTGGTGGCGGTCGGTTTTATCATCGGGGTGATTCAGGATTCGGCGGAAACTGCGTTGAATTCGTCGACGGATGTCTTGTTTACTGCGGCCGCTTGTCTGGGTGAAGAAGAGAAGGCTCAGAGACTGGCGTAAAGCTGAACAGCAAAAAATCGCAGCCTGCGGCAGCGCCTACAGGGCGAACACAAATCCACTGTAGGAGCTGCCGCAGGCTGCGATCTTTTGACTTTAAAACTAAAAGCCCGGCAAGGCGCAAACCCTGGCGGGCTTTTTTGTGCCTGGGCAGCTTAGAACGCGCCCATGTAATCGCGCTTGCCCACTTCCACACCGTTATGACGCAGCAAGGCGTAAGCGGTGGTGACGTGGAAGAAGAACTGCGGCAAGCCGTAAGTCAGCAGGTAGGCCTGGCCGGTGAAGCGCTTCTCTTTAGGCGTGCCCGGACGCGTCACGATCTCGATACCTTCCTGGCCGTTGATCTGCTCGGGTTTGATTTCGCCGATGTAGCCCAGCACCTTGGTCAGCAGCGCTTGCAACTCGGCGAAGGTGGTTTCGGTATCTTCGTACTTCGGCACTTCAATCTCGGCCAGGCGCGAGGACACGCCCTTGGCGAAATCAACGGCGATCTGCACCTGGCGCACCAGCGGGAACATGTCCGGGAACAGGCGCGCTTGCAGCAGCGCGTTCGGGTCGATGTTCTTTGCGCTGGCGTGAGCTTCAGCTTTTTTCAGAACGTCGCTCAGGGCGGTGAGCATTTGCGTGAAAACCGGGATGGAGGCGTCGTACAGGGAAATGGTCATGGCAGTCTCGTGTGATGACAGTAGGGAAACGTGGGGGCGATTATAGCCTTGGAACGGATCGACACGCTGATGTGCATGCATGCGTGTCCATTGGCCACTGCCGCAGATTCGGGATAGTCTCTTTAGCGCAAGATTCCCGGCTCGATTCACATGGGGATGAGTCGTGGTTGCCGACCCGACTGCCAATTAGGGATAGAAAAAAAATGAGCACTGAACAACAAACGACCCTCGACGAACCGCGGCTCAACAGCACGGAAATCCGCATCCTGGGCTCGTTGATCGAAAAACAGGCGACCAGCCCGGAAACCTACCCGCTGACGCTTAATGCGCTGGTGATTGCCTGCAACCAGAAAACCAGCCGCGAGCCGGTGATGAACCTCACCCAGGGCCAGGTAGGCCAGAGCCTGCGCGCGCTGGAAGGTCGCGGCTTCACCAAACTGGTGATGGGCAGCCGCGCCGACCGCTGGGAGCATAAGGTCGACAAGGCGCTGGAACTGGTGCCGGCACAAGTGATCCTGGCGGGACTGTTGTTTCTGCGCGGCCCGCAAACGGTCAATGAACTGCTGACCCGCAGCGGTCGCATGCATGATTTCGAAGACGCCGAGCAGGTAGTGCATCAACTGGAACGCCTGATCGCACGCGGGCTGGCGCTGCTGATCCCGCGCCAGGCCGGACAGCGCGAGGACCGCTACATGCACGCGCTGGGGGATCCGGCGGACATCGAGGTGATTCTGGCCGCACGGCATAACCCTGCGGAACGCGGCTCGAGCGGTGGCGTTTCGGTGGAAAGGATCGAAGAGCTGGAAGCGCGGATTGCCGCGCTGGAAGAGCGCCTTTCCCGCCTGGAATAACCTGACGAATGTATGTTCCTGACTTGAACACCCGGAAAATGCGTTTCCCTGACTTGAACAACACGGAAGATGCGTTTTCCATGTAGGACCTGCCGAAGGCTGCGATCTTTTGATCTTTGATTTAGAACGATTATGAAATCAAGATCAAAAGATCGCAGCCTTCGGCAGTTCCTACGGGCGCATTGCTCCCTATCAATTGGGGGATGACGCCCCCCGCGCTGGCACGTCAGCTGCGCGCGAACTCTACCGCCAGGCGAAACTGCTCATCCGTCGGCCGCACGCCGGTGTACAGCACGAACTGCTCCAGCGCCTGGATGGCGATCACTTCAAGCCCTGTGATCACTCGCTTCCCCTCGGCACGTCCGCGCACGATCAACGGCGTTTCCGAGGGGATTGCCACCACATCGAAGATGGTTTGCGCTTTTTCAATCGCATCTGCCGCAAAGGCCAGTTGCTCGGCTTCCGGCCCACCGGTCATGCCGATCGGTGTGACGTTGATCAGCATCTGCGCCCGCTCATTTCCCAGCTCTGCTTGCCATTCATAGCCCAGCGAATTTGCCAGGGCGCGCCCGGCCTGTTCGTTGCGGGCGACGATCAGGCCATTGCTGTAACCGCCATCGCGCAGCGCACTCGCCACCGCCTTGGCCATGCCGCCGCTTCCGCGCAGGGCGAAGGTCGAATCCTTGGGCACCTGATGAGTTTCAAGCAGCTGCGCAATGGCGATGTAATCGGTGTTGTAAGCCTTGAGGTGGCCATCGGTGTTGACGATGGTATTGATCGACTGGATGGCCGCAGCCGATGCGTCCAGCTCATCCACCAGGGCGATGCAGGCCTCCTTGAACGGCATCGACACCCCGCAGCCACGGATGCCCAAAGCGCGAATGCCGCCCACCGCACCAGGCAAATCCTGGCTGCTGAACGCCTTGTAGTAAAAATTCAGGCCCAACTGCTCGTACAGATGATTGTGAAAACGCAGGCCAAAATTCCCCGGACGCCCTGAAAGGGACATGCACAGCTGGGTATCTCGGTTGGGGTTCATCTGCATGAAAAAATCTCCATCAAGTGCACTTTCAGATGGACGGGATTGGCCATTCCATCCTGTTCTGTTCGATCATAAAGGCCAGCGTTCGCTGGGAACGGGACCGTCGACAAGCCGGTACAGACCTTACACAAAATTTACCCAGCGGCTGTGCTGATTTTGCAAAAAGTGCTGTCTTAGATGTATCCCCGCGACAATCCTTGAGTCTATTGCAGACACAAGCGCCGGGTCGAAGAACCGAGGAATTATCATGATCCGTAAAATCTCCACAGTGGCCTTGCTGATCGGCGCTCTCGCGGTCACAGGGCAATCACAGGCCCATGGCGGTGGTGGCGGTTGGCAAGGTCCAGCGGTATTTGGTGCGATCGTGGGCTCGGCCATCGTCGGTTCGGCCCTGATCAACGCCAACCGGCCGGTGTATGTGCAGCAACCGGTCTACGCCCAACCACAGCCGGTTTATGTGCAACAGCCGCCACCGGTCTATTACCAGCCGGCGCCGGTCTACGTTCAACAGCCGGTCTACTATCAGCCAGCGCCGGTGTACTACGGTCCGCCCCGCGGCTACTACGGTCCACCGCGCGGCTATTACGGCCCGCCCCGTGGTTATTACGGCCGCCCGCACTACTGACAGACCCATCAGGCCCCGCCTCAAAACGGGGCTTTTTTGTGCCCGCTGATCGGTTCAGGTCTGGATCGATGTTGCCGAGGTCGCTGTCGGAACAGCGCTTGCAAGCAAATTCGGCAAGATTGAATCGATCCTCTTTCCCCACTTTGGGTAAAACAGTCATATTTATGTCATGTCAGGTCCGCAAGCTTGGGCCTGTCCGCCAATAGCAGGTTGATAACAACAAGGACGACCTCATGCCCACACAGAATCCGCATCGCAATGTCGGCCTGTGCACCTCCAGCAAGGTGTATGACACGCTGACCGAACTCAAGAACCTGGAAGGCCACCGCAACGCCAAGTTCCTCTCGCTGCTGGCCGAAAACCTGGTGCGCAAGGGGCTGCTCAATGAGCAGGAAGTGGTGCATATGCTGGACCTGGTGGTCGACTGAACGCAGCACTCACTCGCGTCAATGACGACTATCGAGAGCGTTGATTGTTCCTGTCGGCGCCGGGCCCGTAAGGTAGCTCCATCGATTGATGGAGGTAGTTATGTCCCAGGTCCAGATCATGTCCGTAGTTGGCAGCGCAGTCCCCGCCCCTTTGAGGGAGCTGGGTCTGCTGGCTTGTTGGTATCTTGTGCAGGACGGTGAACCAATCAGCGGCCCGCTGACTTCACTGCCGGCCGCACAGGCATTGTCGCAACGTATCGACCATGGCCGCCTGAGTGCTTAAGGCAATTGCACCCGCGGCTTGGTTTCACTGAAGATCGCCCAGCTCGACATGAACAGCGCGGCGATCAGTGGCCCGATCACAAAGCCATTGAGGCCGAACACCGCCATGCCGCCCAGGGTTGAAATCAGGATCATGTAGTCCGGCATCTTGGTGTCTTTGCCCACCAGGATTGGACGCAGCACGTTGTCCACCAGGCCGATGACGAATACCCCGAACAACCCCAGTACCACGCCCTGCCAGATTGCCCCGGTCAGCAGGAAGTAAGCGGCCACCGGCCCCCAGACAATGCCCGCCCCCACCGCCGGCAACAGCGACAGAAACGCCATCAGCACCGCCCACAGCAACGCACTCGGAATATCCAGAAACCAGAAGATCAGTCCGCCCAGAGCGCCCTGCGTGACAGCCACCAACAGATTGCCTTTCACGGTCGCGCGCACCACGCGATTGAACTTGAGCTGCAGCCGGCGTTTCTGGTGTTCCTGCAGCGGCACTGCCGCGCGAACCTTGCGCGCCAGCTCGGGGCCGTCGCGCAGGAAGAAGAACAGCAGGTACAGCATGATGAAAAAACTCACGACGAACTCAAACGTGCCCTGGCCAAAACTGAAGGCCTGGGATGCCAGGACCTGGCCCCCGGTCATTGCGCTCTTCACCAGTTTTTCCCGCAAGCCGTTCAGCTCGCCCATGCCGAAGCGGTCGAGCAAGTGCTGGAAGTACGTCGGCAGGCTGTGTTTGAACTGGGCCACATAGGCCGCAATATCCAGCTCGCCGCTTTCCACACTCTTGTAGAACACCGCGCCTTCCTGCACCAGCAACGCACTGATGATGATCACCGGCAAAATCGCGATCACCAGGCACACACTCAGGGTACACAGCGAGGTCACGTTGCGCTGCCAGCCAAACTTCAACTGCAGGCGGCGCTGCAAGGGTGCAAACACAATTCCCAGAATCACCGCCCAGAACACCGCACCATAAAATGGCAGCAGGATCCAGATGAAGGCGGCGGTGACCACGAACAGCAGTATCACCAACGATTTATTCTGTAGCGTCTTTTCGTTCATGTCCGATCCATGTCAGTCCACAGGCCGCAAGTTCGCGACCTGATGCTTAGTCCACCACGGTCCGCGCGAGTGCCATCCGTTTGTGGATAAAGCATAGATGGAGATCGATAGACCCCGGGGAACTGACAGCCCCGCCCGCCAAACATTTTCACCCAAAGAAAAAGCCTGACAGGCAGATGCCGTCAGGCTTGCGAATACAACGACTCATTAATGCGGCACGGTCGCCTGGTGCCATTTAGCGACGATCATCTGACAGCGGCGAAGGTTCATCCGCTGGCGGCATGTCTTCGTCCGCAGTGGGGTCCATCCAGTCTTCAGGACGATCCGCATCCGCCTCGGACGGATCTCGCGAGGGGTCCATGCCAGGGGGCGCATCGTGATCCATCAACCGCTCATCCGTGCCGGGCATGGGTCTGGCGGGGTCGGTGTTGGGGGTTGTGCCGGGGAAGTTCGTTTCGTTAGCCATGACGCACCTCATTGATGAGGTCCAGCAAATCTGGGCCGTACTTGTTGGAAACGGGTGCGGGCGCCGCGTGCTGTCGGCGAGACGGACGGTCAGGTGTGATCGGCGAGAAAGCGGTCGCGACTGTTGGTCAGGTGCAACCACATGGCAGCGCGCGCCGCGTCAGTGTCCTGGCGTTTGATCGCATTGAGGATTGCCTCATGCTCAAGGTTGGCCAGCAGGCCCAGCTTGCTCAAGTCCGCCGCGCCGCGTTCGGCGGCGTTGACCCGGGTTCGAGGAATCATCGCGTTACCCAGGTGCTGCATGATTTCACTGAAGCAGGCATTGCCGGTGGCTGCGGCGATCAGCAGGTGAAAACGCCTGTCGGCTTCAACGCAGCTGTCGCTATTCGCCAGCAAGCGCTGGTAGTCGTCCAGCGCTTGGCGCATTTGCACCAGGTGCTGATCCGAACGGCGCATAGCTGCCAACGCGGCGGCCTGGGTTTCCAGCCCCATGCGCAGCTCCAGGATGCTGCGCACCCCCAGCGCGGTATCGACGTTCAATCGCAGGCCCTGCTGCGTCTCGCGCTCCAGCACGAAGGTACCGATGCCGTGACGTGTCTCGACATAACCCGACGCCTGCAGCTTGGAGATTGCCTCGCGCACCACGGTGCGACTGACCCCGTGTTCCTGCACGATCGAGTTCTCGGACGGCAGCTTGTCCCCTGGCTGCATCTGCCCCAGCAGGATGCTCTGGGTCAGCTTGGCGACCAGGTCATGGGCCAGGTTATGGGTGCGCTTGCGAGCGGGTGCTTCGAGGTCTTCTTGCATGGCGTCATCCGAAAGCGGAACTGCTGCAATCGTAGCACTGCGCTGCTCGGGAATCTCTGGCAAAGACGGTCAGCTTGTATGACAACACTCAACAAAACCCTGGAAAATAGCTAATTACAGCGCCAGCACCTCCGCTAAAGATTAAAAAATACCACCTATTTCTGCCATTTTACTGAGCAGAACACCTTGCAGGCGTAAAAATAGCAGTTGTATGATGTCTATCAACGCAACAGGAAGCTCCACCCCGCATAAAAATAATCAGTGGGAGAAAATCTGTGAAATCATCCATAAACGGGATGAACCAGGCCGCCGATCCGGTCCTGAGTTCCGCCATCTCGAAAGTCAAACGCCACGTCTTGCCGCTATTCGTCATCATGTTCATCGTCAACTACATTGACCGGGTAAACATCGGCTTCGTCCGCGCCCACATGGAACACGACCTGGGCATCGGCGCTGCTGCCTACGGCCTTGGTGCCGGCCTGTTCTTCATCGGTTACGCGCTGTTCGAAGTCCCCTCCAACATCCTCCTGCAGAAAGTCGGTGCACGTATCTGGCTGACCCGCATCATGCTGACCTGGGGCCTTGTAGCCGCATGCATGGCATTCATCCAGAACGAAACCCACTTCTACATCCTGCGATTCCTGCTGGGCGTAGCCGAAGCCGGATTTTTCCCCGGGGTGATTTACTACTTCACCCGCTGGCTGCCAGGCGTGGAGCGCGGCAAAGCAATCGCGATCTTCCTCAGCGGCTCAGCCATTGCTTCGCTGATTTCCGGCCCGCTGTCGGGGCTCCTCCTGCAAATCAACGGATTGGGGATGCACGGCTGGCAATGGATGTACTTCATCGAGGGCATGTTCTCCGTCTGCCTGTGCGTGTTCGTCTGGTTCTGGCTGGACTCCAAACCGCACGACGCCAAGTGGCTGAGCCGCGACGAACAGGATGCACTGGTCAAGGCCATCGACGATGAACAACTGGCTCGCGAAGCAGCAACGCCGATCAAGCCGTCACTGGGCAAGCTGCTCAAGGACCGCCAGATTATCCTGTTCTGCGTGATTTACTTCTTCATCCAGCTGACCATCTACGCCGCGACCTTCTGGCTGCCGAGCATCATCAAAAAGATGGGCGACCTCAGCGACATCCAGGTCGGCTTCTTCAACTCGATCCCCTGGTTACTGTCGATCATCGGCATGTATGCCTTCGCGTCCCTCTCAGCCAAATGGAAACACCAGCAAGCCTGGGTGGCCGCCGCGTTGCTGATTGCCGCCGCAGGGATGTTCATGTCCACCACAGGCGGGCCGGTCTTCGCCTTCGTCGCGATCTGTTTCGCGGCACTGGGTTTCAAATCGGCTTCTTCGCTGTTCTGGCCGATCCCCCAGGCCTATCTGGATGCACGGATCGCTGCCGGGGTGATTGCCCTGATCAACTCGGTGGGCAACCTCGGCGGCTTCGTCGCGCCCACCACCTTCGGCCTGCTGGAAGAGCACACCGGTTCGATCCAGGGCGGTCTGTACGGCCTGGCCGCCACCTCGATCATTGCCGCGATCATCGTCTTCGCCGCACGCAACACACCCAAGCCCGCTCCCGACGTTGTACTGGACCCTGCGCCAAACCACGCCTGAACCCGGTCATAAGGACAAGAAAATGCACACACAAGACACCGCAAAAGCCCCGATCATCACCAGTATGCAAGTGGTGCCGGTGGCAGGCCACGATGGCATGCTGCTCAATCTGAGCGGCGCCCATGGCCCGTTTTTCACGCGCAATATCGTGATCCTCAAGGACAATGCCGGGCACACCGGCGTCGGTGAGGTACCCGGTGGCGAGCGTATTCGCCAGACGCTGGAAGACGCTCGATCGCTGGTGGTGGGGAGCCCGATCGGCACCTATCAGAAGATCCTCAATCAGGTGCGACAGACGTTCGCCGACCGCGATGCCGGTGGTCGCGGTCTGCAGACTTTCGACCTGCGCATCACGATCCACGCGGTGACCGGCCTGGAAGCCGCGCTGCTGGACCTGCTTGGTCAGCATCTGGAAGTGCCGGTCGCCGCCCTGCTCGGCGAAGGTCAGCAGCGCAATGAAGTGAAGATGCTCGGGTATCTGTTTTACCTGGGTGATCGCACCGAAACAGACCTGGCCTACCGCAGCGAACCGGACGCGGATAACGACTGGTTCCAGGTGCGTCACGAAAAGGCCATGAGCACCGACGCCGTGGTCCGCCTGGCAGAGGCCGCCCATGCGCGGTACGGGTTCAAGGACTTCAAGCTTAAAGGCGGCGTGTTGTCAGGGGATGAGGAAATCGAAGCCGTGACGGCCCTGGCCGAACGCTTCCCTGACGCACGCATCACCCTGGACCCTAACGGCGCATGGTCGTTGAAAGAAGCGATTCGCCTGTGCAGGGATCAGCATCATGTGCTCGCTTACGCCGAGGACCCTTGCGGAGCGGAAAACGGGTATTCGGGCCGTGAAGTGATGGCCGAATTCCGCCGTGCCACGGGCTTGAAAACCGCCACTAACATGATCGCTACCGACTGGCGGGAAATGGGCCATGCGATCCAGCTGCAATCGGTGGACATCCCCCTCGCCGACCCGCACTTCTGGACGATGCAGGGCTCGGTCCGGGTGGCGCAGATGTGCCATGAGTGGGGCCTGACCTGGGGCTCGCACTCCAACAATCACTTCGATATTTCTCTGGCGATGTTCACCCACGTCGCGGCCGCCGCGCCGGGCGACATCACCGCCATCGACACGCACTGGATATGGCAGGACGGCCAGCGCTTGACCAAAGCACCTCTGCAAATCGTCGACGGCTGCGTGCAGGTGCCGAAGAAGCCAGGGTTGGGGGTTGAGCTGGATGAGGATCAATTGGCCAAGGCTCATGAGCTTTATAAAGGCATGGGCCTGGGTGCGAGGGACGACAGCGTGGCGATGCAGTTTCTGATTCCGGGTTGGAAGTTCGATAACAAGCGGCCGTGTCTGATGCGCTAGGGCTTTTTGGCGGTGTACAGATCCGTTTCCTGGGCTTGCGGGAAGTGACACCTGTGAGAGCAAAGCGTTGCTTGCTCAGGATTCACTCCCCACCCAGCCTGTACACTGTGCAAAAACACCAAGGACAACCACACCTCATGCACACCTCCAGCCTCAGCAAAACCCTGGCCTGCAGCGCATTCGGACTCCTCCTCGCCACGACCCACTGCATCGCCGCCGCCCCCTCCGATCAACAAATCGAAGCAACCGTGAAGGCCGCCGTGACCCCCGTCATGCAGCAACAAAACATCGCGGGCATGGCGGTAGCCGTCACCTACAAGGGCCAGGCGCATTATTTCAACTTCGGCGCAGCCTCCAGGGAAACCGGCAAGGCGGTCACTGAAAACACCTTGTTCGAAATAGGCTCAATCAGCAAAACCTTCACCGCGACCCTGGCCGCCTACGCCCAGGCCAGCGGCAAATTGTCCCTGTCCACAAAGGCCAGTCAGATTCTCCCGGCATTGCAAGGTAGCGCCTTCGACAACATCAGCGTGCTGCAACTGGGCACGTATACCGCCGGTGGCCTGCCGTTGCAGTTCCCCGAAAATGCCGACTCGCCAGACAAGATGATCGGCTATTTCCAGCAGTGGAAACCGACCTATGACGCTGGCAGCCATCGACTATATTCCAACCCCAGCCTCGGGCTCTTTGGCTACCTGGCCGCGCAAAGCATGGGGGCGCCATTTGACCAGTTGATGGAACAGACCTTGCTGCCAAAACTGGGCCTTTCCCACACCTGGCTCAAGGTCCCCCAGGCCGAAATGGCACTGTATGCCCAGGGCTACAACAAGGAGGATAAACCGGTCAGAGTCGGCCCGGGAGCGCTCGATTCCGAGGCGTATGGGGTCAAAACCAGCGCCGTCGACATGCTGCGCTATGTCGAGGCAAACATGCGGCCGACGAAGCTGGAAGCGCCGATGCAACAGGCTATCGCTACCACCCACACCGGCTACTACACCGTCGCAAACATGACTCAGGGGCTGGGTTGGGAGCTGTACAGCTACCCCATCACACTCGACCAGCTACTGGCCGGGAATTCAACGGAAATGGCGATGCAGGCGCATCAAGTCAAGTGGCTTAACCCCCCGCAACCACAGCCGCAGAATGTACTGATCAACAAGACCGGCTCGACTGGCGGCTTTGGGGCCTATGCGGCGTTGGTGCCCTCCAAGGAGATAGGCATCGTGATTCTGGCGAACAAGAACTTTCCAATCCCGGACAGGGTCAAGATCGCTCACTCGGTTCTGAGCGTGCTGGCACACTGATCGAATCCACCTTTCGTGTGAACACTAAAATGGGCGACCTGTGCAGGTCGCCCATTTTTGTGTCAGTCGTCGGGCATTTCAGGTGGCTTGGCGGGTTTAGCCGGTTTGGCAGGTTTCGCGCCCTTGGCGCCTTTGGCCGGTTCGGCTTCGGCCGGTGCCGCCACCGCCGCTGCCGCCGCTTCTTTTTCAGCCATCGGCATGGCATCGATGGTGCTGAAAATCTCCTTCAGGTTTACCGTCCCCAATTGCTCAAGCTTCTTCTCACCGTCCTTGCCCACAAGAATGACCTTGGTCTGCGCCCCTGCCCCCATCTTCAGTGCACGAATCAGCGCCATCGTACTTTGCGGGTCGAGGTCTTTACCCTCTCGCTGGCCCATGGTGTTGATCACCGAATAAAGCACCATGTTGCGGTCGGTGAAGCCTTTTTTGTTGTCGGGCTCTTCCAGGGATTTTTTCAGGCTGACCCACGTCGGGTCCACCGTGCTGGGCGCGATCACGATCAGCGGACGCGAGCGGCCCTTGTCCATGTCCAGCGGTGAATCGCCGTCAGCGGCGAGCAAGGGGCCGGCGAGTACCAGCAAGGTAGTCAGGGTCAAAGACCTGATGAGCATGCGCATCTCCTTTTGTAATCCACGCTCTAATGATTGCGCATCGCGGTGATTGTTCCGGGTGAAGCACCGCAATAATGTTTCGCTTTGTTCAAAGCTTAGGTCAGGGCGATTATTGCGCAACCGCCATCCTGTGCGCAGTTGATGACTTGAAACGAACATTCCATGGTCGGCGCACGACAAGCCAGCGTCATGAAAAGGAGCTTCAAGCGCCATGCAAATCGACTACCTTTGCGACCACCCAGCACTCATCCCCGAGTTGGCCGAACTCAATTTCAACGAGTGGGGTCAATACCGTCCCGGCGACACACTGCAAGCCAGAACCGTGCGCATGCGGGCGGCCTGTGGCAAAGGTGCAGTGCCCTCGGTTGTGGTCGCCATTGAAGGTGCACAATTGCTCGGCGGCGCCCTGCTGATCGACAGCGACCTCGACTCCCGCCCGGATCTGACGCCGTGGCTGGCTGGAGTGTATGTGAAGGTCGAGCATCGCGGCCGGGGCATTGCCTAGGCGCTGGTGAACCGTATTGTCGACGAAGCGGCAGCACTGGGCATTGCCGAGTTGTATCTCTATACCGACCAGGCCCAGTCGCTGTATGCCAGGCTGGGTTGGGAAGTTGTCGAGCATACGGTCGATGACGAGGGGCTCGGCATCACTGTGATGAAGCGTCTGATCCAGAAGGCCTGACGCACGGCTCACTCAGAACGCCAATTTGTAACCGATCAATACCAGCATGGTCGCCAGGCAAGGTCGCAGCACTTCATCGGAGATCCGTCCGGTGAGGTGACTGCCCAGCCAGATACCCGGCAGCGAGCCGATCAACAAATAGCCCAGCACGTGCCAGTCCATGTTGCCCATGCTCGCGTGGCCAAGGCCGGCGACGAGGGTCAGCGGTACGGCGTGGGCGATTTCGGTGCCCACCAGGCGCCGGGTTGGCAGCAGCGGATAGAGGATGAACAAGGCCACGGTGCCCAGCGCGCCAGCGCCGATGGACGTCAGTGCGACCATGGTGCCGAGGACCAGACCGGTGATGACGGTCATCACATTGAGGCGCGGACCGCTCGGGTTGTAGTTGCCGCCAGCACGTTTGTGGGCGAAATCGAGCAGGCGTTTCTTGAAGAAAATTGCCAGTGCCGTCGCGAACAGTACGAAACCCAGGGCCTGTTTGATAACGGCATTCATGGCATCCGGAGAGCTGTGCAGCGTGCTCAGGAACCACAATGTCATGACCACTGCCGGGACACTGCCGAGGGTCAGCCAGCCGGTGATCGCCCAGTCGATATTCTTGTTTTTGCGGTGCACCAGAACACCACTGGATTTGGTGATGGCCGCGTACAGCAGGTCAGTGCCGACCGCTGTGGCGGGATTGACGCCGAACCACAGCAGGATAGGAGTCATCAACGACCCGCCACCGACGCCGGTCATGCCGACAATAAAACCGACTACCAAGCCTGCAACGACTAACCCGAGGTTTCCAAAGTCCATAAATCGCCCAAACAAACCGCAGGAAAAAACTGGTCCGCAGCATAGCGATTTTTCTTATAACTACTTATATCAATGCGGACTATGGTTATATCGATTCGGCAATGATGTTGAATGGCGGACCGCTATCGCGAGCAAGCTTTGCTCCCACAGGGGTGCGACGCAGGCAGCCGCGGCAGGCAAGCGTTGCGCCCACAGAATGAGTTCGGATCATTGCAGGTCAGTGCGACCGCCGCCCCGGCTTGAAGCTGTATTGGCTATTAACAAAAACCGTAGCAAACGCCACCAGCGACAAAATCAGCAACGCCCAGGGAAACGCCATCGCGCCCACCCGGTCCAGCAGCAGACCACCGAACAGTCCGCCCCCGGCAATGGCCACGTTCCAGGAAGTCGTCAGCATCGCCTGCACCACATCAACGTTCTCGCCCGCAGAATCTGCAGCCGCCGTCAGCAGCAACGTTGCCGACCCGCCAAATGACAGCCCCCACACCGCCATGCAGCCATACACCACCCAGGGCGACGACGCAGCCATGGCCAGCACCAGCGCGGTAAGCGAAAAAACCGCGAGGCTGATCAGTGCCAACCGGCGCAACCAACGGTCCACCAGCAGGCCAATCACCCAGATACCCACCAGCGAACTGACACCGAACACCAGCAGCACCAGGTCCACCCGTTCACCCAGGCCCGCCTGGGTCAGGAACGGATCGATATAGGTGTACAGAATGTTATGCCCCAGCATCCACGTCAGCACCACAAACAACACAGGACGCACGCCCTTCATGCTGAACACCTTGGCCAGGGGCAGGCGCTCGGTGTAGGGCTGGCCGGGACGGTCAGGCACGGCGACCATGATCCAGGCCGCCAGCAGCAACGCCAGGGCCGACATGATGCCGAACGAGGCGCGCCAGCCGATCAGGTTACCCAGCCAGGTCCCGGCAGGTGTGCCGAGCGACAACGCGACCGGGGTGCCAAGCATCGCGATCGCCAGCGCCCGACCTTGCAGGCGCGGGGTGACCAGCCCCCGGGCGTAACCGGCCATGATGCCCCACGCCAGGCCCGCCGCCATGCCCGCCAGGAAGCGCGACACCAGGGTCAGCCCGTAGTGACTGGAGAACGTCGTGACTGTGTTGAACAACAGAAATCCGCACACCGTCATCATCAGCACTCGCCGACGCCGCCAGCCGCGAGTCGCCACAGTCAGCGGAATGGCCGCCACGATCGAGCCCAGGGCATAGAGCGTAACCAGCTGGCCGGCCCACACTTCACTGACCTGCAACCCAGCGCCGATCTGCGTCAGCAACCCGGCCGGCAGGGTTTCGGTGAGCACGGCGATAAAACCGGTCATGGCGAACGCCAGCAGCGCAGCGTAAGGCAGCTTCTCGCTCTGGGCAGAGTGTTCGGTGCGCGCACGCTCGACGGCGGCCTGGTCTGTCATGACGGTTGCAGCTCCCTTTCAAGCGACATCGATTGTATACAACTTAACACTGTAACTGACTCGGATCACTGCACCGGTAAAAAATTCAGAAACAGCAGGCTCTGCGCGTAGTTCAGGCCGATCCGTCGATATCGCTCGTCGAGCATCTGGGTCAACAGGTCCAGGCGCGCAACGATCTTGCCGAATTCCACGGCGAAACTCAGGTTGCTGCCTTCCTCCGAGATCTCGTTGGAAAACAGCAAGGGTCCGCCCTGGGGGTTCTGCCGCTGACTGAGGATCCAGGTGGCTTTCTCGATGTTGCGCGCGGCGTTGTTGACGAAGGTCGGATTGATCGCATCCGTCATGTAGAACTCCAGCCGGTCGCCGTGGGCAGTCACCAGCATGCTGCCGATGGCATAGATGAACGCACCGACCCGGTCGCCGAGGAACTCCGGACTCATGGCATAGCTCAGCGCCGCCAGGTCCTTTCTGCCCCCCAGGGTGGGCAGCGGTTGCTGTTGCTCGATCGCCATGCGCACCTGTTTTTCGGCGATTCGAGCGTCGAGAAAGCCGGACTTTTTCAGCTCGTCGGGGTTGCGCAGGTACAGCTTGTTCATCAGCAGGTAGAGGCTGTCGAGGTTGTCGCGCATGGTCAGGGTGGCCATGCGGTCGACGCTGGTCTGGAGAAATTCCTGGGGTTTGCCTTCGCGAAACTGGCTGATGACGTCCCGTCCCTGCTGCTGGCTGCAACCGGTGACGAACAGCAGCGCCATGCAGGCGAGTAGCCGGCGTTGGCCGCGGATGTGCGCGGTGATGAGGGACAACAATTGGGCCATGAATTTTGCGACTTGGGCATTGGCCGGCGGTGGGGATCGCCGCGGGCAGGCCATGGATAGAGCCGCGAATGCTGAAAAAGTGCAGTGCCGACGGTCCGTAAACCTGCACGAAGGATGCGCCACTCAACAACGTCCACTGGCTGCGGTAGCCTGGAGCCTTGCAGCAATGAACCTCATGCCGTTCATGCTGCCGAACGTACACCAGCGGATTTTTCAGGAGGTTTGAATGCGCACTTTGCAATTGGCCGGCGTCGAGGTACCGGTCATCGGCCAGGGCACCTGGCGCATGGGCGAGGATTCGTCGCAATACGCCAGCGAAGTCGCGGCCTTGCGCCAAGGCATCGAGCTGGGCATGACCCTGATCGACAGCGCCGAAATGTACGCCGAAGGCGCAGCAGAGGAAGTGGTGGGCGAGGCGATCGCGGGTCAGCGTGACAAGGTCTTCCTGGTCAGCAAAGTGTACCCGCACAATGCCAGTCGCCAGGGCGTTCCCTTGGCGTGCGAGCGCAGCCTGAAGCGCCTGCGCACCGATTACATCGATCTGTATCTGCTGCATTGGCGCGGTCAGTATCCGCTGGAGGAAACTGTCGAAGCCTTCGAGCGCTTGCGCGAGGCCGGCAAGATCGGCCGCTGGGGGGTGTCCAATTTTGATCTGGATGACCTGCACGAACTGGCTGCACCGGCCTGCGCCACCAATCAGGTGCTGTACAACCTGGAAGCGCGCGGCATCGAATTCGACCTGCTACCGTGGTGCCAGCAACAGAGGCTGCCCGTCATGGCCTACTGTCCCATTGGCCAAGGTGGGCATATGCTGGCCCACGCCACCCTCGGACAAGTGGCAGCCCGTCACGCCGCGACACCGGCGCAGGTGGCACTGGCATGGATTCTGCGGCAGGACGGGGTAATCGCCATCCCCAAGGCGGTCCGGCCCGAGCACGTCAAACTCAATGCCCAAGCACACGACATACGGCTTGAACCCGGGGATCTGGAGGCGCTGGACCAAGTGTTTCGTGCGCCACAACGCAAACAGCGACTGGCCATGGTCTAGGCCATCGGTTTCATCAGAGGGCTTCTACATGAGAAGCACCGACCCGCTGGACTCCTTTAACCTGGACCGCTTCCTCCAGGCGCAGGACCCGGTGTTCGACTACGTCCTCGAGGAACTGGCTGCCGGCTGCAAGCGCCGGCACTGGATGTGGTTCATCTTCCCGCAGATCGCCGGACTGGGTGGCAGCGAAATGTCGCGGCGCTTCGCTATCCAGTCGGCCGCAGAAGCGATGGCCTATCTGGATCATGCAGTGCTGGGTGCACGGCTGCGGACCTGTACTCAATTGGTGCTCAACATCAAGCATCGGTCCATCGGTGACATTTTCGGTCACCCCGACAACCTGAAGTTTCACTCCTCCATGACCCTGTTTACGCAGTTCAGCCCCGGGGACAGTCTGTTCCATCAGGCCATGGACCGTTACTACCACGGCATTCCGGACGAGTGGACCCTGTCGCTACTGGACTCAAAAGAGCCCCAGTTGCCCTCCAATCAGGGTTGAAAAGTCGTCATCTACAAACGGCAGGATGGCGTCCGCGATCGGTTGCAGTTGCCGCGTGACGTAATGGTCATAGTCGACGGGCGCGCTGCGCACCTCCAGCGGCTCAGGCCCGGCTACGGTGATCAGGTAACTGATCCAGCCGCCGTTCTGGTACTGCCGAGGCCGGCCCTGCTGGTCGTTGTAGGCATCGGCGATGCGCGCCGCCCGCACATGTGGAGGCACGTTGCGCTCATAGTCGTCGAGGGTGCGGCGCAGGCGTTTGCGATAGACGAGGCGCTCGTCGAACTCGCCGGCCAGGGTCTTGCGCACGTAGTCGCGCACATAATCCTGATAGGGCTTGCGGTGGAATATCAGCGAATAGAGTTCCTGCTGGAATTGGCGGGCCAGCAGTGACCAGTCGGTACGCACCGCTTCAAGGCCCTTGTAGACCATCTCGTCGGTACCATCGGCACGGCGGACCAATCCTGCATAACGCTTTTTACTGCCCTCCTCCGCACCGCGAATGGTCGGCATCAGGAACCGCGTGTAGTGGGTTTCATATTGCAGTTCAAGCACGCTTTGCAGCCCATACTGCTGCTGCACGTGCCCACGCCACCACTGGTTCACGTGATCGACCAGGGCCCTGCCGATCTGCGCGGCTTCTTCCTGGCCATGGGCCCGACGCAGCCAGACGAAGGTCGAGTCGGTATCGCCGTAAATCACCGTGTGCCCCTGCGCCTCGATCAGCTGACGAGTGCGCAGCATGATCTCGTGCCCGCGCAAGGTGATCGATGAGGCCAGGCGCGTGTCGAAGAACCGGCAGCCGCTGGACCCGAGCACGCCGTAGAACGCGTTCATGATGATCTTCAGGGCCTGGGACAGCGGCGCGTTGTGCTCACGCTTGGCGGTTTCCCGGCCCTCGGCCACCCGCGAGACAATCGCTGGCAGGCAATGCCGGGTCCTGGAAAACCGCGCGCCGCGGAAACCGGGGACCGAGTCGTGGTCGTCCGGGTGCTTGAGGCCTTCGATCAGGCCGACCGGGTCGATCAGGAACGTGCGGATGATCGAGGGGTAGAGGCTCTTGTAGTCGAGCACCAGCACCGATTCGTAGAGCCCCGGCTGTGAGTCCATGACAAAACCGCCAGGACTGGCTTGCGGTGGCCGCCCGCCGAGGTTCGGCGCAACAAAGCCCTGGCGGTGCATCAGCGGCATGTAAAGGTGGGTGAAGGCCGCTACCGAGCCGCCGCTGCGGTCCGCCGGCAAACCTGTAACGCTGGCGCGCTCGAGCAGGAAGGTCAACAGCTCGGTTTTGGCGAAAATCCGCGTGACCAATTCGCAGTCCTTGAGGTTGTATTTGGCCAGGGCCGGCTTGTCCTCGGCGAACATGCGGTTGATTTCGTCCATGCGCTGGTAAGGCGTGCTGATCGCCTTGCCCTCCCCCAACAGGGTCTGGGCGACGTTCTCCAGGCTGAACGAGGGGAAACTCCAGGTCGCTGAGCGCAGGGACTCGATGCCGTCGATGATCAAGCGGCCCGCCGCTGCCGCAAAAAAGTGATTGCGGCTGCCATGTTCACGCCACTGCATCTCTTCGCCACCACGCCCCAGCTTGAGCGGCACCGCCAGGCGCCGGGCATGCTCGTGGAGCACCCGCAGGTCGAACTGCACGACGTTCCAGCCGATGATCGCGTCCGGGTCGAAACGGGCAAACCATTCGTTGAGTTTCTTCAGCAACAGGGTGCGTGACTCGCAGTATTCAAGTTGGAAGTCCACCTCGCTGTCGTCACCGTTGGGCGGACCAAGCATGTACACCTGACGCTCGCCACACCCTTGCAGCGCAATCGAGTAAAGCTCGCCCCGGGCGGTGGTTTCGATATCCAGGGACACCAGCCTGAGCGTGGGCCGGTAAGCCGGATCAGCTTTCATCTGCGCGTCGAGCACCAGTCCTTCGGCATTCGGCGTGCCACCGAAGACCACCGGTGCGGTGATGAAGCGCTCCATCATGTAGCGTTCGGGCGGTCGCACATCGGCTTCGAACATCTCGACGCCGACCTTGCGCAGGGCGGTTTCCAGGCGCATCAACTGGCCGTGCAGCTGACAGTACAGGCCGAGCACCGGGCGATGCTCGAAGTCCAGCAGCGCCAGGGGCCGTAGCTCGACGTTTTTTTCACCCTGTAGCACCTGCTCTGCCTGTTCCCGCTGTTCGGCGGGAATGAACGCCACCGACGGTTGATGGGGCAGGCGAATGCGCCGGGGACCGTTGTCGGTCGCCAGCCAGAACTCGACTTCCGTACCGGCCGGGGTGTCACGCCAATGCCGGGTCAGGACAAAACCCTGCTGTAGATCCACCAGTGCAGCCTCGATAACGATTCAGGTGGGGATTCTACGCGTATCCTCGTCACAGCTGCCGAGCCAGCGAGGTTATGTGGAGTTGGAATGGGAAAATGTATAAAAAAACAGCCAAATGACGTTTTTTGCATGATATCCGCCGCTTTGCGTCTTGCCCTCAACGCCCGGGTCTATGATTCTTCTAGAACAACGACAACACCAGAGTACCCACCATGAAAACCGTCGCCCAACTGCTCAAGTTGAAAGATCAGAAGAACCAGGAAGTGCACCAGATCAAGCCCGACCACATGGTGCTAGAAGCGTTGATGAAGATGGCCGAGAAGAACGTCGGCGCCCTGCTCGTGGTGGAAAATGACCAGGTGCTGGGGATCATCAGCGAACGGGATTACGCGCGCAAACTGGTGTTGCATGGTCGTTCCTCGGTGGGTACGCCGGTGCGCGACATCATGGTCTCGCAAGTGATCACCGTGGACACCCACCAGACCGTGGACACCTGTCTGGGCATCATGTCCGATAAACGGCTGCGTCACTTGCCTGTGGTCGAGAACGGCAAGCTGATCGGCCTGCTGTCGATCGGCGACCTGGTCAAGGAAGCCATTGCCGAACAGGCCGAGCTCATTCGGCAGCTGGAGCAGTACATTCGCGGCGAATAGTTTGGGTTCCCACCGTGGGTGATCCTGCTCGCGATGGAGTGTCAGTCGACCTCATTGGATCTGACATTCCATCGCAAGCAGGCGCGCTCCCACAGTATTGTTCACGTTGGCCAATGCCGGGCAAACACCGGTGCCAATGTCGGATGCCGATCGATTCGCTCCAGCCACGCATAAAATCCTGGCCGGGTGATGCGCAGATGTTCGCGGCTACCCGCCCAGCGACTGACCACGGCGGCCAGAACGTCCAGAGCGCCTGGCGCCTCGTCGCCCAGGTACAACTCGCCGGAAAACTGGTCGGCGAACACCTCCCAACTCCAGTGCAGGCGCTGGCGCGCGCCGGCCATGAGGTTCTGTCGGGACTTCTCATCCGACTCGTCCAGCCAGCGCTCGGGGTAGTCGATGATGCCGATCGCCGCATAACAATTGCTGACAATGAACGCCAGGCCGCGAATGGCCTGATCGCGTTCGGCGACGTCATCCGGCAGCAGGTTCGACTGGGGAAAGGTCAGCCCCAGGTGGATGAGGATCGCGGCGCTCTCGGTCAGGACGCTGCCGTCGGGCAATTGCAGGGTTGGTATCTGCTTCAGCGGATTGAGTTTCTCCAGGGCCTGCGCCGACTCTGGTGAGGCCTCGACATCGATAAAACGATAGGGAATCTCGCAGAGTTCCAACGCCGCCTCAATCGCCGCAGCGCCGGAGTTCCTGTGTCCGTAGAGCTGGTACATACACACCTCCTTTGCAGTTCTCTCTTTGTAGCAGCTGACTCGGCTCCTGCGGAAAAATTTCTTTTTTCGCCTCTGCATCCAAATCGCCCGGTGGCGGGTAGTACCTGTAGCAGCGCTGATGCTGCACAGCGGATTACCCACTTTCGGAGTGCTATCAATGAACGCCAAACAGCTGATGTGCCTTGCCGGTTTGCTTGCCACCACTACCGCCGCCTTCGCCCAGACCGGGTTGCCCGACAGCATCAAGGTGCCGGACGGGCACAAGGTAGCGATGGAGACCACCGGGGTCGGCGAGATCACCTATGAGTGCCGCGACAAGGCCAACGCCGCCGGCATGACCGAGTGGGTTTTCGTGGGGCCCAAAGCGGTGCTTAACGATCGCAGCGGCAAACAGGTCGGCACCTATTTCGGCCCGCCGGCCACCTGGCAGGCGAAGGACGGCTCGAAGGTCACCGGTACCCAACTGGCCGTCGCACCATCGACACCGGGTAACCTGCCGTACCAGTTGGTCAAGGCCAATCCGGCCGAAGGCAAAGGCGCGATGAGCGGCGTGAGCTACATCCAGCGCGTGGCCCTTAAGGGCGGCGTGGCACCGGGTACCGAATGCACCTCCGCCAACAAGGGCAAGCAGGAAGTGGTGAAGTACCAGGCGGATTACATTTTCTGGGCCGCCAGCTGATTCCGGCCCCCATCTCTAATCTCTAATAGACGCCTGGAATACTGCAATATTCTGGAACACATGCATGACCTGTGATCTGGGACACCTGCAATTTCTGTTACCTGGAACAGCTGTAGCAGCTGTAGCAGCTGTAGCAGCTGTGGCAGCTGTGGCAGCTGTGGCAGCAAGGCTTGCCCTCGATGGCTTTCGGTCAGCAGACACAACATTTGCTGATAGAAAACCATCGCGGGCAAGCCTTGCGCCTACAGGGGGTATGTTTGTTTGCTAGATTGCATGCCAGGTCCCAACAATGGCTGAGCACAGTGTCCTTGCCCGAACCCTTATTCGATTACGAAGCACATCTGGCCGCCTGCGGGCGAGGCGATCGGCAGGCCTTGCGCGATTTATACGTGCAGGAGAGTTCGCGCCTGCTGGGCGTGGCCAAGCGCCTGGTACGCGACACCGCGCTGGCCGAAGATATTGTCCACGATGCATTTCTGAAAATCTGGAACGGTGCCGCGCGATTCGATCCCGCGCGAGGTTCGGCGCGGGGCTGGATGTACAGCGTAACGCGGCACCTGGCGTTGAATTTCCTGCGCGACCATCGGCGCGAAAGCCACGACGAGACCGAAGTGCCGGACGTTACCGAAGCTTTCGATGACCAGGCCGATTCCGGACGCATCCATCACTGCCTGGAGCAATTGGAACCGGCACGGCGCACTTGCATCGTGCATGCGTACGTCGACGGTTATTCCCACGCCGAGATATCACACAAGCTCGGCACCCCGCTGGGCACGGTCAAAGCCTGGATCAAGCGCAGCCTGACGGCGTTGCGGGAGTGCATGGGATGATCAGCAGACCTTTGAACGAAACCCCTGAAGAGCGCGACGAACTGGCCAGCGAGTATGTACTGGGCACGCTCTCGGGCGAGTTGCGAGCTCAGGTGCGCCTGCGCCTGGAGGACGACGCCGAGTTGCGCACGGCGGTCGACAGCTGGGAACGTCGCCTGCTCGGCTTGACCGACCTCGTCGAGCCGGTGCTTCCTTCTACCCAATTGTGGCCGCGAATTGAGCGCAGTGTGCAGGTCCTGGAGCCCAAGCACCGGTTACCTGCCGCGCGCGCGCCCTCCTGGTGGAACCTGCTGCCCTTATGGCGCGGGCTGGCCGGTGCCGGGCTGGCGGCCAGCCTGCTGCTCGGTGCATTGCTGTTGACGCAGACCACGGCCAAGCCGACCTACCTGGTGGTGTTGGTCGGCCCTCAGGACAAGGCGCCGGGCTGGGTCGTCCAGGCGAGCAACCCAAGGGAGCTGCAATTGATTCCGCTGGGGGTGGTTGAAGTTCCAGCCGACAAGGCGCTGGAATTCTGGACCAAGGCAGACGGTTGGCAAGGGCCGGTATCCCTGGGTCTGGTCAAACCGGGGCAAACCCTGTCGGTGCCGCTGGATAAACTGCCGCCACTGGTTCCTGATCAACTGTTCGAGCTGACCCTGGAGAACCCCAATGGCTCGCCAATCGGCAAGCCGACCGGGCCGATTCAGTTCATCGGCCGGGCAGTGAAGGTCATTTGATTGAATTTACCCTGGGCCGTCTGATGCAAACAAACGCCCGCTCCCACTGAGGCCTGGGCCCGCTCAGCGGGCTCGGGCCATGCAACGCTGATAGCGCTCATCCACCCGCTTGGCGAACCAGGCGGTGGTGAGTTTTCGGGTAATTTTCGGGCTTTGCAGAACGATTCCCGGCAATACCGCCCGGGGCAATGACCGGCCTTCAGCCTGCTCCGCCAATTCGAACACCCGCTGATACAGTTTCGTTTCCTCGAACTCCAGGCTCTTACCCTTGTCCAGTTGAGCGCGGATGGTCGGATTGCGCATGTCCAGTTGCTTGCCAAGGCTGCGCACGGCCAGCTCGGTGGTGCCCGGCATGATTGCGTCGTAGCGCACCAGATCACCGTCCAGCGCCAGCGGGATGCCAGATGCGCGACTTACGGCATTCTGAAAGGCTGCATTGCGACTGGCGTACCAGCCGGCGTTGAAATCGGCAAAGCGGTACAGGGGCTGTTCGTAGCTCACCGGGTAACCCAGCAGGTGGGCGATGCCGAAATACATGCCGCCGCGACGAGTGAACACTTCACGGCGAATCGTGCCCTCGACCGGATACGGGTACTGTCGCGCATGCTGTTCGGCGAAATCGATGCTGACCTGCATCGGCCCACCGGTATGCACCGGGTTGAATCCGCCGAACAGCGTCTGCCCCATTGGTACCATGCCGATGAAATCATCGAAGATCGCGCTTAGCTCCTTTTCACTGCGTGCGGCATTGAGCCGCGTGCTGTAGCTCTTGCCGTTGGGCGAGTTGACCTGCAGCGCGCCACTGACCAGCAGGCGGGGGATATGCACCTTGGCGGCCCGGCGGTCGATTTCTTCACGGGCGATCTTGCCTAGCCCGGGCACTGGCGGGTCCACTTGGAACGTCGACTCCTGCTCGGTGACGGCGAGCACCGAGCAGAGGTTTTGCGTGCTCGGATAAATGCCCTGCGCGGCGAATGCGGCATAGATGTCCGTGGCCCAGCCCTGGCGATCGGCTGTTTTTGCCGGCAACAGGCGCACCAGTTCAGCCTTGACCTCTGCGGGCTTGCGCGCAGGCGGTTCCGGTGTCCTTTGCGTGGCGCAACCGGCGAGTACCAGTAGCGCGGTGACGCTTGTGATCAATCGATTGGCTTGCATGGTGTTCCATCAGATTCTTCGGGACGGTTAACCATACGATCAATGGCATGGCGCAGGCTATGACTCTTGCCGCCGCTAACTGTTCCCCCGCCTAAACCGGGTCTGATTTGCGCGGGATCTGCATGCAATCCGGGTAGGAGCTGTCGAGAGAAACGAGGCTGCGATCTTTTGATCGGAACGCCGTCCCCAGCAGGCATGCTTTTACCAGAGGGCTTTTTCCGTTGGGCAGGCCGTCTGGACGCGGTTTCGAGCTGGACCATACTTGAGCAACACGGCGAGGAGACCAGCCCCATGAATCGAAGCGATGTGCTGATTGTCGGCGCCG
Source organism: Pseudomonas sp. 65/3-MNA-CIBAN-0223 (assembly GCF_040310425.1). Classification (NCBI taxonomy): domain Bacteria; kingdom Pseudomonadati; phylum Pseudomonadota; class Gammaproteobacteria; order Pseudomonadales; family Pseudomonadaceae; genus Pseudomonas; species Pseudomonas sp. 65/3-MNA-CIBAN-0223. The sequence goes on from NZ_JBEOPV010000015.1 coordinate 32,982, forward strand.
GCCCCACTGGACTGGTACTGGCGCTGTGGTTGAGCAAACTGGGGATTCGGGTGCGGATCATCGACAAGACCTCGGCGCCCGGCACGACCTCCCGGGCGTTGGCGGTGCAGGCGCGCACCCTTGAACTGTATCGCCAGCTCGACCTCGCCGACGCCGTGGTGCAGAGCGGTCATCGCGTTGCCGCGGCGAATTTCTGGGTCAAGGGCGGGCCTGTCGCGCGCTTGCCCCTGACGGCCGTCGGCGAAGGCCTCACGCCCTACTCTTTCCTGGAAATATATCCCCAGGACCAGCACGAGCGACTATTGATAACCCGCCTCGAAGCCTTTGGAATCAAGGTTGAACGCAGTACCGAACTTGAAAGTTTCGAGGAAACCGGCGACGGCGTCAGTGCGCAATTGCGCTTGCCGGACGGCCAGCAGGAAATTTGCCAGGCGTGTTACCTGGCCGGGTGTGATGGCGCCCGATCGATCGTGCGCAAGGCCCTCGATACCGATTTTCCCGGCGGCACCTACCAGCAGATTTTCTACGTGGCCGATGTGCATGCCAGCGGCGAGGCCCTCAATGGTGAATTGCACGTGGACCTGGATGAGGCCGACTTCCTTGCGGTGTTTCCCATGGCCGAGCAAGGTCGCGCGCGTCTGATCGGCACAATGCGCGATGAGCGCGCCGAACAGTCGGAAAACCTGCGGTTCGAGGATGTCAGCAATCACGCGATCCAGAGCATGAACGTGCAGATCGAGCGGGTGAACTGGTTCTCGACCTACCGCGTGCATCATCGGGTGGCGGATCACTTTCGCACCGGTCGCGCGTTTCTGCTGGGGGACGCCGCCCACGTCCACAGTCCGGTCGGCGGCCAGGGCATGAACACCGGGATCGGTGACGCCATCAACCTGGCGTGGAAACTCGCCGCCGTGTTGAGTGGCGGTGCCGAAACGCGGTTGCTCGACAGTTATGAACCGGAACGCATCGCTTTTGCCCGCAAACTGGTCGCCACCACCGACCGGGTATTCAGTTTGGTCACCGCCCAAGGCCCCATGGCCGACCTGCTGCGCACCCGCCTGGCGCCGTTGCTCATTCCGAAAATGGCCGCGTTCGAAACATCCCGCGAATTTCTGTTTCGCACGGTTTCGCAGATCACTCTGAATTACCGGACGATGGCATTGAGTGCAGGCGTAGCCGGGCATGTCCATGGCGGGGATCGACTGCCTTGGGCGCACGATGGCGAAGGCGACAATTATGAATCGCTCAAGCAGCCGGTCTGGCAGGTGCATGTGTATGGCGACACCAGCGACGAAATGATCGCCTGGTGCCTGGAGCATCACCTGCCGTTGCAGGTATTTGCCTGGCGGCCTGCGTTCGAAGCGGCGGGCCTTGGACGTAACGGGTTCTACCTGTTACGACCGGATACCTATGTGGCGATCGCCGAGAACAGCTCGGATCCGAAGGTGATCGAACGCTATTTCCGTGATCACGCGATTCGTACGTTTTTCACCAACCCCTGACACCCCACACAACAAACATGTGGGAGCGGGCTTGCCGCTGCCACAGGCAGGTTGCTGTTGGTTAGATCCCGGCCAGCGCCAGGTCCATCGCGAAGTAAGTGAAAATCAGATCGGCACCGGCGCGTTTGATCGCCCCAAGGCTTTCGCGGACCACCCGGTCTTCGTCAATGGCCCCGGCCTGGGCGCCGAACTTGATCATCGCGTATTCGCCGCTGACCTGGTACGCCGCCAGCGGCAGGCGCGAAGCCTCGCGGATGTCGCGGATGATGTCCAGGTACGCGCCGGCCGGCTTGACCATCAGCGCATCCGCGCCTTCCTGCTCGTCCAGCAACGACTCGCGCACCGCTTCGCGGCGGTTCATCGGGTTCATCTGGTAGCTCTTGCGATCGCCCTTGAGGGCACTGCCACCGGCTTCACGAAACGGGCCATAAAGCGCCGAAGCGAACTTGGTCGAATAGGCCATGATCGGCGTGTGGGTGAAACCGGCGGCATCCAGCGCCCGGCGAATCGCCTGGACCTGCCCGTCCATCGCCGCGGAAGGAGCGATCACATCGGCACCGGCCTGGGCTGCGGCAACGGCCTGCCGGCCGAGGTTGACCAGGGTCTGATCGTTGTCGACTTCATGATTGTGCATGACCCCGCAGTGGCCGTGGTCGGTGTACTCGCAGAAGCAGGTGTCGGACATCACGATCATGTCCGGCACTGCATCCTTGGCGATGCGCGACATGCGCGACACCAGCCCGTTTTCGTTCCAGGTATCGCTGCCGTTGCTGTCCAGGTGGTGGGACACGCCGAACGTCATCACCGAACGGATGCCGGCACGGGCGTAGCGCTCGATCTCGCCGGCAAGTTTCGATTCGGGAATGCGCATCACGCCCGGCATGCTCTTGATCGGCACGAAGTCGTCGATTTCTTCCTCGACGAAGATCGGCAGCACCAGGTCATCGAGACTGAACTCGGTTTCCTGGAACAGGCTGCGCAGGCTCGCATTGCGGCGCAGACGGCGTGGACGTGCTTCGGGGAACTGACTGGACATGGAGGTTCCTGGGACAAGACAAAAGTCGTAGGGGGCGAAAGCTTATGCGTTGTGCGGCGTACCGCACAAACGCTTGTTGACCAAGAGTGCGTTACCGGTCCGGCAATAATCACCAGACGGCACGGTCGGTCTAGAGGGTCAAAGTGCCGCTGATACAGGTCACCACGGGGCCGCCGACCCAGATTTCGTCGCCCACTTGCTCGACCTGGATTCGCCCGGCGCGACCCATGGTCACACCCTGGCTGACCACATAGCTCGGCGGTGCCAGCCCTTCCATGAGTAGCCACTGCGCCAGCCCGGCATTCAGGCTGCCGGTGGCCGGGTCTTCAGGCATGCCGTCGCCGCTGATAAATGCACGCACTTCGAACTGCGCGGCATCGCCATCGCGTGCCGGCTGCCAAGGCGCAACGACCCCGACCGCGAGGCCGAGCATTTGCGCATGGTCGGGCTGCAGGTCCAGCACCTGCCGGCGATCCGCCAGCATCACCGCCAGCCAGCCGGCGCCATTATCGACCCACTGACTGCGCAGGATCGCGCCGCGCTCCAGGCCCAACCCCAGACGCACCCGTTCTACAATCCCGGCATCCACCGGCCCGGTCCTGATCAGCGGCGGCGCCAGGAAAGCCAGCTCCGCGCCCTGGCGACGAATACGCACCAGCCCGACTCCGCACTCCTGAATCACCTCCTCGGCCATGGGCACGCCGCCGGCTTCCAGCCAGGCATGACAAGTCCCCAGGGTCGGATGACCGGCGAATGGCAGCTCCTTGAGCGTGGTGAAGATCCGCACCCGGTAGTCGGCCCGCGGGTCACGGGGCTGGAGGATGAAGGTGGTCTCGCTGAGGTTGGTCCAGGCGGCAAACGCCGCCATCCGCTCGTCGCTCAGTTCATCAGCAGCGAACACCACCGCCAGCGGATTGCCCTTGAGCGGGCTGCGGCTGAACACATCTACCTGCTTGAAATCAAATGAATGCATGGCCTTTCCCTGGTCTTGTTGAATGGACTACTTCGGAATTTCCAGCCCGCGCATGACTGCCGGCCGCGCCAGGAAGCGCTCAAGCACCCGCGTCACGTTTTTGAAGTCGTTGATGCCTACCAGGTCGCCCGCTTCATAGAAGCCGATCAGGTTGCGCACCCAGGGGAACGTGGCGATGTCGGCAATGGTGTAGCGATCGCCCATGATCCAGTCCCGCCCTTGCAGCCGGGTATCGAGCACCTTGAGCAGGCGCTTGCTTTCGTCCACATAACGACTCAGTGGGCGTTTGTCCTCGTAGTCCTTGCCGGCGAATTTATTGAAGAAGCCGAGCTGGCCGAACATCGGCCCGATGCCTCCCATCTGGAACATCAGCCACTGGAGCGTCTCGTAGCGTGCCGCCGATTCCTGGGCCAGTAACTGCCCGCTCTTGTCGGCGAGGTAGATCAGAATCGCCCCGGACTCGAACAGCGCCAAGGGTTGATCGGCCGGACCATGGGGATCGAGGATCGCCGGAATCTTGTTGTTAGAGCTCAGCGAAATGAACTCCGGGGACAGTTGGTCATTGGTTTCGAAGCTGACGCGATGGGGCTCGTAGGGCAGTCCGATCTCTTCGAGCATGATCGAGACCTTGACCCCATTGGGTGTCGGCAGGGAATACAGCTGGATCCATTCAGGGTACTGGGCCGGCCATTTTTGCGTGATGGGGAACGCGGACAAATCAGTCATGGGAGCATCCAAAGGAAGATGTAAGCCGATCATAATCCGTAGGGGCTGCCGAAGGCTGCGATCTTTTGATCGTGATCCTGATTTTTCAAGGTTGCTGAACATCAAGAGCAAAAGATCGCAGCCTCCGGCAGCTGCGACGACAAGTTGTAACATCCTGTCGGTAACTTTTCCTACATCCGAGAAAGCATCCCGGTAGAGTGCGGCGCACCTGTCGGGATCGAACCAAATGGGCTTCAGGCACTCTGATCCTTGCCCCTTCGGAAACGGACCGGCTCAACGACATGGAAATCACCCGACGCTGGAAGCTCGCGGTGTAAAGGTTTGTCAGCCTTAACCGAATGCGCTGAAGAACCCCTTATTCGATGAAATTCTTGAAATTTGCCAATCGCTTCAAGCATCGCGCCTATCTTTTTCTGCCGGCACTGCTCGCCACCAGTGCGGTGTTCCTGTCGCTGGAATCCAGTGAAAGCCGCGCCCAGCCCGCTGACGGTACCCAGACCCTGGTGTTCCTGCGCCATGCGGAAAAACCCGAGGGCGGCCTGGGCCAGCTCAACTGCCAGGGCCTCAATCGCGCCATTGACCTGGCGACCCTGCTCCCGGAAAAATTCGGCAAGGCCGACTATGTGTTTGCGGCCAACCCGACCCGCAATGTCGAGGAAGGCGAGCTGGATAACTCCTACAGCTACATCCGTCCCCTGATGACCATCAGCCCGAGTGCGATCAAGCTCGGCCTGCCGGTGAACATCAACTTCTCGGCCAACGATACCAGCGACCTGGCCGACGAACTGCTCCATGACAAGTACCACAACTCGGTCATCTACACCGCCTGGTCCCATGGCTACCTGCCTGAGCTGATCAACAAGGTGGCGGGCGACGCCCTGGGCAAGAAGCAGAAGATTACCGAAGACTGGGAATCGAGCGATTACGACTCGTTGTATGTGCTGACCCTGACCTGGCACAACGGCAAGGCCAGCCTGGAAAGCCACACCTACAAGCAAGGCCTGGATAACGGTCGCGAGACCTGCCCAACGTAAGTGCCTGCGCCGGGAGGAGGAGCTGGGCTATCATGAACCCTGTCCTTCTTGCCCCGGAACCTCCCCATGTCACTCTCATCCACAGTTGCCCCCTCCAGGGGCTGGTCGTTCTGGTGGAAACCTGCGCTTTTTGTCCTGGTCGCCTGTATTGGCCTGTATTACGTCAAATGGTCGCCCTACTACGCCAAGGCTTTCCTCGCCGCTGACAACCACAGCATCGGCGCCTCCATCCTCAACGACGCCCAGACCGCTCCCCTGGCCGCTGCACTGACCTATGCCAAGGTGTATTTCCTGGCGATCTGGAAAGCTGCAGTGCTGGCAGTGATTCTCGGCTCGTTGCTGCAGGTGTTGATCCCCCGCGACTGGCTGCTTCGCCTGTTCGGCCGCGCCGGTTTTGCCTCGACCTTGCGCGGCGGCCTGTTCGCCCTGCCGGGCATGATGTGTTCATGCTGCGCGGCACCGGTAGCGGCCAGCATGCGTCGCTCCAATGTGTCAGTCGGCGCCGCGCTGGCGTTCTGGATCGGCAATCCGGTGCTCAACCCGGCCACGCTGGTGTTCATGGGCTTCGTGCTGGGCTGGGGCTTTACGGCGCTGCGCCTGGTGGCGGGTATCGTGCTGGTGTTTGGCGTGTCCTGGGTGGCGCAGCGCATGTCCGGCCCTCAGGTGCTGCCTGAAGCGGCTGTGGAAGCAGTGAGTGAAGCGAGCACGGTGGATGTGCAACCGTTCCTGGTGCGCTGGGGCCGCACGCTCTGGCAACTGTTCTGGAGCACTATCCCGATTTACATCCTGGCAGTGCTGGTGCTCGGCGCAGTGCGGGTCTGGGTGTTTCCGCACATCGATGGGGCCACGGCCAACAGCCTGATGTGGCTGGTGCCGTTGGCGATCATCGGCACTTTGTTCGTGATTCCAACGGCAGCGGAAATCCCCATCGTGCAAACCATGATGACCCTCGGCATGGGCACCGCCCCCGCCGTTGCGCTGCTGATGACCCTGCCGAGCATCAGCCTGCCGTCGCTGCTGATGCTGCGCAAGGATTTCGATGCGAGGGTGCTGGTGAGTGTGGCGCTGATGACCATGGGGATTGGTGTGGTTAGCGGGTTGATTGGGGCTGCTTTGCTGTAGATTTTGTGGCGCCCGTGAGGGCGCCATCGCGGGCAACATCACCCCCGCTGAACAGCACGCGCCAGCAGATACTCGAGCACCGCATCCCGCTCCCCGGCAAACTCGATTCGCGCGCCCTTTTTCTCGCGCTGAAACGCATACATCGGGTCGTAATACTCGCTCAACAAGCCCTCGATCCAGGCCCGGTGCAGGTCCACCGAGCCGCTGCGTGCCTGTTCCGCCAACGCATCCTCCATCAACAGCAGCATGCGCCGGTGCCGTTCGCCACCCAGGCGTTTTTGCACATTATTGAGGCTTTCCAGCAACCGCTCGGAGAACAGCGCAAACCCGACTTCGCCATGCACAGTGATGAATTCCGCGCACAGGTCTACCACGTAATCGCGCAGGATCCGCTCGACCCGCCCTTGCAGGCTGTCTTCCAGCCAGACCATCGGATACTGCTGCATGCCCTGGAACAACGGCAGCGGCAAGGCGCAGCTGCCGACCGTGCGGCTCTCGTCTTCCAATACGAAGCGCTCGATGCCAACCGCACGTTTTTTCAAGATGTCCACGGCCAGGCGGTTTTCAAAATCGATGTTGGAGGGCTGGTCAGTGGCGCGTTTGCCGAAACTGGAGCCGCGGTGATTGGCATGGCCTTCCAGGTCCAGACCGTTGCTCAACTGCGTGAGCACCTCGGTCTTGCCGGTACCGGTCATGCCGCCCAGCAACACGAAATCACACTGCGTCACTGCCTGGTCGACCGTGTCCAGCAGGAACGAGCGCATGGCCTTGTAGCCGCCACCGACTCGTGGGTACTCGATGCCCGCCTCGTCCTTGAGCCACTGCTGCACAAGCTGCGAGCGCAAGCCACCGCGAAAACAGTACAGATAACCTTCAGGATGGGCCCGGGCAAAATCGGCCCAGGCCTGGATACGTTCGGCCTTGATCGCACCGGACACCAGTTGGTGCCCGAGGGTGATCGCTGCCTCCTGCCCGTGCTGCTTGTAGCAGGTGCCGATGCGCTGGCGCTCGTGGTCATTCATCAGCGGCAGGTTGACCACGCCGGGAAACGAGCCCTTGGCGAATTCCACCGGTGCACGAGCATCGAGCATGGGTCGGTCGTTGAGGAAAATGGCGCGGTAGTCGGTGCAGTCGATTGGCATCAGAACACCTCGACCGCGTGGGTCTGTCGCTCAACCAGCTCACCGATGGGCTCAAGGGTCAGTCCCAGTTCGGCGGCCACGCTCAGAAACTGCGGGTTGCCTGCCGGAGTGACCGCTATCAGCAGGCCGCCGCTGGTTTGCGGGTCGCACAGCACACGCTTGTGCAGTTCCTGCAGACGTCCCAGTTTGCTGGCATAGCTGTCGAAATTGCGCAGGGTGCCGCCTGGGACACAACCCTGCTCAAGGTAATACTCAACACCGGCCAGGCGCGGCACGCGGTCGTACTCGATACGCGCGGTCAGGTGGCTGCCGTCGGCCATTTCCACCAGGTGCCCGAGCAGGCCGAACCCGGTGACGTCGGTCATCGCGGTCACGCCCTCAAGCTTGCCGAAACGGCTGCCAGGCTTGTTCAGGGTGCACATCCAGTCGCGGGCCAGGCCGATATCGGCATGGCGCAACTTGCCCTTTTTCTCGGCGGTGGTGAGGATGCCGATCCCCAGGGGTTTGGTGAGGTACAACAGGCATCCGGCGGTCGCGGTGTCGTTGCGTTTCATGTGGCGTTTTTCCACCAGCCCGGTCACGGCCAGGCCGAAAATCGGCTCGGGCGCGTCGATGGAGTGCCCGCCGGCCAAGGGAATGCCTGCTTCATCACAGATCGAGCGACCGCCACGAATCACCTCCCGGGCGATTTCCGGGGCCAGCACGTTGACCGGCCAGCCGAGAATGGCGATTGCCATCAGCGGATCGCCGCCCATGGCGTAGATGTCGCTGATGGCGTTGGTGGCGGCGATGCGACCGAAGTCGAACGGGTCATCGACGATCGGCATGAAGAAGTCGGTGGTCGAGACCACCCCACGTTCTTCGTCGATGGCATAGACCGCCGCATCATCACGCGAGGCATTGCCGACCCACAGATTCGGGTCCAGGTTCTGCGCCCCGCTGCCTGCCAGGATCACTTCCAGCACCTGGGGGGAAATCTTGCAGCCGCATCCTGCGCCGTGGCTGTATTGGGTCAGACGAATCGGCTCGCTCATGGGGGGCACCTTGTGAAGTCAGGTCGACAATCGTACAGCAATCACCTGGACGATCAGAGCCGGCCTGTGATCTTTGGGCCTTCAGGCCAAAAAACCACCGTGCAGGTTCCCTCAGCTATAGTGAGTTTCAGGTTGGGAGCCCATCCCAACTCGCTGCCGTCTGACAATCCGACTGAATTTTCCGGCCCGCCCATGATCCTTCTAATACCACAGGGAGAATCACGGGCTTTATGAACAACGCAAAATTATTCGTCATTGAGTACACCCTTCATGGCGCCCCCAAGTCTTTCATTATCCGTCTGGACAAGATGGACAACGCAGAGGCTTGGCATTGGGCAAGCTGTGACGCCGGTGTGGGTCGGATCCCGCGCTTTGGCCGGGAGAAGGTGCAGAAGACCAGCAAACCGATGGCCGAGAAATTCGGCGTCGAGAACGTGACCTGGCGGCCGGCTGGCTGACCCGCGAAGCATGGTTTGCCCAAAACAACAGTGGAGCCTGAAAAGGCTCCACTTTGTTTGAGTGACCGGTTATTGGGTGACCGGTTAACTGTGCGCGCACTTGCAGCCTTTGGATGAACACTCTTCGCCATGCTCGTGGTGCTTGGCGCACGCTTCGCAGCAGTAATGCTTGCCGTGTCGAGCGATCGGGTGCTCACCCAGCTCGCACTTGCATTTGGGGCAGTCGCAGGTATCGGTCCTGGTTACGGTCATGGTCTTGACTCCATCGTTATGGTCGTCCGGATGCAGCGGATGCCCACCCGTGATTACAGTGTAGGACCATCAACCATCGACGTTACGCCTGCCGCGTATTACTGCGATACATGAACACCAGCGCCAGCGCCAGGCACACCATCGCCAGGATCCGGCTGCCCGACAACTCGATTGCCGGGTTGCCCAGCCAGCCGAAATTGTCGATCAGCATGCCCATGCCCAACTGCCCGACGATAACCGCCACAGTGGCGACAGCCGCCCCTACCCGTGGCACTGCGCCGACCATCACCATCATGTAGACCACGCCGAAGAGGGCGCCGCTGAGCTGCCATTTCGGCACGTCGAGCAGACTCACCGCATGGGCCGGTTCGAAGAACAGGATCAGCAGGCCGGTGACCACAGCGCCGACCACGAAGGTCAACAGACTGCTGCGCAACACGCCCACCGTTTCACCCAGGCGTCCATTGATCGCCGCCTGCACACTCAACACCGCACCGGCCGCTACGACCACCGCCAACAAAATAAACAGACTCATCATCAACCCCTGGCAATCAGAACAAGTGCGGCAACAATCAACACCAACGCCAGCCAGCGTTCACCGTTGACCTTTTTGCGCGTTGCGCCGAACCAGCCGAAATGGTCGATCAGCACGCTTTTACCGACCTGCCCTGAAAGAATCGCGATCATCGTCATGGCGATGCCGATATGCGGCGTGGCCAGCGTCAATACGATCACGTACACGGGGCCCAGGAAACCGCCGATCAGTTGCCAGCGCGGCAAGGTGTTCAACGCCGGCCCCTGTTGCGGGCCGCTCATCAACAGCAGCAGAAACAAGATGGCCGAGCCAACGCCAAAGATGCTCAAGGTCGCCCACAGATGCCCGACCTGAACCCCAAGCGGCCCCAGCAACCCGGCCTCCACGGAAAGCCCCATGCCGGCCAGGATCACCAGCGGCAACAGCAGCAGCCGTAGCCCCGGTTTGGTGGCAGGCGTCGCAGCGACCTGTTCGATTGAAGATTGCATAAAGATAACCTGTGGTCAGTTAACACAAACCCATGTCGGCGCGAGCCTGCTCGCGAAAACGCTGCTCGGGTCGGCAACAAGCGGGTGAGCGATGATTTCGCGGGCAGACTTGCGCCCCATGGGCGAAGGAGGCGTGCATTATCGGCTGGCTTCCCTTTGCGATAAATGGGAACATCCAGACAACACTTTTGCGCATTACGCACAGCAGGATTGATCATGCAGGGTCTCAACGAATTTGGATTCAAGGCGCTCAGGCTGTTTGTCGCGGTGCTGGACCATGGCAGTTTCTCTGAAGTCGCCCGTCGCGAAGGCCTGGCACCCTCCTCCATTTCGCGGCAGATCCAGCTGATGGAACAGGCCCTGAGCCAACAACTGCTGTACCGCCACACGCGCGCCGTCACCCCTACCGAGGTCGGGCGCATGCTGGGGCACCATGCGCGGTTGGTGCTGGTGCAGCTCGAGGAAGCCGAACAGGCGCTGCAGGAGCAGCGAAGCGAGCCGAGTGGACTGGTTCGGATAAACGCCCCGGTGGTCTTCGGGCAACGGCACCTGACGCCCTGGCTTGGCCAGTTGTGCGAGCGCTACCCGAAGCTGCAACTGGATATCCAGCAGACCGACAGCTCCGTCGATCCGCTGCAGGAAGGTGCCGACCTGCTGTTCCGCATCGGCCCCCTGCACGACTCGAGCATGCAGGCGCGAATTCTGGCGCCCCATCGTTTCCAGGTGGCGGCCAGCCCGGCGTATCTTAAGCGTCGCGGCACCCCGAGGCGTCCCGACGAGCTCGTCGCCCATCAGTGTCTGGCCTACAAAGGCGTGGCCGGTCAGCAGCGCTGGTTCTTCCGCAAAGATCAGCAGGACTGGGTGGCTTACTCGGTGAAGGGGCCAATCACCGGCAACCATGCCGACACTCTCACTCAAGCGGCGGAACAGGGCCTGGGGCTGGTGATGTTTCCGTCATGGCTGATTGGCGAAGCGGTGCGTAACGGCACGCTGGTGCCCGTGCTGGAGGAGTATCAGGTATCCAATAGCCTGGAACCGCAGCAGATCGCCGTCCTGTGGCCCGGTAGCCGACGGTTGTCGGTAAAGGTCAGGACGGTGATCGATTTTTTTGTCGAATGCTTCGGGGCGGTGCCGTACTGGGACCGACCGTAGCTGGCGAGGCAGGCAGTGCGCTATGGCACCATCCTGGAGCAGGCAAGCTGCCCCCCTCGCCACAGGAGCTCAATTGCCACAGACGTGTAAAGGCCACCAAAAACGTCAGGCGTCAGATACGGAACTGCCCAACCAGTCCGCCCAACCGTTGCCCCAGGTCTGCGAGGCTACGGGTGGTTTGTGCGCCGAGCTGGGTTTCGTCAGCGACGCTGTCTACAGCTGCCGCAATCTGATGCACGCTGCGGTTGATCTCTTCGGCCACGGCCGTCTGCTCTTCGGCGGCGCTGGCGATCTGCGCGTTCATCGAGTTGATCGTGCCAATCAACTGCGCCATCGCATCCAGCGAAGCGCCCGCCTCGTTGGCCTGGGCGCTGGTGCCGTCGCCGGCCTCACTGGAGCGACGCATCGCCTCAACCGCTGACTGCGTGCCCGCCTGCAAACGGTCGATCATGCCCTGGATTTCCTGGGTGCTGATTTGCGTGCGACTGGCCAGCGCCCGCACTTCGTCCGCCACCACAGCAAAGCCGCGGCCCGCCTCGCCGGCGCGAGCCGCTTCGATCGCGGCATTGAGGGCCAGCAGGTTGGTCTGGTCAGCAATCGAGCGAATCACCCCGAGCACGCTGACAATCGACGACACGTCCTGCTGCAAACTGTCCAGCGACACGCCGCTGCTGCGAATGTCGTCCACCAGTGCATGAATCTTCACGATGCTGCCAGCCACTACCCGCTTGGCCGCCTGGCCCTCTTCATCCGTCTGCTGAGCCGCTACCGCAGCGTTCTGCGCGCTTTTGGCAACTTCCTGGGCCGCCGCCGACATTTCATTGATCGCCGTGGCCACCTGATCGGTCTCGTGACGCTGGCGCTCCATCGCCTGGTCCGAACGCTGGGCCTGAGCGGATACCTGAGTCACCAGGCCGGTCAGCTGCGAAGTCATTTCAGTGATCTGGCGCACCAGCCCATGGATCTTGTCGACAAAACGATTGAACGAGCCCGCCAGTTCGCCAAGTTCATCCTGGCTGGTAATGGTCAGGCGGCGAGTCAGGTCACCCTCGCCTGCCGCGATGTCATCGAGGTTGGCCTTCATCAGGTGCAGTGGACGCAAGATCGTGTTGGACAGCAACACGCCAGCAGCGGCGATCACCAGCAAGACCACGGCAGCGATGCCGACAATGCTCCACACCACCCCTTCCATGCGCGCCTGTACCTTGGCCTCGACCAGCGCCACCTGCGCCTCAATGCCGTCGAGATTCACCGACGTACCCACCGCCATGTCCCATTTGGCCAGGTACTCGGTGTAACCAAGCTTGGGCACCAGCACCTGGGTGTTGCCCGGCAACGGTGAACTGTATTGCAGGTAATGGGTGCCGTCCTTCGCGACTTTCACCAGGTCGCGGTTGACGTACACGCCGTTCGGGTCGCGGTTGTCCTTGAAGCTCTGGCCGACGCCTTCCGGGCTGTTGGCCTTGAACAGGCGCACGGTGTTGGAGTCATAGCCGAAGAAATAGCCGTCCTTGCCATAGCTGATGCTCGACAGCAATTTGATCGCCTGGGCCCGCGCGCCATCGTCGCCGGGGGCGGCGGCTTCGTAGAGAGGTTTGATCGTGGACACGGCCACGGCCACGTAGCTTTGCAAGGTGGCCTTGGCGTCAGAGAGCAGGCGTTGCCGGGTTTCCTCCACTTCGTTGCGCGCCTGTTGCTGCAGGATAAACAGCGTGGTCAGACTGATGACCAGCGCAAAGAGCAGCACCGGGAGGACGGCGAGGGACAGGACTTTAGCCTTGAGGCTCATGCGCATGACATTCACTCTTTTGATTTATTGGCGTGCCTGGAAGCTTTAACGGCACGCCGGAGCAAAAGTTGAATATCACCCACTGTAGGCGTGAGCCTGCTCGCGATAGCGGAGTGTCAGCCAACATCAATGCTGAAAGTCAGGCCGTCATCGCGAGCAGGCTCACTCCCACAGGGGAGATCAGTGAGGCGTGGGGATCACAACACCATCGCCGCCACCCAGCCGAAGGCCAGCAGCGGCAGGTTGTAGTGCAGGAAAGTCGGCACCACAGTGTCCCAGATATGGTGATGCTGGCCATCGACGTTCAAGCCGGAGGTCGGGCCGAGGGTCGAATCGGAGGCTGGGGAGCCCGCATCCCCGAGTGCACCTGCAGTGCCGACGATGCACACGATCGCCAGCGGGCTGAAGCCCAGCTGCACGCACAGTGGCACGAAAATCACCGCCAGGATCGGCACCGTCGAGAACGACGACCCGATGCCCATGGTCACCAGCAACCCCACCAGTAACATCAACAAGGCACCAATGGCCTTGCTGTGACCGATCCAGGAAGCGGCGGTTACGACCAGCGACTGCACATCGCCAGTGGCCTTGATCACTTCGCCAAACCCCGAGGCGGCGATCATGATGAAGCCGATCATCGCCATCATCTTCATGCCTTCGGTGAACAGATCGTCGGTATCACGCCACTTCACAATTCCCGACACCGAGAAAATCAGAAACCCTGCCAGGGCGCCAATGATCATCGAGTCGAGCAGCAGCTGGATCACGAACGCGGCGATGATCGCCAGGCCCGCGACCATCAGGCTCAGCGGGTTGTATTGCACCGCCACCTGCTCGACCTGCTCGATCTTGCCCAGGTCGTAGACGCGCTTCTTGCGGTAGCTGAAAAACGCAATCGCCAGGCCAAACACCATGCCCAGCGCCGGGATACCCATCGCGTGGGTGACATTGATGCCGCTGATATCAACGCCGCTGCGGGCGACGTTGGCCAGCAGGATCTCGTTGAGGAAGATGTTGCCAAAGCCCACCGGCAGGAACATGTACGGCGTGATCAGCCCGAAGGTCATGACGCAGGCGATCAGCCGTCGATCCAGTTGCAGCTTGGTCAGCACGTACAAAAGCGGCGGCACCAGCAACGGAATAAAGGCGATATGTATCGGCAAGATGTTTTGCGAAGCGATGGCCACGACCCCCAGCAGGCCGATCAGCAACCATTTGACCCGGCCGCCACTGCTGGCGTGCTGGCGATCAACCATGGCCAGCGCCTTGTCTGCCAGGGCATGGGCCATCCCCGACTTGGCAATCGCCACCGCGAACGCCCCCAGCAAGGCATAGGACAGCGCAACGGTAGCCCCGCCCCCAAGGCCGCTGTTGAACGCTTTAAGCGTGGCGTCGATGCCCAGGCCGCCGGTCAGGCCACCGACCAGCGCGCCCACGATCAGCGCGATCACTACGTGTACGCGGGACAGGCTGAGTATCAGCATGACGCCGACCGCAGCAATTACTGCATTAATCATCGTTACCTCAAGGCAAGCAGAATGAGCTCAGCCGGCAGTCTGCGAAGAGCCGCCAGCGGATTTTAGAATGGGTTTTATTAGAGGGCGCGCACTGTGCCGCAGCACTGCCAGCTTGTCAAAGCCAACACGATCCCGTACGAGCTGCCGCAGGCTGCGATCTTTTGAGCTTCTGGCGTCATCAAGAACATTGAAAATCAAAAGATCGCAGCCTTCGGCAGCTCCTACCGGGTGAAATTCGATATTCGGTAAACACCATCAAGAATCCCGAGTAACGGCCGCTACAGTACCAAGCCGCAGATATTTATCGAATAAGGACGTCTCCATGTCGCTCAGACAACTTTCCATTCAATGGAAAATCACCCTGCTGGCCGGGCTTTGCCTGGCGGGTATCGTGACCCTGCTGGTGGGTCTTTCGCTGTATCGCATGGAGCACAGTTCCGCCTTGGTGAAGGCCTCGAGCACGGAGATGCTCAATGAAGCCGCCCAGGCACGTATTCAATCCCAGGGTGAAAACCAGGCGCTGGTCATTCGCCAGCAGTTCATGGACGCCTACCAATACGGCCATGGCTTCTCGCGCCAGGTGCTGTTCCTGCGCGACCAGGCGGAAAAGCGCTTCCTCGACGCCTTCGACCTGCGCGAAGACCTGACCCGCCAGGTCAAGTCGGCACTGCAGGCCAACCCGGAACTGCTCGGCCTGTCACTGGTGTTCGAAGTCAATGCCCTGGACGGCAAAGACGAACTGTTCGCCGGCCAGGCCGAGCTGGGCAGCAACGACAAGGGCCGCTTCGCCCTGTACTGGTCGCAGCCCACTCCGGGCCAGGTAACGTCCATGGCGTTGCCGGAAAGCGACATGGCCGACACCAATGCCGGCCCCAGCGGCGAACCGGCCAACGCCTGGTTCACCTGCCCGCGCACCTCGCTCAAGCCGTGCGTCATCGAGCCGTACTTCTACAAGATCGACGGCCAGGACGTGTTGATGACCAGCATCGTCTTTCCGCTGATGGTCAACGGCAAGGTCATCGCTTCGCTGTCGGTGGACATCAACCTCAACAGCCTGCAATCGATCAGCCAGGCGGCGAGCAAGAAGCTCTACGACGGCCAGACCCACGTCAGCATCATCAGCCCGGTCGGCCTGCTGGCCGGCTACAGCCCGGACTCGAGCAAACTCAGCCAGCGCCTGGACAGTGTCGACAAGAGCAGCGGCGCCGAGCTGATTCGTTTGCTGGCGACCAGCGACAAGACAGCCAGCCTGCACAGCGACCAACAGCTCAAGGTGCTCGCACCCTTCGAGCCGATCCCCGGTGGCAAATCCTGGGGCGTGCTGCTGCAAGTGCCGGAAAAAGTCCTGGTCGGTCCTGCCGAAGCCCTGGAACGACAACTCGATGAGAGCAACACCACTGGCACCCTGGTTGAACTGGGCCTGGGCGTGCTGGCCGCGTTGATCGGCCTGCTGCTGGTGTGGCTGATGGCCCGCAGTGTGACCAAACCGATCCTCGGGGTGGCGCGCATGCTCGAAGACATCGCCAGCGGCGAAGGCGACCTGACCCGCCGACTGGCCTACGACAAGCAGGACGAACTGGGCCAGTTGGCCGGCTGGTTCAACCGCTTCCTGGACAAGCTGCAGCCAATCATCGCCGAAGTGAAACGCTCGGTGCAGGATGCGCGCAGCACGGCTGACCAATCCTCCGCGATCGCCACTCAAACCAGCGCCGGCATGGAGCAGCAGTATCGCCAGGTGGACCAGGTTGCCACCGCGTCCCACGAAATGAGCGCCACCGCCCAGGACGTCGCCCGCAGTGCAGCGCAAGCCGCCCAGGCCGCCCGCGACGCGGACCATGCGACTCGCCGTGGCCTGACCGTGATCGACCAGACCACCACCAGCATCGACAACCTTGCCGCCGACATGAGTGCGGCGATGGTGCAGGTCGAAGGCCTGGCAGCCAACAGCGAGAAAATCGGCTCGGTGCTGGAAGTGATTCGCGCCATCGCCGAACAAACCAACCTGCTGGCCTTGAACGCCGCCATCGAAGCCGCTCGCGCGGGTGAAGCCGGTCGCGGCTTTGCCGTAGTGGCCGATGAGGTGCGCAACCTGGCGAGACGTACCCAGGAGTCGGTCGAGGAAACCCGCCTGGTGATCGAGCAGCTGCAAAGCGGTACACAGGAGGTGGTGGGCTCGATGAGCAACAGCCATCGCCAGGCCCAGGGCAGCGTCGAGCAGGTTGGCCAGGCCGTGACCGCCCTGCGCCAGATCGGAGAAGCGGTGACGGTGATCAGCGACATGAACCTGCAGATCGCCAGTGCGGCGGAAGAACAGAGCGCCGTGGCTGAAGAGATCAACAACAACGTGGCGACGATTCGCGACGTCACGGAGTCGCTGTCGGGGCAGGCGAATGAGTCGGCGCGGGTCAGCCAGTCACTCAACAGCCTGGCGAATCAGCAGCAGAGCTTGATGGATCAGTTTCGCGTGTGAGCCACTCCACAGCGCACGGGTGAGCCAATGTGCAAGAGCCAATGTGGGAGCGAGCCTGCTCGCGATAGCAGAGTGTCAGGCAACTAGATGTCGACTGACACACCGCTATGGCGAGCAGGCTGGCTCCCGCAGGGACTTTGGGGCAGTTTCAGGTCTCAGCGCCTGGGCAGTTCAATCACCACCCGCAACCCGCCCCACTCACTCTCTTCCAGGCGCAACACCCCGCCCCACGTGTCGACGATATCGCGCACGATCCCCAGCCCCAGGCCGTGCCCATCGGTTTGCTCATCCAAACGGGTGCCGCGGCTGAAGACCTGGGTCCGTTGATCCTCGGGTATTCCCGGCCCGTCATCCTCCACATCCAACTCAAACCCTGCCGTCGTCTCCACCACGCTCAAGCGCACCTCGGCATCCGCCCATTTGCAGGCGTTGTCCAGCAGGTTGCCGAGCAGTTCCAGCAGGTCTTCACGATCCCAGGGCAGTTGCAGCCCCTGGGGCGCGCGGTAGCTCAGGTGCAAATGTTCACCGTGGATCATGTTCAGCGTCGCCAGCAACCCCGGTAACTCGCCAGCGCAATCGAACAAGGCGCCCGGCAGCGCATCGCCGGACAACCTTGCGCGATTGAGCTCTCGATTGAGCCTTTGCCGGACCTGCTCCAGCTGCTCCTTGAAGATCCTGCGCAATTCGGGGTGGTCATCGAGTTTTTCACTCGAGGCCAGGCTCACCAACACCGCCAGCGGGGTTTTCAAGGAGTGACCAAGATTGCCCAGGGCATTGCGCGAGCGCTTGAGGCTGTCCTCGGTGTGCGCCAGCAGATGGTTGATCTGCGCCACCAACGGCTCCAGCTCTACCGGGACCTGATCGTCCAGCTGCGAGCGCTGCCCCTGTTGCAACTGGGCGATCTGCTCGCGGGCCTTTTCCAGGGGACGCAATGCTCGACGTACGGTGACCCGTTGCAGCACCAGAATCAGCAGCAGCCCCGCCAGTCCCAGCCCGAGGCCGACCTGTTGCATGCGCAGGAAACTGTCGCGCACCGGGGTGTAGTCCTGCGCCACGCTGATGGAAATCGACTGCCCCAGCCGCCGATAGTCGGAACGCAACACCAGCAACTGCTGGCCCTCGGGCCCCAGTTGCAGGTTGCTGTGCAGCCCCGATTCAGTGAGTTGGGGAAACTCCTGGTCCCACAGGGATCGCGAGCGCCAATGTTTGTCGGCGAAGTCGATGCGGAAGTAGTGCCCGGAGAACGGCCGCTGATAGGCCGGCGACAGGTGCCGCTCCTCCAGTTGCAAACCCTGGGGCCCACGTACCAGTGCCACCAGCAGGTTCTCGCTGTCGTTGCGCAGGCCCGCCTCAAGGTAGCGCTGCAAGCCCATTTCGAACAGCCACAGGCTGGTCTGCGCCAATACCAGGCCGACAATCACCATCACGCTGATCAGGCCCAGGCTCAAGCGGCGCTGGATCGACCTCACTTGGCTTGCCCGCCGAACAGGTAACCCTGGCCGCGACGGGTTTCGATCACGCTGCGGCCCAGCTTGCGTCGCAGATGATTGACGTGGACCTCCAGCACGTTGGAATCACGCTCTGTTTCACCGTCGTAGAGGTGCTCTGCCAGGTGGCTCTTGGACAGGATCTGTTCGGGGTGCAGCATGAAATAGCGCAGCAGGCGAAATTCCGCAGCGGTGAGCAAGATGTCGGCACCGTCCCGCGTCACACATTGGCGGCCTTCATCCAGATGCAGGCCCGCCGCCTTGAGCGTCGGCTGGTTGGCCTGGCCGTGGGAGCGGCGCAACAGCGCCTGGACGCGCAAATGCAGCTCTTCGGGGTGAAAGGGTTTGGTCAGGTAATCGTCGGCGCCGGCCTTGAGGCCTTCGATGCGTTCGGACCAGGAACCGCGCGCGGTCAGGATCAGCACGGGTGTCGACAGACCACCGGCGCGCCATTGCGCCAGCACTTCAAGCCCGGGCAAACCAGGCAGGCCAAGGTCGAGGATGATCAGGTCATAAGGCTCGCTGCTGCCCTGGTACACCGCATCGCGGCCGTCGGCCAGCCAGTCCACGGCATACCCCTGGCGGTTCAGACCGGCCATCAATTCGTCGGCCAGGGGCACGTGGTCTTCCACGAGAAGCAAGCGCATCGGTCAATCTTCCTTGTCTTTCAGTAACTGGCCAGTGGTGGCGTCGAGGTCCAGCTCGCGGACTACGCCTTCGGCGGTCAACAGTTCGACTTCATAAATGTAGACGTCGTGTTTTTCTTCAAGCTCGGCTTCCAGCAATTTGGCCCCTGGATAGCGATCCAGGGCCTGCTGCAGCAGCTGCTCCAGGGGCATGATCACCCCTTGCTGGCGCAGGCGCAGGGCTTCGTCCTGATCCAGGTCGCGGGCCATCACCACAGAGCAGAAGACCAGCAGCGCCAGCCCCACTCGGAGGCTGGCGCGCGTGCCGGACAAAAAATGCACCTTCATTACGTATCCTGTTGATCCTTGAGAACCTGCCCGCTGACAGCGTCCAATTCCATGTCCCAATCGAGACCCTGTGGGTCACGCATCTCCACCTGGTAGACGAACTTGCCGTACTCTTCTTCCAGCTCGGTCTCGGTGATGGTGGAGCCCGGGTGTTTGGACAGAGCTGTAGCATTGAGCTTCTCGAAAGACACAATGGTACCAGCGTCGCGCAGCCGCAGGGCTTCATCAGGGCCCAGGTCCCGGGCATGGGCGAGGCTGGCGGTCATGGCGACGAGGGAAGCAGTGAACAGGGCAGTCAGGGTTTTCATCGGTGTCTCCGAATTTTTTGGGTGTTGCTTACGGGAGCTACCTTAACGATTCGAACTTAACTGAAACTGAATGGCCATCATGCATTGCGCAAGGGTTTGCCTTTGAAATCTCTTATAATCGCTCCCGCTTGCCAGAATCGAGATCCGGTATGACCGCCATCCACATCAAGTTCCCCGCCCTGACCCTCAAAGCCGGCCCCCGCGCCTTTGCGCGCATCCGTGAACAAGGGCTGAGCGCCGCCGATGTCGGCACGCTGCCCGGCGCCGCCGGTGGCCCCAAAGCCCTGGGGATTCAGGGACTGGACCTGGCGTTGTTCGGTGAGTGGCTGCCGGCCGCCCCGCGGGAGCGCTCGCTGATCGGCGCCTCGGTGGGCTCCTGGCGTTTCGCCAGCGCCTGCCTGCCGGACGCCGCCGAGGGCATCCGGCGTCTCGGCCGGCTGTACACCGAGCAGGATTTCAACAAAGGCGTGACCATGGCACAGATCAGCCAGAGCTCGCGGCGCATGCTCGAGGAGCTGCTCGACGGCCGCGACTCGGCGATTCTCGATAATGCGCATTATCGGCTGAACATCATGGTGGTCAAAAGCCACGGCCGGCTTGCGCAAGACCATCGCGGTCACTTGGGCCTGGGGTTGTCGACGGTGATCGCCGACAACCTGCGCAACCGCTCGCGCCTGTCGCGGCATTTTGAACGTCTGATCATCCACGATCCACGTCTCCCCCCGCCGGTGCACCCACTGACCGATTTCCCCTCGCGCTTCGTCGCATTGAACGCCGCCAACCTGCGCCAGGCACTGCTCGCATCCGGCTCGATCCCCATGGTGATGGAAGGTGTTCGGGACCTGCCGGGCGCTGGCGCCGGAACCTTTCGCGACGGCGGCCTGCTCGACTACCACCTCGACCTGCCCTACAGCGGCAATGACATCGTGCTGTACCCGCACTTCACCGACCGGATCATTCCCGGCTGGTTCGACAAGCCCCTGCCCTGGCGCCGCGCCTGTTCGACGCGGCTGCAGGACGTGCTGTTGCTGGCACCGTCAAGGCAATATCTGGCGCGCCTGCCCTTCGGCAAGCTGCCCGACCGCAATGACTTCAAGCGCTTCATGGGCGATGCGCCAAGCCGGCAGAAGTACTGGCGCGTGGCGATGGACGAAAGCCGTCGCCTGGGCGACGAGTTCCTCGAACTGGCCGCCAACGGTCGCCTCGGCGAACGCTTGCTGACCCTTTAGTCAGGACAAGCTGTTAAACTCGCCGCCTGCCCCTATCGCTGCGGCGATCGCCACCTGACAGAGCTCAAGACACTGTGGAAATCTTCAAAGAGTTTACGTTCGAATCCGCCCACCGCCTGCCCCATGTCCCGGACGGCCACAAATGCGGCCGCCTGCACGGTCACTCGTTCAAGGTGGCGATTCACCTCAGTGGCGACCTTGATCCGCATACCGGCTGGATTCGCGATTTCTCCGAGATCAAGGCGATCTTCAAGCCGCTGTATGAGCGACTGGATCACAACTACCTCAATGACATTCCTGGCCTGGAGAATCCGACCAGTGAAGTGCTGGCCAAGTGGATCTGGGGTGAGTTGAAGCCATTGCTGCCGGAACTCAGCGCGATCCGCATCCATGAAACCTGTACCAGTGGCTGCATCTATCGCGGCGAATAACCCAGACAAACACATCCCCTACTGTAGGAGCGAGCTTGCTCGCGAAAAACCTGGGAGCGCCGCTGGATGCCAGACTTCCAGCGTTATCGTTGAAGACCATCGCGAGCAAGCAAGCTCCTACAGATTGACGACATGCGTTTCGTCAGTGAAACACCCGAACAGCCCCCTGGGCTGTTTTTTTATGCCTATGCTTTTGGCCTCTTTCCCACCAGGAGGACATGGGCATGACTGACTGGCCGCTGCCCCAAACCTATCGCTTCAACGGACACGCCATCCGCTTCGCCGTACGCGGCGACGGCCCGCCGCTGGTGTTCGTGCATGGCACGCCCTTCTCGTCCCATGTCTGGCACCGCATCGCGCCGCATTTCATTGCCTCCCACCGTGTGCACTACTTCGACCTGCTGGGCTACGGGCAGTCGGAGAAGATCGACGGCGATGTGTCACTGGGCATTCAGAACGAGCTGCTGGCGCGACTGCTGGAACATTGGGGGCTGGACCGCCCGGATGTGGTTGCCCATGACTTCGGCGGCGCCACCGCGTTGCGAGCGCACTTGCTCAACGGCAAGGATTACCGCAGCTTGACGCTGATCGACCCGGTGGCGCTCACGCCCTGGGGCTCACCTTTCGTGCAGCACGTGCGCCAGCATGAAGCAGCGTTCAGTGGCTTGCCCGATTACATCCAGCGCGCCATCGTGCCGGCTTATATCCGTGGAGCGATCAAGCGTGATATCCCCGATGAGGAACTCGCGCACTATGTAAAGCCGTGGCTGGGCGATCCGGGGCAGGCAGCGTTCTATCGACAAATAGCGCAGATGGACGAGCGTTATACCCAAGAAGTCGAAAACCAGTACCCGAACGTTCGGTGTCCCGTGCAGATCCTGTGGGGCGAGGACGATCAGTGGATCCCCATCGACCGCGGGCGTGCGCTGCACCAGATGATTCCAGGGTCGCAGTTTCATCCGATCGCCGATGCCGGGCACCTGATGCAGGAAGATGCCCCGGAGGCCATCGTCGCGGCGCTATTACGTTTCCTGCCATTACTCCCCTGAGCCCAGACCCGCGACATTGGCACGACCACTGCAACCCTCCTCGCGTCCTCCCTCCAGCAAAGGAACGCCTCATGACGCAAAACGCCCCCGGCAACGACTATCCCCTCAGCGAAGTCCCCCTGCACGCGCGCAAAGGCCTGGCCTCCACCGCCATGGTGTTACTGGGCTTCACCTTTTTCACCGCTACCATGTTCGCCGGCGGCAAGCTTGGCGTGGCGTTCAGTTTCGGCGAGATGATGGCGGTGATTCTTGTCGGTAACCTGCTGTTGGGGCTATACGCCGCAGCCCTGGGATACATCGCCTTCAAGAGCGGTCTCAATTCGGTGCTGATGGGGCGTTTCTGTTTTGGCGAAGTGGGCAGCAAGCTCAGCGACCTGATCCTGGGATTTACCCAGATCGGCTGGTACGCCTGGGGCACCGCGACCGCCGCCGTGGTGCTGGGCAAATACTTCGGCCTGGGCGACGGCCCCGTGCTGGGCTTGATGGTGCTGTTCGGCCTGGCCTTCTGCGCCACCGCGTATGTGGGTTATCGCGGCCTGGAAATTCTTTCCTACATTGCCGTGCCCGCCATGATGCTGCTTCTGATGCTGTCGATGTGGGTGGCCACGGTGGAAGTTGGCGGCATCGACGGCCTGCTGGCCGTCGTGCCCACGGGGACGCTGGATTGGTCGACCGCCATCACGCTGGTGTTCGGCACCTTCGTCAGCGGCGCTACCCAGGCGACCAACTGGACACGCTTCTCGCGCTCGGCGCGGGTGGCGGTGCTGGCGAGCCTGATCGGTTTTTTCATCGGCAATGGCCTGATGGTGTTGATCGGCGCCTACGGGGCCATCGTCTACCAGCAACCGGACGTGGTCGAAGTGCTGTTGCTGCAAGGTTTTGCCATGGCCGCAATGGCGATGCTGCTGCTCAACATCTGGAGCACCCAGGACAACACCATCTACAACTTCGCGGTTGCCGGCTGCAACCTGCTGCGCACCGGTCGACGCAAGACCGTGACCCTGGCCGGCGCAGTGATCGGTACGGCGCTGGCCCTGCTGGGCATGTACGACATGCTGGTGCCCTACCTCATCCTGCTCGGCACGGTGATTCCGCCGATAGGCGGGGTGATCATGGCGGACTTTTTCTTCCGCTATCGCGGTCAATATCCACGACTGGCCGAAGCGCGCCTGCCGGCGTTCAACTGGCCCGGGCTGGGCGCTTATGCGGTCGGCACCGTGGCCGCTTTCAGTTCGCCGTGGGTCGCGCCTCTGGTAGGGATTGCCGCTGCCGCGCTAACGTATGTGCTAATGACCAGTGTACTTGGCGCCCGAGTCGCCAACGCACCACTACAAGATCTCTAGAAGGATTCGCCTGATGCATATCATCAACGCCCGCCTGCGCAACCAAGAAGGCCTGCATGAGCTGCACCTGGAAAACGGCCTGATCAGCAACATCTCCCGGCAGACCGAAGCCCCGACCCTGGGCCCCGAAGACCTGGACGCTGGCGGCAACCTGGTGATCCCGCCCTTTGTCGAACCGCACATTCACCTCGACGCCACCCTCACCGCCGGCGAACCGCGCTGGAACATGAGTGGCACGCTGTTCGAAGGCATCGAGTGCTGGAGCGAGCGCAAAGTCACCATTACCGAAGAAGATACCAAGACCCGCACCCGCAAAACCCTGCAGGCCCTCGCAACCCATGGCATCCAGCATGTGCGCACCCACGTCGATGTCACCGATCCGCAGCTCACTGCGCTGAAGGCGATGCTCGAAGTGCGCGAGGAAAGCCGGCACCTGGTGGACATGCAAATCGTCGCGTTCCCCCAGGAAGGCATCGAGTCCTATCGCAACGGTCGCGAGTTGATGGAAGAAGCCATTCGCATGGGCGCCGACGTGGTGGGCGGCATTCCGCATTTCGAGTACACCCGGGACCAGGGTGTAAGCTCGGTGAAGTACCTGATGGACCTGGCCGAGCGCACCGGCTGCCTGGTGGATGTGCACTGCGACGAAACCGACGACCCGCATTCGCGCTTCCTTGAAGTGCTGGCCGAAGAGGCCCGTAGCCGCGACATGGGGTCGCGCGTCACGGCCAGTCACACCACGGCCATGGGCTCCTACGACAATGCCTACTGCGCCAAGCTGTTCCGCCTGCTGGGCCATTCGGGGATCAGTTTTGTTTCCTGCCCGACCGAAAGCATTCACCTGCAAGGCCGCTACGACAACTTCCCGAAACGTCGCGGGGTGACACGGGTCAACGAACTGCTCGAAGCGGGCATGAACGTGTGCTTCGGCCAGGACTCGATCGTCGACCCCTGGTATCCGCTGGGGAATGGCAACATCCTGCGGGTACTGGAGGCCGGGCTGCACATCTGTCACATGCTCGGCTACCGCAACCTGCAAAGCGCCCTGGACCTGGTGACCGACAACAGTGCTAAAGCGATGGCCCTGGGTGACCGCTACGGCCTGGAACGCGGGAGGCCGGCGAACCTGCTGATCCTGTCGGCAGACAGCGACTACGAGGTGATTCGCAGCCAGGGTTTGCCTTTGTATTCGGTGCGCAATGGCAAGGTGCTGATGAAACGGACGATGCCTGAGGTTGAGTTTTTTGCTCAGCGTTGAGTAATGCGTTGACTGCACTGGCCCCTTCGCGGGCAAGCCCGCTCCCACAGTGATCGCAGGGAACACACATTTCGTGTACGCCAATGATCAACTGTGGGAGCGGGCTTGCCCGCGAAGGCTGCCTGACATTCAGCGCAGTAACCTCTGACTGCCCGTAAACCTCACCCAACATCTCGCGATTCCCCCACCGCCTGTGCAAGGATGTCACTCCGCTTCACCGAACCTCACAGGACAGTCGCTGTCCCTTGGGGACGCGACGTTTTAACCAAGGATTGCAATGAGTAACCTCAACACCCCCACCACCTTCATCCCCGGACGCCTGGAGCAGATGTCCACGCGGGTCGCTTTTTTCATCGCCGGTTTTGGCATCGCCGCCTGGGCGCCCCTGGTGCCCTATGCCAAGGCCAGGGCCGGGCTGGATGAGGGCACGCTGGGGCTGCTGCTGTTGTGCCTGGGGGTGGGCTCGATCCTGGCGATGCCAATGGCCGGGATCCTGGCCACGCGCTTCGGCTGTCGGCGAGTGGCGGTCGGCGGCACGCTGCTGATTTGTGCGGCGCTGCCATTGCTGGCAACGGTGACGTCGATACCGGCGCTGATCGCCGCCCTGTTCATGTTTGGCGCAGGCCTGGGCACGGTGGATTCGACGGTCAACCTGCAAGCGGTGATCGTCGAACGCGCCAGCGGCAAGACCATGATGTCGGGGTTCCATGGGTTGTTCAGTCTCGGCGGGATCGTCGGCGCAGCAGGGGTCAGTGCCCTGCTCGGCTTTGGCCTTACGCCGCTGATGGCGATGCTGGTGGTGGTGGTGATGCTGCTGGTCGCGCTGTGCAAGGCTGCCCCTCACATGCTGCCTTACGGCAGCGAAAGCTCGGGTCCGGCGTTCGCCATTCCTCATGGCATCGTGCTGTTCATTGGCGGGATGTGCTTCATCGTGTTCCTCGCCGAGGGCGCGGCGCTGGACTGGAGCGCGGTGTTCCTGGCGCAGGAGCGCGGCATCGACACGGCCTATGCCGGGTTGGGTTACGCGGCGTTTGCCTTGACCATGACCGTGGGCCGCTTGACCGGTGACCGAATTGTCCGGCATCTGGGCGCCACCCGGGTGATTGTGTTTGGCGGGCTCACGGCGGCGGCGGGGTTGTTCCTGGCGACCTTTGCACCCAACTGGGAGTTTGCCCTGGTGGGGTATGCGCTGCTGGGCGCGGGTTGTTCGAACATTGTGCCGGTGCTTTACACCGCTGTCGGTAAGCAGACAGTGATGCCCGAGAGCGTCGCGGTGCCGGCTATCACTACCCTGGGTTACGCAGGGATCCTTGCGGGGCCAGCGGTGATCGGGTTCATCGCCCATGGCAGCAGTTTGAGTTTTGCGTTTGGGTTGATGGCGGTGTTGCTGGTGGCGGTGGCTATTGGCGGGAAGGTGTTGAAGGTTTGACTGCTGTTTTCAGGTTTGGGCCCATATCCGTTTCTGCGGTCTCGGCGCTCATAGCTCCGCGCCTACGGCATCTGATGTTTCCTGTAGGAGCTGTCGTAGGAGCTGTCGAGTGAAACGAGGCTGCGATCCTTTGATCTTGCTTTTGTGTACATATCCATGACTGCGGTCAGGGCTTCTATCGGTTCCGCTCTTACAGCGGGTTACTTGGAAAAGCGCCAAGTAACCAAGCGCTTTCTGCCCCACCACTCGGCACCTCGCCTAGGCTCGGTGTGCCCTCACTCCGGCAGTGCTCCGCGGGTCGCCGCGATGGGCCATCCCTGGCCCAGCGCGGCTAAACCGGCATCCTTGCCGGTTTCCCCGCTACGCAATGCCTGCGTTCGGCCAGCGTGGTTAACGGGGCGCCTGCGATCAAGAACTTCGCCGTGGCGGCCTTCGGGCCGACCAAGGCATCAAGCCGGCGCGCTGCGCGCGTTTGTGCGCACATCCCGAATTGAAATGAACACCTATGGGCGGTGATAACATTGGGAGCAAAGCTTGATCCGGACGGCGTTCCGACGATGCAGGTCAACGATAACGCCCAATTCTTGGCTAAACCCAACACATTAATTTGATCTCAAAACCCAACACTACCCTGCACAAAAAACGTCCGCGGTGCCCCCACATACATGCCCGCATTATTGTCGCTGGAACGGGTGAAGTACTGCTTGTCGAAGACGTTCTTCACCCCCGCCCCCAGCTTCAGGTTAGACA
Organism: Pseudomonas sp. 65/3-MNA-CIBAN-0223; assembly: GCF_040310425.1. Classification (NCBI taxonomy): domain Bacteria; kingdom Pseudomonadati; phylum Pseudomonadota; class Gammaproteobacteria; order Pseudomonadales; family Pseudomonadaceae; genus Pseudomonas; species Pseudomonas sp. 65/3-MNA-CIBAN-0223. The sequence goes on from NZ_JBEOPV010000015.1 coordinate 60,470, forward strand.
GCGTCGCGCCAAAGTCATAGCCGCCACGCACGTTCCAGGTGACGTACCCCGGAATGTCGCCGTACTGACCATCCGCGGTGCCTTCGGTGATGTAATTGCCGCTGAAACTACCATCGGCGTTCACTGCCGTACCCGGTGAGCGCTGTTTTGACTGGGCGAACGCGTCCACGTTCCAGGTCCAGCGATCGACGTCGTAGCGCAGCCCGGCGGTGGCTACCTGACGCGAATAGAACGGCAAGTCGCGCCCCTTGAAGCCTGGAATTTCTCCTTCATACACCGCCCGGGTGTAGGTGAAGCCGGCGTTGGCCGTCAGGCCATCGAGTCGTGGGTCCAGCGCGGCAAGGTCGTAATGCACCGAGGCTTCGAGGCCCTGGTGAGTGGTCGCACCGAGGTTGGTCCAGCCCGCGTCATTGCTGATGTACTGCAGTTCTTTATCGAAGTCGATGTAGAACAGCGTCACCTCCCCGCCCCACACGTCATCGTTGTAGCGAGTGCCGATCTCATAGGTCTTGGCCTTTTCCGGGTTCAGGCCGTTGGCCGTCTCGTCACCGGTGCCGCCCTGGCCGAGCTGGAAATATTGCAGGCTGCCAAAGGACGTTTCGTAGTTGGCGAACAGCTTCCAGGCGTCGGAAAGGTGGTACATCACACTCAGCGCCGGCAGCGGTTCGTTGCTGTCGATGCTGCGGTTTTTTTCCGCTACCGGCCTGCCCGCCGTGTCCAGTACCGGGCGATCGTGCCAGTCGGTGCTGATGTGTTCGAAGCGGATGCCCGGCGTTACGGTCCACTTGCCGACGTCGATCTTGTTGTCCACGTAGACCGAGTTGGCCTCGGTGCCACCCGTGCGGTCCTGGTACACATGCCCGTCGGCGCCCGGACTCACCACCGGCTCGTTGCTGTCGTTCAGCCCCAACCGGCTGGCCGATTCGTGCATGCCCTCCTTGAGGTAGCGATAACCGACACTGACTTCCTGGGTGGTCTGGCCGAGGTCGAACACATGAGACACCCGCGGCTCGATGCCGAAGGTGTAGTAGGTGCGCGGGAAGGAACCGAGGGTTTTCTGATCGCGCGCGGCGATTTTGCTGCCACGAAAGCTGTCGTAATAGTAAGTCAGCATTTCAGCCTGGGTGCGGTCATCGATCTGCCGCGCCCACTTGAACGACACCTCCTTGCGACGTCCAGTGAAGCTGTCGTTGTTGCGGTCGGACTGGAAAGGATTGGCGTCGTACTGCGCCTGGGTCAGACCGCCGGGCATATCGGCACTGGCGTCGTAGTAATGCAGATTGAGGCTGAAATCATCCACATCGGTGGGCGCCCAGTGGGTCTTGAGCATCACGTCATCGATGTCGTTGCCATTGTTGCGCTCACGGTAACCGTTGCCGTTGACGCCCGAATACAACAGCGCCACGCCCATGCCGTTGTCCGCCGTACCGCCGACGAACGCCGTATCGATGTGCTTCCAGCCACCGTGCCGGGAGGTTTCCAGGGTGGTGCCTATCTCGGCGGACGCTTGTTCAGGGATCGCCCGGGTGACGAAGTTGATCACCCCGCCCACGTTCTGCGGTCCATAACGCACCGAGCCGGCGCCACGCACCACGTCGATGCTGTCGAGGTTGCCGGAGGAGATCGGCGCCATCGACAGTTGCGGCTGGCCATAGGGCGCGAAGGCCGCCGGTACGCCGTCAATCAACACGGTGGAGCGTGGCGACAGGCGCGACGTCAGGCCGCGCACGCCGACGTTCAGGGAAATATCGCTGCCACCGGTGCCGTTGGCATCCTGTACCTGCACGCCCGGTACCCGCTTCAACACGTCGCCGACCGTCATTGCGCCTTGCTCGACCATGGCCTCGCGACGGATCACCGTGCGTGCGCCGGCGTGGTTCTGCACCACGGCTGCATCGGCATCGCCGAGCCAATTGCCGACCACCTTGATATCCGTCACGCCGAGCTCCAGCGGCCCTTCCTGGGCGGAAGTCGGTGTGGGGGTCAGGGTCACCGAGCCTGCATCGATCTGATAATCCAGGCCGCTGCCCTGCAGCAGCTGGCGCAAGGCCTGCTCGGGGGAAAGGTTACCGTCTACGGCCGGTGCCCGTTTGCCGGCGACCAGCTCCGGGCTGAAAAAAACCTGCAGCGAAGTCTGCTGGCCCAGCTGACTCAAGGCCTGCCCCAACGGCTGCGCCTCGATGTGGATGGCGTCCGCAGCAAATGCCTGGGGCAGCGCGCAGTTGACGGCCAAGGCCAGGGCCAGCGGCAACCAGGGTGATTTTTTGTTATGGGCGATGGTTTTTTTCACGTCGAAACTTGTCCTGTGAATCGCAAGAGCATGCGTTTGTTAATGCAAACCAGTTGCAGTTGGACAAGAAGACGAAGAACTCGAAAAAAACCTGAATCTATTTTGAAATTATTTCCTGACTGCCGTCATCGAGGGTGCGCACGGCTACCGGGAGAATGCTTGGCAAGGCCTTCAACAGGGCATCGGTGTTGTCAGATTTGAACACGCTGGTCAGGCGTAGATTGGCCACTTTTTCGTTGGCGACCGTGATCGGCTTGTCACGATAACGGGAGGCTTCGGCGGCCACTTCGCTCAGGCTCGCGTTATTGAACACCAGCTTGCCGCTGCGCCAGGCGGTCAGCTGCGCTGCATCCACCGCATACGCCGCGGCGACCTTGCCCTGGGGATCGACACGGGTGCCCATGCCGGCGACGAGGTCGATGGAGGGGCTATCGGCAACGTCCCGTCCCTGGACCTTGACGGTGCCCTGCTCGACCACCACGCGGGTTTCGCCGGCGTCGCGGCGCACATCAAAACGGGTGCCTGTCACCGTGACTCTGCCACTGCCCGACTCCACCACGAACGGACGATCGGCGTCGTGCTCGACGCTGAACATCGCCTCGCCTTCGGTCAGCTCGACGGCGCGACGGTGCTGCGCAAAATGCACTTGAATACGGCTGCGACTGTTGAGGTCGATCGTCGAACCGTCCGGCAACGCCACTTGTCGACGCTCGCCCAGCGCCGTGGAGAACTCGCCAGTGTAGGTAGCCGGCTGATCCATCGTGGTGAACCAGCCCAGCCCCAGAGCCACGGCCAGCACGCTGGCGGCCACGGCATAACGCAAGATTGGCCGACGTGTGCTGCGCGCTGGCGGCACGTCACACAAGGCCTGCAGACGCGCCGCCGGCAGCAGGTCAGCCGCCGACCACATGCCCTCAAGTACCTGGAATTCATAGTGGTGCTGTGGATGCTCGGCCAACCAGGCTGCAAACTGCTGACGCTCCAGGACATCCACCACCGGCTCCTGCAAAACCACGAACCAGCGCGCCGCCTCATCGCGAACCGCCGTGGGTCCGCACGCGCAATCACGAGTATCCATCATGGAAGTTCCTGTTTGGCGGAGAATGGAAAGACGCGACCGATCATGATTGCAACCCATCCAGGCGATCGCGCAGATGCCGCAGCGTGCGGATCATATACTTTTCCACCATGTTCTTGGACAGTCCCAGGCGTTCGGCGATCTCGGCCTGGGTCAGACCTTCGATCTTCTGCCACACGAACACCTTGCGGCAATTGACCGGCAACTCGGCCAGCGCGAGTTCGATGGAATCGGCCAACTGGATCGCCTGCACGAAATGCTCCGGGTCGCCGCACGAGGACACACTGTGATCGATCGCCCCCGACTCCATGGCGCCTCGTCGATCCTCGCGACGATAGCCGTCCACTGCAATATTGCGCGCTGTCTGATGCAGATATGCACGAGGCTGCTCCACCGCCGCCGGATCCGACTCAAGCACCCGCACAAAGGTATCGTGGGCCAGATCCTCGGCCTGCTGACGATTTCTCAGGCGACGGGTCCAGGTGCCAACCAACTCTTCGTAATGCTCGAAAAAGCCGGGCCTGCGGGGCAGCTTGGGGGTCATTGCGGCGTGCTGTGGAGACGGGACGTGAATAGTAATGCTTCCTATTAAACCTAAGCAATGGATTCCCGGCCATTGCCCACGGCGGGCATGGCGAAATGGTGCCGTTGCAGGCGGGCCGTGAGGCGTTTGGCGCGACGGTGAAATGGGGCGATCGTGCAGGGTTAGCCGATCATGTTGGCGGCTGCGATCTTTTGACTTTCAATGCTGGCGCAACCACTCGATAAACAACGCAAACAGCTCTGACTGCGAACCCACCTCCAGCTTCAGATACAAATTCTTGCGATGCATGCGCACTGTCTCCGGCGATATGCCAAGTTCGCTCGCCGTGGACTTTACCGAGTGCCCCCTGAGCACCATGTGCGCCACTTCGCGCTCGCGTTCGGTCAGCACGTTGCCGCCGAAATGCTCGAAGGCCCACTGCACCCGTTGCTTGAGATTGTCTCCTGCTGCAGCATCCTGCGGCCTCTGGACGGCCGTAATCCGCTGCATGCCACGCTGGCTGAACTCACTGATGAACTCACACACCAGCGGCTCGACCGCGCGCAGCAAATTCAACTGTTCGCCCCGCAGGCATTCGCCACCGAAACCCTGGAACAGGCTCACCGAAATCTTCGTGTCATTGCCGGTATCGACAATGTAATAACTGTCTTCCGAGCACCCCGCCTTCAGGTAATAGGTGCGGTAATACTCACTGTCGAAAAAGTCATCCGGTGCGATTTCCTCCAAGTGGTAAAAGCCCTGCGCCAGGCCTTGCTCCACTGCCAGGCAGAAAGGATCAAGCAAATAACCGCCGGAGAAATAGCGATCGAGAATCGACACCTGGTACTGCTGGGCGATGCCGCGCTGATACAACAGCTGCGGTGGCCGATCGCGGTGCTCCAGGCTGATCATCACCGACTCGATACCCACCAGATGCTCCAGGGCAGACGCCAGGTCAGCCAGTGCATCAGGTGCGTCCACATGGGCAAACGCCTCGCGCATTTGCCCGTGCCATCTGTGCAGGGCCCCGAAGGGCAGTGCGATCAGCGTATCGTTGTCTGGTTTGCTCATGCCCCGCAGTCTAGCGGGTGAGCGGGTTCCTGGTAACAGCCTGTTCGACGCAATCATTGGCCCTGGTACTGCCCGCTCGCCTGGAGCTCGGCCGCCACCTCAAGAATACACTCGCGCAGGGTCTCGACGATTTCATCGACCTGGGCGCAGGTCAGGATCAACGGCGGCGACATGACATTGAGGTGCATGATCGGGCGTACCAGCAAGCCCTTCGACTGCGCCCGGGAATGAATTCTCTCGCCAATGTTGATCTCGTCGGCAAACAACGCCTTGCTGCGCTTGTCAGCCACGAACTCGACGCAGGCCATGAACTTCTGGCAGCGCACATCCCCAACCAGCGGCAGCTCGCCGAGGGTCGCCAGGCGTTCTTCCAGATACGCGCCGACTGCATCGACGTGCTCCAGCAGCTGTTCGCGCTCGATGATTTCGATGTTCTTCAGCGCTGCCGTACAGCACACCGGATGCCCGCTGTAAGTGAAACCGTGACTGAAGCAACGGCCCTTGCCCGGCTCGGCGATAACCTTCCAGATGCGCTCGGAAAAAATGCAGGCGCCCAGCGGCAGGTAAGCTGACGTCAGGCCCTTGGCGGTGGTGATGATGTCTGGTTGCACGTCGAACAGATCCCACGAGGCGAAAAACTTGCCCAGCCGTCCGAACGAGGTCACCACTTCGTCGGCGACGAACAGGATGTCGTAGCGTTGGCAGACTTCCCACATACGCTTAAGGTAGCCCTTGGGCGGAATGATCACCCCGCCCGAGCCCATGATGGGCTCGGCGAAAAAACCCGCCACCTGGTCGGCGCCGATGGCGAGGATCTTGTCTTCGAACTCCTTGACCAGGAACTCGAGGAACTGTGCCTCGTCCATGCCGTCAGGTGCGCGGTACGGATTGGGGTTGGACACGTGGTGAATACGCTCGTGGGCGTAGTCGAATTCCGGGACGCGGTCGGCGGCCTTGTTACCGATCGACATGGTCAGGGTGGTCGAGCCGTGATAAGCGTTGTAGCGAGCAATGATGTGCTTTTTTTCCGGCTTGCCACGGCAGTTCTGGTAGTACTGGATCAGCCGGTAGGCGGTGTCCACGGCGGTGGAGCCGCCCGTGGTCAGGAACACGTGGTCGAGATCGCCCGGGGCCAGGCTGGCGAGTTTCTCGCAGAGCTGGATTGCCACGTTGTTGGACATGTCGCAGAACGGGTTTGAATAGGCCAGCTGGCGCACCTGGTCGGCTATTGCCAGGGCCATTTCTTCGCGTCCCAGGCCAATGTTGGTGCACCACATGCCGCCCACGGCATCGAGAAAACGGTTGCCCTGGGTGTCGTAGATATAAGCGCCATCACCGGCGACGATGTTCAGCGAGCCCTGCTCGGCGTGTTCGTCGAACATGTGATAACCGTGCATGTAGTGGGCTTTGTCGGCCTTGACCAGCCGGGACTCTTCAGCAGCGGAAAAAATGTGTTGAGTTTGGGTAGCCATAGGAAAAACCTCGAACCGAATAGTTGAACGCTCAAATCCCGCTTTTCACCGTGCTCCAGACTCGCGTCATCGCGCGCATGTCCTTGGCGTCCTGGGTCTTCTGTGGAAACAGCCGCGCGCGGGTCTCGTCATCGGGATAAATCGCCAGGTTGTTGCGCACTTCGGCGTTCACCAGGGGCGTGGCAGCCGCGTTGCTGTTGGCGTAGTGGATGTAATCGGTGACATCGGCCATCACCTGAGGCTGCATCAGGTAGTCGAGGAACTTGTGCGCATTGGCGACATGCGGCGCATCGGCCGGGATGTACAGGTTGTCGAACCAGATCAGCGAACCTTCCCTGGGGATGAAGTACGCCAGGTTGATCTTCAGCTTGGCCTCCTCGGCGCGCGCCATGGCCGTGGCATAGTCGCCGGACCAGGTCATGGCCATGCACACATCGCCATTGGGCAGGCTGGTCAGGTAGTTGACCGAGTCGAACTTGCGAATGAAGGGGCGCACCGACAACAGCAGTTCCTGCGCGGCCTTCAGGTCCGCCGGCGCGGCACTGCGCGGGTCGCGGCCGAGGTACTTCAGGGCCAGGGGAATCACTTCGGTCGGGGCATCCACCAGGGTCACGCCGCAGTCGGCGAAGCGCGAGACAATCTTGGGATCGAAGATCATTGCCAGCGAGCCGATCGGCGCATCCGGCATGCGCTCCCTGATCTTGTCGACGTTGTAGGTGATGCCGTTGCTGCCCCAGGTGTAGGGCGCGGAATACTGCGTGCCGGCGTCGAATCCCTGCAGGTCCTGCAGCACCTTGGGGTCAAGGTTGTTCCAGCCCGGCAATAATTTCTTGTCCAGCGGCTGGAATACTTTCGCCTGGATCAGGGGCGGCGCGAGGGACGCGTTGAGCACCACCAGGTCATAGCCGGAGTGCCCGGTGAGCAGCTTTGCCTGGACCGTTTCGTAGGCATCGAAGGTGTCGTAGATGACCTTGATGCCGCTGGCTTTTTCGAAGTCGGAAAGGGTTTTCTCGCCAATGTAATCCGCCCAGTTGTACAACCGCAGCGTTTTCGCACCGTCGACTTCGGCGGCGTGCACATTGAGTGACAAAGGAACCAGGATCACACTGAACATCAACTTGAAAGCCTTGCGCATGGCAAATTCACCTTCTCAAGCGTTCTAAATGAGCGGATGCAGCCACTATTGAGCGATCAGGGCGGCGGCACCATACCCCGAATGGGTGTGTCGCCAATCTCACGGCCTTGCAACATGGCAAAAAGAAGCAGGTGCGTTGACCCGTTTTGTCATAGATCCGGTGCAGGTCCCGCGCTTAGAGTGGCCGATGCATCGAACAACAGAGTCGCTTATGAACGATCTGATCAAACAGGACCGCGACGCCGGCGTACTGACGCTGACGTTTGACCGTCCCGACAAGCTCAACGCGCTGAACAACGCCATGTACACGCAGCTCGCCGACCTGTTGCAGGCCGTAGACGAGGACCCGGCCATCGGCGTGGTCATCATCACCGGTGGCGACAACTGTTTCACCAGCGGCAATGACCTGGTGGATTTCCTGCAGTACCCGCCCACTCACCTGGACAGCCCGGCATTTCACCTGATGAAGGTGGTGACCCAGTTGCAAACGCCATTGATCGCGGCGGTGTGTGGCGCGGCCATTGGCATTGGCACGACCTTGCTGCTGCACTGCGATCAGGTGGTCGTCAGCCGTAATGCCAAGTTGCGCATGCCGTTCGTGAACATCGGCCTGTGCCCGGAATTCGGCGCCACCCTGCTGTTGCCGCGGTTGCTTGGCCACGCCCGCGCTGCTCGTTTGCTGCTGCTGGGAGAAACCCTGGGCGGCGCCGACGCCGTGCAGTGGGGCCTGGCCAACGAACTGTGCGAGGACGGCCCGCAATGCCTGACCGCCGCGCGGCAACTGGCCCGACGTCTGCTGGCGTTGCCGCAAGGTGCATTGCGCCAGTCCCGGCAATTGCTCAAGCAGGCCTCGCTGGCGGAACTGCAAGCCACGATCCGCCAGGAAAACCTGCTGTTTATCGAACGCCTGAACACCCAGGAAGCGCAAACAGCGCTGAGCGCCCTGCTCAATCGCAGCACTGAAAAGAATCCGTCGAAAGGAACACCCCCATGAACACTCCAGAAGTTTTTGTCGTCAGCGCCGCCCGCACCGCCATTGGTACTTTTGGCGGTTCGCTCAAGGACGTGCCACCGGCCGATCTGGCGACCACTGCGGTCAAGGCCGCCCTGCAACGCTCCGGCGTCGATCCGGCGCAGGTCGGCCATCTGGTGATGGGTAACGTGATCCCCACCGAAACCCGCGACGCCTACATTTCCCGTGTAGCGGCAATGAACGCCGGCATCCCCAAGGAGACGCCCGCCTACAACGTCAATCGCTTGTGCGGCTCTGGCTTGCAAGCCATCATCAGCGCGGCCCAGACGCTGCTGCTCGGCGATGCCGAAATCGCCATCGGCGCCGGTGCCGAGTCCATGAGCCGCGGGCCATACCTGCTGCCGTCAGCGCGCTGGGGTGCGCGTATGGGCAACGTGCAGGCCGTCGACTACATGCTGGGTATCCTGCATGACCCATTCCACGGCATTCATATGGGCATCACCGCCGAGAACGTCGCGGCGCGCAACGGCATTACCCGCGAAATGCAGGACGCCCTCGCCCTGGAGGATCAAAAGCGCGCAGCCTTTGCCATTGCCAACGGGTATTTCAACGAACAGATCGCGACAGTAGAAATTCAGGGGCGCAAGGAAACCATTCTGTTCAACGTCGACGAACACCCTCGGGCGACCACCCTGGAACAGCTGGCGCAGATGAAGCCGGCGTTCAAGAAGGACGGTTCGGTAACGGCGGGCAACGCTTCGGGGTTGAACGATGGCGCTGCGGCATTGGTGATGGCCACCGGGGACGCGGTGCAGCGCAACAGCCTGCGCCCGCTGGCGCGACTGGTCAGCTATGCCCATGCGGGTGTCGAGCCCGAACTCATGGGCCTGGGCCCCATCCCCGCAACGCGCCTGGCGCTCAAGCGTGCGGGGCTCTCAGTGCAGGATATGGATGTGGTCGAGGCAAACATCGCCTTCGCCGCCCAGGCTTGCGCAGTCAGTCAGGAGCTTGGCCTTGATCCGGCCAAGGTCAATCCAAATGGCTCGGGCATTGCGCTGGGGCACCCTGTAGGCGCGACGGGGGCAATTATTGCGACCAAGGCCATTCATGAGCTGCACCGCATCAACGGCCGGTATGCGCTGGTGACGATGTGCATTGGCGGCGGCCAGGGCATTGCAGCGATATTTGAGCGGGTCTAAGTACCTCTTGCACGGCTCCCACACTGCGCCCGAGCCGGGCGAATATCCAATGTGGGAGCCACTTTCTTCCCCAGTCACATCAATGTTGAATGTGCAGACGCCATCGCGGGCAAGCCCGGCTCCCACAGAGACGCGCGCCGTACGCAAATGCTGCATCCACCACCAATACCCTGTGGGAGGGAGCCTGCTCGCGATGGCAATCTCCCTGCCACATCAATGTCGAATCCGCAGACGCCATCGCGGGCAAGCCCGGCTCCCACAGTGATCTGCGCCGAACACAAATGCTGCGCCTACCACCAATCCCCTGTAGGAGCGAGCTTGCTCGCGATGGTCGTTAACGATGACACTGGTCACCTGACACCCCGCAGCGCCCTCCGGTCTTTCGCGAGCAAGCTCGCTCCTACAAAAGTCCTGACTGCCTGCTTAAGGCGTTGCTCAGTCCTGCGGCATCTTGCGAAAGCCTACCGCCAGGCGGTTCCAGCTGTTGATTGTGGTAATCGCCACAGTCAGGTCGACCATTTCCCTGGCGCTGAACTCGGCGGCCAGTTGTTCGTAGTCTTCATCCGGCGCATGGGTCTGGCTGAGCAGGGTCAGGGACTCGGTCCAGGCCAGTGCGGCGCGTTCGCGCGGGGTGAAGAACGGGGTTTCACGCCAGGCCGACAGCGTGTACAGGCGACGCTCGGCTTCGCCGCCTTTGCGCGCATCGGCGCTGTGCATGTCCAGGCAGAAGGCGCAGCCGTTGATTTGCGAGGTACGTAGCTTGACGAGTTCGATCAGGGTCTTTTCCAGCGGCAGTTTCGAGACGGCGGTTTCCAGCGCGATCATGGCTTTGAGTGCGTCTGGGGAAGCGGTGTAGAAATCGATGCGAGGTTTCATGACGGGCTCCGGGAACAAGTGAAGGTGGAGCTACGTTAAACCCGTCGGTGGGTTGCTCAAATAGCCAATATTTCAGAAGTTGGGTAGGCCATTGGTGAGTGTGCCGTGGCGGTGATGGCCTCATCGCGAGCAGGCTCGCTCCCACAGTAGGGACGGGGTGACGGGAGAAACGCGGTCAACTGTGGGAGTTAGCATCAGTACAGGCACTGAGAGCGCCAGCTAGCTTTCGCTACGGCGCCGCAGCCATTGCAGGAACCCTTTTTTCTCCACCGCCTTGGGCGTTTCCATGGTTAGGGTTCGGGCTTTGTTCAGGCGGTAATCCAGCAGCGCCGTCATGGCCTCGCTGATGTCATGGCGCGCGTCGAGGCAGGGTTTCAGGTAGTCCTTTTCGATGCGGTACAGGCTGCAGAAGGTCTTGGCGGTGAAGTCCGCCGCCAGCGCGGTATCGGAGAGTATCCCGCCTTCGCCGATTACTTCACCCGGCCCCATGCGCCCGGACTCGAACCTGACGCCATCACGGCTCAGCTCGACCGACACCACGCCGGATTCGATGATGAACAGATGATCGCTGACCTCACCCGCCGGAAGGATCAGTTCGCCGGCGCGGAAGTTCTGCAGCTTCATGTTCTGGCTGAAGGTCTCCTTTTCGTCCTGACGCAGGGTCGAGAAGATGCTCGAGCTGTCCAGCAATGCCAGTGGCCGTGACAGGCCGGCAGGCGCATCGGATTCGACGCTCGACAGCAGGCTTACACCCGAGGCCTGCAAATGGCGGAACGCCAGGTCGAACAGCAGATTGCGCACCATGCGCTTGTGCTCCATCGACGCCACGAAGCCGCTGATCTCGTACTCCACGCCGGCGGCACTGGAAACTTTGAGCGCGACGCACGGTGCCGGTTTGGCCAACAAATAGCGGCAGCCCTGCATGGCTCGCTCCAGGGCATCGATGATTTTCTGCGGGCGCGCGTGCGGGCTCAATTGCAGGCTGATGGAGACGCCAAACATGTCAGTGGGCCGGCTGAAATTGATGATCTTGGCCTTGGCCGCCAGCGAATTGGGAATCACCGCCATGCTGCCCTGGGAGGTCTGCAGGCGTGTGGCGCGCCAGTCGATGTCGGTCACCCGGCCTTCGGTGCCGTCAATGGATATCCAGTCATCGAGTTGATAGGGTTTGGTGGTGTTGAGGACGATCCCGGAGAACACGTCGCTCAAGGTGCTTTGCAACGCCAGGCCGACGATGATCGCCAGGGCGCCGGAGGTGGCCAGTACACCCTTGACCGGCAAATCCAGCACGTAGGCCAGGGCGGCGATGATGGCGATGAGAAAAATCACTGCCCCAAGCAGATCCTGAAGCAGGCGCCCGGTGTGCCCAACCCGCTGCATCATCACCGCGCCAATCAATACCGTGAGCGTGCGTGCGCCGAACAGCCACCAACCGATCTGCAAGCCGGTTGCGGCCAGGTGCAACGGCACATTGTCGGCCCAGGGCGCCGGTTCCAGCGGGTTCAAGCCTTCGTTGAACAGCAGGACGCTGAACAGCGAAAAGATCACCAGCCGCGCCACGAGTTTCCACTGGCTGCCATTGGCACTGATCAGGCGCCACAACCCCAAATCGATGAGGATCAGGGCCAGCGCACAGAACAACGGGTGATCGGTGAGCAATGACAGCATCGAGCGGCTCCGGCTGGGACTCATTTACGCAACCATCGCACGCATTGCAGGAGCTGGCGAAGCTTGCGATCTTTGGGATCTCGAAAGATCAAAAGATCGCAGCCTTCGCCAGCTCCTGCAAGGGGCGATGGGCGCGCTTACTTGCTGTTGGTCAGGGTGTTGTAGCTGGTCATGAGGTTGCGGTAGTCCGGGATGTGGTTGGAGAACAGAGTGGCCAGGCCTTCCACGTCGTTGCGCCAGTCGCGATGCAGCTCGCAGGCCAGGCCGAACCAGGTCATCAACTGCGCGCCGGAGGACGACATGCGATCCCAGGCCGATTGCCGGGTCAGTTCGTTGAACGTGCCGGAAGCGTCGGTCACTACGAAAACTTCAAAGCCTTCAGCCAGGGCCGACAGCGCCGGGAACGCCACGCAGACTTCGGTCACCACACCGGCGATGATCAACTGCTTCTTGCCGGTCGCCTTGATCGCCTTGACGAAATCTTCATTGTCCCAGGCGTTGATCTGGCCAGGACGAGCGATGTAGGGCGCGTCGGGGAACAGTGCCTTGAGCTCTGGCACCAACGGGCCGTTCGGGCCGGTTTCAAAGCTGGTGGTCAGGATGGTCGGCAGCTTGAAGTACTTGGCCAGGTCGGCCAGGGCCAGCACGTTGTTCTTGAAACGATCCGGATCAATGTCGCGCACCAGCGACAGCAAGCCTGCTTGATGGTCGACCAACAGAACCGCGGCGTTATCCTTGTCGAGACGTTTGTAGGAAGTAGTCATGGGGTAATCCTCGCTATTTATCGATGCCGATCAAGCCGGCGCAGTGATTTCGGTTTTTTTGTTTACATCGCGGTCAGGCAAGCGTAGTCACACGACCCGGCCGCGCCACAGCGGTGCAGCATTGAGTTCAACCGCTCATCCGGCCGAAGCGGCCCGATTGAAAGTCGGCAAAGGCCTGGTGGATTTCCTGCTCGCTGTTCATCACGAACGGACCCTGGCCGACGACGGGTTCGTCGATGGGCTCGCCGCTGAGCAGCAACACCACCGCGTCGCTATTGGCTTCCAGGCTGAGCTGGTGACCATCGCGGCCAAACAGAACAAGCTGGCCTTCTCGGACCCGTTCCTGGCCGTTGACCTGAACCGTGCCGCGCAACACCACCAGTGCCGTATTGCGGCCTTCGTGCAGGTCCAGGGTCAGCGGCTTGCTCGCCTTGAGGCGCAGGTCCCAGACGTCGATCGGGGTGAAGGTGCGCGCCGGGCCGGTGTGGCCGTCGAATTCCCCGGCGATCAGGCGCAGGCTGCCGGCATCGTTCTTCAGCGCGATGGCCGGGATGTCGCCGTCAAGAATCGTCTGGTAACCGGCGTCGGCCATTTTGTCCCTGGCCGGCAGGTTGACCCACAGCTGCACCATTTCCAGGGTGCCGCCGCTTTTGGCAAAGGCTTGGGAGTGAAACTCTTCATGGAGAATCCCCGAAGCCGCAGTCATCCATTGCACGTCACCCGGGCCGATTTTGCCGCCACTGCCCGTGGAGTCACGGTGTTCCACTTCGCCCTTGTAGACGATCGTCACGGTCTCGAAGCCGCGGTGCGGATGCTGACCAACGCCACGGCGCGCCGTGGTCGGGCTGAATTCAGCAGGACCGGCGTGATCCAGCAGCAGAAACGGGCTGATGTGCTTACCCAGGTTGTCGTAAGAAAACAGCGTGCGGACCGGAAAACCGTCACCGACCCAATGACCGCGCGGGCTGGTGTAAATACCGATGATGTTTTTCATGTGGCCTCCGAATCTGTGGTTTGCTGCGATGGATAAAGCTTAAAACCGAAGCCTTTGGTGCGCTAGACTGCAAAAATCAGTCATAGCGTTCTATTTGGAGAACGATGATGGAAGATCTCAACACCCTTTATTACTTCACCCAGGTGGTGGAGCATGGTGGGTTCGCTGCGGCCGGACGTGCACTGGACATGCCCAAGTCCAAGCTCAGCCGGCGCATCGCCGAGCTTGAAGAGCGCCTGGGTGTGCGCCTGCTGCATCGCACCAGCCGGCATTGTTCGCTGACCGAAATCGGCCAGGCCTATTACCAGCGTTGCCTGGCCATGCGGGTGGAAGCGGAGAGTGCTGCCGAACTGATCGAGCGCAACCGCTCCGAACCCCAGGGCCTGGTGCGCATCAGCTGCCCTACCGCCCTGCTCAACTCCTGGGTCGGGCCGATGCTGACCCGCTACATGCTCAAGTACCCGCTGGTCGAGCTGTTCATCGAAAGCACCAACCGCCGGGTCGACCTGATTCACGAGGGCTTCGACATCGCCCTGCGCGTGCGCTTCCCGCCACTGGAAAACACCGACATGGTGATGAAGGTGCTGGGCAACAGCACTCAGTGCCTGGTGGGCAGCCCGGCCTTCGCCGAACGCCTGTCATCCCCTGCCACCCCGGCGGACCTCAGCGGCTTGCCGAGCGTGCACTGGGGCGCGGCGCAGCGTGATTACCAGTGGGAGCTGTTTGGCGCAGAGGGCGCCAGCGCGTTGATCCGGCATGCGCCGCGCATGGTCACTGACGACTTGTTGGCCTTGCGCCATGCGGTGCTGGCAGGCGTCGGCGTGGCGCATTTGCCCAGCGTGGTGGTGCGCGACGACATTGCTGCCGGGCACCTGATGGAGCTGGTGCCGGGATGGGCGCCGAAGTGCGGAATCGTCCACGCGATTTTTCCGTCACGTCGCGGTTTGCTGCCGTCGGTGCGGGCGTTGATTGATTTTCTTGGGGAGGAGTTCAGTCATGCGGATATTGCTTAGGGGAAAGGCCTTCAAACCTGAGCGAGGCTGATGTCCAGGCGCTGTATGCCTGTTGCCAGGCGACGCCCATGCAGGAAGACGTTCACTCAGATCAGGCGGTTGCGCAGGGCGAAATCCCGCAGGTGGACCGCCGATTTGACGTCGAGTTTTTTAATCAGCCGCGTCTTGTAGGTGCTCACGGTCTTGTGGCTCAGGTGCAGGTTTTCGGCGATCTGCTTGTTTGATATGCCCATGGCCAGGTAGCGACAGATGGTCAGTTCACGACTGGACAGGCCATCTATCCGCTGCTTTTCACTGCATTGCGATGTACTGAGCGAAACCGAGGTCGAGAGCTGGGCAAAATAGGTGTAGCCGACCGTAACCGCGTGTATGGCCTTGTGCAAATGCTGCAAGTCATTCGACTTGGCGACGTAGGCCGCAGCACCGGCGCGAATGCATCGGTCCTGGAAGAGCATCGCCTCGTGGGCGGAAAAGACCACCACCGGGCATCGCTCGCCACTGTCGTGAAGCCTTGCCAATACTTCCAGCCCGTCGAGCTTGGGCAGGGAAATATCCAGCACCACCACGTCCGGTTGGTGCTCGCGGACCATCGCCATGACCTCGCTACCGCAATTGGCCTCGTAAATCCGCTGAAAACCTTCCTGTTGGAGCACGATTTTGACTGCGGCGCGAACCACCGGATGATCGTCCACAATCAGTGCTGACTTCATCACAACTCCATGTACAAAACACGACGATTGAAACTACCTGACAGAAATGCCTGTCCCGACGGACGGTAGGCGACGATCGATCAGCGACATCAGGCGGCTGATCGAAGCCAGATCCGGCAGGGATGTGTGGCTGACCTGGATGTTCTGCTGATCACCGTCGGAAGTCGGCGGAAGCTCTGCACGCTGGCCTTCATAGATGAAGGCGTGGCGAACCTGGGCATTGTCACGAAAGAAATCCAGCAGGTCCAAGGCATCACCTGCCATCGAAGCGTTGATCACCACCAGGTCGAACGGCTCGCAACCGTACTCGACCAGCGTCAGCAGTTCCTCAAGGCTGTGAACCGGTGCGACCCGGTAATAGTTGAGCTGATTGAACAGCCGTTCGATTCTCATGCGCTGAAAATGCTGCTCGTCGGCAATCAGGATACGCAAGGCTTTGTTCGACAAAGTAGGCCCCCAGCAGGGTGTCAAATTCGAGATGACGCAAGGCTACGCATGCGAGACGGAGCTTTATGTAGGACTTTTCCGAAACTCCCACTCCATTTGTCAGCGCATCGCCATCAGCGACCGCCCGGGAGTTGGCCGCGCAGCTGCAACCAGGCCAGCAAATCCTCGCCACTCATGGGACGGGCAAACCAGTAGCCCTGCCCCTGAACGCAGCCGAGCGACATCAGGTGCAGGCGCTGCGCATCGGTCTCGATGCCTTCGATGACCACCGACATGCCCAGACTGTCCCCCAGCGCCAGGGTGCTGATGATGGCCGCCCGACAGCGCGGCTCGTGCGCCAGGCCGCGGACGAATTCGGCGTCGAGCTTGATCTCGTTGAAAGGCATCTGGCACAGGCGCTGCAATGAAGAGAACCCGGCACCGAAGTCGTCGATGGACAGCCTGCAACCCATCATTCGCAGGCGCACCAGGTTCTCCAGGCTGGTGGCAGGGGCCTGCAGCAAACCGCTTTCGGTGAGTTCGAAGGTCAATCCGGAGCCCGGCAGGCCATGGCGGAGCAAGAGACGCCGGATGCTGGCCGTCAGTTCGCTGTCGGCCAGTTGCGTGCTTTGCAGGTTGAACGCCATGTTCAGGGTAAAACCGCGGCTTGCTGCGGCCCGCTGCAGCATCAGCGCCTGTTCCAGCTGGGCGAACAGCAGCCGGTCCATCTGCCCGTTCCGCTCCAGTATCGGCAGGTACACCGCCGGCGACAGTACGCCCCTTTGCGGGTGCAACCAGCGGCTGAGCACCTCGACGCCACAGACCTGGCCAGTGTGCAGATGGAATTTGGGCTGGTACCAGGACTGGATCTGTCCTTGAGCGAGCGCCGCGCCCACCTCCTTCTCGCTGGCCAGCAACAACGGCGTTGCCGGCGCGGATGTCACCGGCAGACGGCTCAGGTGTTTGTCTAGCAACTCGCGCAGCGCCTGGGGGTGCAGTGGTTTGCCGACATCACCCAGCAACTCAAGCCCCAGCAGGGAGACGATCTGGTGCACCGCCCGCCGCAGGTCCGCCGACAGCGAACTGCTGATGATGATCGACCTGACCTGCCCGCTGGCACCCAGGCGGCGAAAGAACTCCAGGCCGTCCATGCCTTCCATCTGCAAATCGCACAGGGCGATGTCGACCGGCCCCACCTCCTGCAGGATGGCCAGCGCCTGCGCTCCGTCGCAAGCTTCGAACACCTCGCGACAGCCTGCCTGCCGGAACATGCTCACGGCCACTGAACGTTGAAAGGCGTGGTCTTCGAGTATCAGAACGCGCGGTGCCGGGCAGGTCATGTCATCTCGACTCGTCTTGGAAGGGAAGACGATTATCCAGCGGATCATATTTAGGAAACGCCCCAAACCTTGTAGGAAATTTCCCAAGTATTGTCTGATGATGTCTGAGTGCGGTCACGCCAACCGCTGCGCCAGTCGCTCCATCGCCTGATGCAACTCGTCAACGGCCTCGGTTAATTGCGCCGGGTTCACCACCTCGCAAGCCGTTTCCAGACGCTCGCATGCGCCGATCAGCCCCTGAGCCTTGATGATTCGCGCACCGCCCTTGATGCGGTGAGCCAGGTTCGCCAGCCCCGGCACGTCGTTTTGCGTGAACAACCGCATCAACCGCGCCATATCGTCATCGTTGCTGGACGCCAGGTCATCCAGCAGGCGCTTGATGGAGGCCTCGTCGCCCCGCGTCAACTGGTGCAGCCCGGCCAAGTCAATCTCGTCCGTGAGCGGGGTGGCTGCCTGCTCGGCACTCGGGATGAGGCTCGACAGCCGGGCGCCGAGGTCCTCGAGGCTGATCGGCTTGAACAGGCAGTCATCCATTCCCGCATCCAGGCAGCGCTGCTTTTCCTCGGCTTGTGCATTGGCGGTAAATCCCAGGATGAGGCTGGGCACGAGGCCCTTGTCGCGCTCTTCCTGGCGGATCACCCGGGCCAGTTCATAGCCTGTCATGACCGGCATGTTGCAGTCGCTGATGACCACATCAAAAGGCTGGCTACGCCATGCGCGCAAACCCTGCGCGCCGTCTTCGGCATCCCGCACCCGATGGCCGAGGTAACTCAGTTGCTGGGACAGCAGCAAGCGGTTCGCCGGGTAATCGTCGACGATCAGGATACTCAACGCACGATGCGCCGGTGCCGGTGCGACCGGCACAGTCGCTGGCTCATGCCGAGGTTGCAGCGTAGGCAGATCGAGGACAACGTCGACCCGGGTGCCCTTCCCCACATGGCTGTTCAACGTCAGCTGGCCGCCCATCATTTCGCACAACGTGCGGCTGATGACCAGCCCGAGGCCCGAGCCGCTGCGCGCCGACTGGCGATTATTGCTGGCCTGGGTGAATGGGCTGAACAACCGTTGCTGATCCTCATCGCTAATGCCGATGCCAGTGTCGGCAACCTGCAGACGCAGCGTCAGGCGCTCGTCTGGACCGGGGTAAACCCTCACTTGCAGATGGACCTCGCCAGCCTCCGTGAACTTGATGGCGTTGCTCAACAAATTGGAGATGATCTGCTTGAAGCGCAGGGGGTCGACCAGCACCTCGCGATGGGCGGCGACATCCAGCTCAAGGCTCAGGCGCAGCTGTTTCTGTCGCGCCAGCCCCTCGAAAATACGCGTGACGGCGATCACCAGCTGACCCAGGTTGGCGCGCTCCGGGGCCAGGCTCAAATGCCCGGATTCAATGCGCGAGACATCCAGGATATCGCCGATCAGATCAAGCAGGCTGCGCGCTGCACCTGAGGCCACTTCGATGGCAAAACGGTCGGTCAGCCCCTGCTCGGCCTTCTTCATCGCCAGTTCCAGCATGCCGATCACAGCGTTCATTGGCGTGCGGATCTCATGGCTCATCGTGGCCAGGAAGGTGGTCTTCGCCCGGTTCGCAGTGTCGGCGTCGTCCTTGGCTTCGCGCAGCGCCTGCACCAGGCGCTGGCGCTCGCTGATATCGATCCAGCCCCCGATCAGACCACTCACTTCACCGTTACTGGCACGGTACGGCAGCATCCAGTGGTAGATGGTCAGTACGTTTGCGCCCAGGGTCAGCTGGCGATCCTGGACCTGGGGCCGGCCGTCCTTCATCACCTGCAGGTAATCTTCATGGCAGGCCGCCGCTTCCTGCACGTTCTTGAACATGCCCTCGATCACGGTCTTGCCGACCACCTCGTCGCGCTCGATGCCAAATACGTCGAGGTAACCCGAATTGCAGATCAGCAGCCGTGCCTGGCGGTCGCGCACGTAGATCGGGTGCGGCGTGCCGTCGATCAGCACGCGCATGAACTCCAGCTGATCGCTGAGGGCCACTTCCGCCTGCTTGCGTTTGGCAATCAGTTGGCGCAGGTAGGCGATCCAGCCCAGTGCCAGCAACAGCAACACGGCCGCCAGGGCGAAGCCTTGAATGATCGCCGCGCGATGCCGTACCCAATAGCTGTCGTCCACCACCACTTCGCTGCGCCAGCGGTTGGACACTTCGTCCAGCTCCTCCGGGGGAATACTCAGCAGGGTTTTGTCGAGGATCGAATACAGTTCGCCGGCATCGCGGGCGGTCGCAAAGCCCAGGCGCGCGGAGTCGGTGCCGACCGTGCTGGTGATCCGCAGCCGGTCGCGATACTGCCGGGAAATCATGTAGTGCGCAGTGATCAGCGCGCTGACTGCAGCATCGGCCTGACCGTTGGCCACCAGGGTCATGGCGTGCTCGGCGTTGTCGGCATCGATCAATTCAATGCCCGGGTACTGCTCGATCAACTGGTCGCGCATCGGCGTGCCGCGAATCACCGCCAGGCGTTTGCCACCCATCTCGTCCAGGGTCGCGGGACTGCCGCCGGAGGTACGGCTGACCAGCACGTAAGGCGTGCTGAGGTAGGGACGGGTAAACCGCAAGGACTTCTCGCGCTCGGCGCTGGGGGTCAGGCTGATCAGCAGGTCCGCCCGGCCGGATTCGACCTGTCGGATCAGTTTGGGGACGGTGTGCAGGCGCTGAATGTCGAACTTCAACCCGGTGCGCAGCGCGACCTTGGCCAGCACATCGGCACCCAGGCCGCGAAACTTGCCGTCCTGACCGTAAAACGACACCGGCAGGAAACTCTCGTCTATGGCCACCTTGACGTGGGGATGCTGCGCCATCCAGCGCCGTTCCGCGGCGCTGAATTGCAACACTTGCAACCCGCTCATGTTCGCCCCGCCCGCGCTCCAGCGTCGCTGGATGCTCACCCGCTCGCTCGCCGGAATCACCGCCAGCGCCGCATTGACGATGCGCAGCAGGCGCGGGTTGTCCCTGGTCACGGCAAAGGCGAAGTCGTTGACGTTGGTGTCGAGAAAAGCCGCCAATTGCACGTTGTTCAGGTAATTTTTGTTGATCAGGTAGTTGGCGCTGATGGAGTCGCCCAGGTAGACGTCAGCCGTGCCGA
The DNA here is from genome assembly GCF_040310425.1 of Pseudomonas sp. 65/3-MNA-CIBAN-0223. NCBI lineage: Bacteria > Pseudomonadati > Pseudomonadota > Gammaproteobacteria > Pseudomonadales > Pseudomonadaceae > Pseudomonas > Pseudomonas sp. 65/3-MNA-CIBAN-0223. The sequence goes on from NZ_JBEOPV010000015.1 coordinate 81,112, forward strand.
AGGCTACCGCACCGATCGCGCTCAAGGTCGAGGGATAGAGTTGCAAACGGGCGTTGGGAAAGTGCGCCTTGACGGCTTCCGGCGGCAGGTAGTGGTAAAGCATCGCCACCTGTTTTCCAGCCAGGTCCGGCGTGGCGTTCTGGCTATCGCCGATGCGGGTGACGAGGGTCGGCTGGTCTTCGGCGTAGGGGCTGGACATCACCAGCTGCGGGTTCGCCGCCTCGAAGTCGTTGGACGTACCGAGCAGGTCGACTTCGCCCTGCTGGACCGCGTGCACCACATCCGCCCGGGACGGATAACGCCGCACTTCGATGCGCACCTGCAGTAGCTCGGCGAGCAATGCCGCGTAGTCGGCCGTCAGCCCTTCATAGTCACGCCCGGTGCCAGTGATGCCAAAGGGCGGGTAGTCCGGTGCCGAAGCGCCCAACACCAATATGCCCTTGTCACGCAGCCATTGCCGGTCGGGCTCATCGAGCGCCACCTGGTAGCCTTCGATCTGGGAACGCCCCAGCAACCGCAGGTTTTCCACCGGCGCTGCTGCGGCCCATACGCAATGAACGGTGCCCGACAACAGCACCACGGCCAGCCATTTACCCCATGCCCGACTCATTCACACCAACTGATTGCGCTTGGCGAAATCGGCGAGGTACACCACGGACTTCACGTTGAGTTTTTCGATCAGGCGGGTCTTGTAGGTGCTGATGGTCTTGCTGCTCAGCAGCATGGCTTCGCCGATCTCCTTATTGCTCATGCCGTTGGACAATTGCTGCAAAATCGTCAGTTCTCGATCGGACAGGCTCTGGATCAGTTCCAGGTCAGTGGCCTGGGCATCACTGCGCCGCACTGAGCTGCTCGCCAGGTTTGGAAAGAAGGTGTAGCCGGTCAGGACGGCCTTGATGGCCCTGACCAGTTCGTCGAGGTCGTCATTTTTGGAGATATAGCCGGCGGCACCGGCCTTCATGCAACGCATGGCGTAGAAGATCGGCGATTGCGAGGTCAGTACTACGATTTTGCAATGCGGTTGGTCGGTCATGATCCGGCTGATGACTTGCAGGCCATCAAGCCTGGGCATGGCGATGTCGAGGATGATCAGGTCCGGGGCGAGTTCGCGGGCACGTTGCACGGCGTCCGCGCCGTTGCCGGCCTGGGCGATCACTTCGATATTTTCCTGCTGCAGGAGCATTGAGACTGATGCCCGAATGAACGGGTGATCGTCTACCACCATCGCTTTGACCATAGGCACCTCTGCAAGACATGACGGGCATTGTAGCGAGAGGGCGCGGCGATGGCTGCCTGATGGCGTTTTTTTTGATGGGGTACAGGTTGCAGGCGCACGCTAACCTTGCAGGAGCCCGGCCTGTAGCGATGGTGGTCGATCATTGATGTAGGAGCAAAGCTGGCTCGCGATGGCGGTGTACCCGTCAGCTCAAATGTTGAATGCCTGACAGAAATCGCGAACCAGCTTTGCTCCCACAGAGGTGTTTCGAACTAACCTCGGGAATCTCAGCTAGCCGTCGCCAACAACAAATCCACCACCGAGCGGCTATGCCCACGACTCTTGCCATGCTCATACAACGACCCGGCAATTTCGTCTGCGCGAATCGGCAGGATTGACAGCAAGGTGTCGCTCAGTCCGTGGCTGGCCTGACAAAATCCCTGCATGTAAATGCCCGCTGTGCAGCGCTCGTCGGTGATGAGTTTGTAGTGGCGATCCACCTCGAACTCGCCCAGGTATTGTTCCAGCGGCGCCAGCAGTTTGCGGTGCATCTGGCGTTCGTAACCGGTGGCCAGCACCACGGCGTCGTAGAGGCGAACCGTGACTTCACCGGTGGCGTTGTTGCGCACCGCCAGCTCGATGCCGCGCTCGGTGGCGGTGGCTTTTTCGATGGTGGTCAGGGTGCGGAAAGCGTGGCGGGCGATGCCTGAGACTTTCTGGCGATAGAAAATGCCGTAGATGCGCTCGATCAGGTCAATGTCCACCACCGAATAGTTGGTGTTGTGGTACTCGTTCACCAGCCGCTCACGTTCAGTGCTGGCCTGCTGGAACACCAGGTCGGTGAATTCCGGCGAGAACACTTCGTTGACGAAGGGGCTGTCATCCGCCGGTTTCAACGCCGAGCCGCGCAGGATCATGTCCACCTGCACCGACGGGAAGCTGTCGTTCAGATCGATAAAAGCTTCTGCCGCGCTCTGGCCGCCGCCAATGATCGCGATGCTCATTGGCTGGTTGTTCACGCAGGGCTGACGGGCCATCTGCGCCAGGTATTGCGAATGATGGAACACCCGGCTATCGCCCTTGAGTGACTTGAACGCCTCGGGGATGCGCGGGGTCCCGCCGGCGCTGACCACCACCGAACGGGTGGTGCGCACGTGCTGCTGGCCCTGTGCGTCACGGGAGATCACTCGCAGCGCCTCGACCTGCTGGTTGTGCAGCACCGGCTCGATGGTCAGCACTTCTTCACCGTAGCGGCTCTGCGCGTCGAACTGCGCGGCGACCCAGCGCAGGTAGTCGTTGTACTCCATGCGGCACGGGTAAAAAGTGCCGAGGTTGATGAAGTCCACCAGGCGCCCGTGGTGCTTGAGGTAATTGACAAACGAGTAAGGGCTGGTGGGGTTGCGCAGGGTCACCAGGTCCTTGAGGAAGGAGATCTGCAGCTCGCTCTGGGTGACCAGGGTATTGCCGTGCCAGCGGTAGTCGGCCTGTTTGTCGAGGAACAGTACATCCAGTTCACCCTGGGTCGGCCCGCGCTCTTGCAGGGCGATGGCCAGTGCCAGGTTCGAAGGGCCGAAACCGACGCCGATCAGGTCGTGAACGATGGGCGATGCAATTGCCTGTGTCATTTCCAGTGTCCTCTGGATGAGCCCCTCAACAGCGGGGAGAAAAAGCTGAGTGACCAAGGCGGCGAGTGCCAGGTCGTCTGTTGATAGGAAACGAGGACAGTGAAACAAAATTTAATACTTACCCTTGACGAGAGCGTCAGGGTCAATGGCCATCCCATTGCCGCATCCGCACCCGGCAATGTTTCATCGCGTTGACGATGTGTTTTTCCACCAGGGCTCGGGAAATGCCCAGGTGCTCGGCAATTTCGGGATGGGACAGGCCATCGATCTTGCGCAGCATAAAGCTCTCCCGGGACAGCCGGGGCAGTTCCGACAAGGCGCGCTGGAGCATTTCCAGGCGCTGGCCGTGGTCGAGGCTGTTATGTGGCGACGGGGTGAAGTAGCGCTCCTCGTTATCGAGCACTTCCAGCGACTCGACCTGGCGCAGGGCATTGCGTCGGTGATCGTCGATCACCAGGTTGAGCGCAGTGCGATAGAGAAAGGCCCGCGGTTGCTCGATAGGTGTGGTGCTGGAGCGTTCAAGTACCCGCAGATAGGCGTCATGCACCACGTCTTCAGCCACCTGACGGTTACCTAGCTTGGCGTTCAGGAAACACACCAGCTCCCGATAGTAGTTCTCCAACATGACTCCCAGCCGCATGGGTGCGGATTCAATCCTTGAGCCACCCCGCCGAACGCCGAAATAGGCAGTGGCAAGATAGTGGCAGAGCGAGGCGCGTAATTTATAGTAATTCTCATATAGATTTAAAGTATTGCTTGGTCTTGCCCGACAAATTGTCACGGTCTATATGTGTGCCCACATGAGTCCGCGCCTAAATTCGCCGCGGCATTTCTCGTATTAAGGACAGCTCCCCGTCTCTGCCGGCCTGCCGGCAGCGTTCGACTATTGCCGGATATTCCCCGGCAGAGCGCACGACGGGTCGATTTCCATTGGCCGGAACCCTGCATGAAACGTCCCCGACACACCCGACGCGCCCTGCTTGCAGCCCTGTGTCTGATTCCCGTTATCGCCGTCGCCGCCTGGCAGATGATCCCGCCCGGTCGGGACAAGTTCGCCACCGTACAGGTCACCCGGGGTGACATCGAAAGCAGTGTCACCGCGCTGGGCACCCTGCAACCCCGGCGCTATGTCGACGTCGGTGCCCAGGCTTCCGGGCAGATACAGAAGATCCACGCGGAGGTCGGTGATGTGGTCAAGGAAGGTCAGTTGCTGGTGGAAATTGATCCGTCCACCCAACAGGCCAGACTCGATGCCGGGCGCTTCTCGATTGAAAATCTCAAGGCGCAGCTTGAAGAACAGCGGGCCCAGCACGCGCTGGCGCGGCAAAAATTCCAGCGCCAGCAGCAGCTCAAGGCTGGCGGGGCGACCCGCGAAGAAGACGTGCAAACGGCCCAGGCCGAACTGCGCGCCACCCAGGCGCGCATCGACATGTTCCAGGCACAGATTCGCCAGGCACAGGCCAGCCTGCGCAGCGATCAGGCGGAACTTGGCTACACGCGCATCTATGCGCCGATGGCCGGCACCGTCGTCGCCCTGGACGCCCGGGAGGGCCAGACCCTCAACGCCCAACAGCAAACTCCGCTGATTCTGCGCATCGCCAAGTTGTCGCCGATGACGGTCTGGGCCGAAGTTTCGGAGGCCGATATCGGCCACGTCAAACCCGGCATGCAGGCCTGGTTCACCACCTTGAGCGGCGGCAACCGCCGCTGGAGCAGCACCGTACGGCAGATACTTCCGGTGCCGCCCAAACCTCTGGACCAAACCAGCCAGGGCGGCGGCAGCCCGGCCAGTTCGAGCAAGAGCGGCAGCGCGCGAGTGGTCTTGTACACCGTGTTGCTCGACGTCGACAACGCCGACAACGCCCTGATGGCGGAGATGACCGCCCAGGTATTTTTCGTCTCCGACCAGGCCAGGAATGTCCTCACCGCCCCCATCGCCGCCCTGCAAGCCGGCACCCAGGCCGACCAGCAGACCGCCCAGGTTGTCGCTGAAAATGGCAGCCTGCAGCAACGCATTGTGCGCACTGGCATCAGCGACCGCCTGCGGGTGCAGATCCTCGACGGCCTGGAGGAAGGTGATCACCTGCTCATCGGCACGGCCAGCGGGAGTGGCGGCTGAATGCTGACGCCCCTGATCGACCTGCAGGACATTCGCAAATCCTATGGCGGTGGCGACGCCCCTGAAGTCCACGTGTTGCGCGGTATCGACCTGTCGATCCACGCCGGGGAGTTCGTGGCGATCGTTGGCGCCTCCGGCTCCGGCAAGTCGACCCTGATGAATATCCTCGGCTGCCTCGACCGCCCGACCTCGGGTGAGTACCGCTTCGCCGGAGAAAATGTCGCCGGCCTCGACAGCGACGAGCTGGCCTGGCTGCGCCGTGAAGCCTTCGGGTTTGTCTTCCAGGGGTACCACCTGATTCCGTCTGGCTCTGCCCAGGAAAACGTCGAGATGCCGGCCATTTATGCCGGCACGCCAGCGGCTGAAAGGCACGCACGCGCCGCCGCCCTGCTCGACCGCCTGGGCCTGGCCTCACGCACCGGCAATCGTCCGCACCAGCTTTCCGGCGGCCAGCAACAACGGGTGTCGATTGCCCGCGCCTTGATGAACGGCGGCCATATCATCCTCGCCGACGAACCCACTGGCGCCCTCGACAGCCACAGTGGCGCCGAGGTCATGACCTTGCTCGACGAACTGGCAAGCCAGGGCCACGTGGTCATCCTGATCACCCACGATCGCGAAGTGGCGGCGCGGGCCAAGCGCATCATTGAGATTCGCGACGGGCTGATCATCAGCGACAGCGCCCTGGACAACCCCCAGGTGCAGACCTCGGCCAATCCTGGCGCGCTGCAGGCGGTGGACCTGCGCAAGCGCCTGGCCGAGGGCGCCGAAGCCACTGGCGCCTGGAAAGGTGAACTGGTGGACGCGGTGCAAGCCGCCTGGCGAGTGATGTGGATCAACCGCTTTCGCACCGCGCTGACCCTGCTTGGGATCATCATCGGCGTTGCGTCGGTGGTGGTGATGCTGGCTGTTGGGGAAGGCAGCAAACGCCAGGTCATGGCGCAGATGGGTGCATTCGGTTCCAATATCATTTACCTCAGCGGTTCATCGCCGAACCCGCGAACCCCCTTGGGCATCGTCACCCTGGACGAGGTCAAGGCGGTCGGCAGCCTGCCGCAGGTGACCCGCATCATGCCGGTCAACGGCCAGGAAGCCGGGGTGCGTTTTGGCAACCTGGACCACCTCAGCTACGTCGGTGGCAACGACACCAACTTCCCGGCGATCTTCAACTGGCCCGTGGTCGAAGGCAGCTACTTTACCGAGGCGGACGAACAGAACGCTGCGGCGGTCGCGGTGATTGGCCACAAGGTGCGGCACAAGCTGCTGAAGAATGTCGCCAACCCGATCGGCCAGTACATCCTCATCGAAAACGTGCCGTTCCAGGTGGTCGGCGTGCTCGCGGAAAAAGGCGCCAGCTCCGGCGATTCCGACAGCGACGACCGCATTGCCATTCCGTATTCAGCGGCGAGTGTGCGCCTGTTCGGCACCCAGAACCCGGAGTACATCGCCATCGCCGCGGCTGATGCGCGCAAGGTCAAGGAAACCGAACAGGCCATCGAGCAGTTGATGTTGCGCCTGCATAACGGCAAGAAAGACTTCGAACTGACCAACAACGCGGCGATGATCCAGGCCGAAGCGCGCACGCAAAATACCCTGTCGCTGATGCTCGGTTCGATTGCCGCGATCTCCTTGCTGGTGGGCGGGATTGGCGTGATGAACATCATGCTCATGACTGTCCGCGAGCGCACCCGCGAGATCGGTATCCGCATGGCCACCGGTGCCCGTCAGCGCGACATTCTGCGCCAGTTCCTGACCGAGGCCGTGATGCTCTCGGTGGTCGGCGGGCTCGCCGGCATCGCCCTGGCGCTGATCGTCGACGGCGTGCTGATTCTGAGTGAAGTGGCGGTCGCGTTCTCCTTGATAGCGGTGCTCGGCGCCTTTGGCTGCGCCCTGGTCACCGGTGTTGTCTTCGGCTTCATGCCGGCCCGCAAAGCTGCCCGACTCGACCCGGTCACGGCCCTTACCAGTGAATGATCGATTTATGAAGCCGCCACTCAGCCTGTTGACCCTCTGCCTGTTGCTCAGCGCCTGCGGCACTCCCGCCCAGCGTCCGGACAGTGGCCTGCAGACCCCTGCCGCCTGGCAATCGCCGCACAACACTGGCGCCGCCCGCAGCAATACCCAGTGGTGGTCGCAGTTCGGCAGCCCGCAGCTTGGCCTGCTGGTGGAACAGGCCCGCTTGGGCAGTTTCGACCTGGCGGCGGCGATGGCCCGGGTCCGTCAGGCCCAGGCCGAGACGGTGGTGGCCGGCGGCTCGCAGTTACCTGAGCTCAAGGCCGGCCTGAATGCCAATCGCCAGAAGCTGCTGCGTGGTAATGGTTACAGCCAGCTGGACGCCGACAGCAGTAACAAGGCGGTGGACTACTTCGACGCCAACCTCAGTGCCCGCTACGAAATCGATTTCTGGGGGGGCCAGCGTGCGTCTCGCGACAGTGCGCTATTCGCGCTGCAGGCCAGCGAATTCGATCAGGCCACGGTCGAGTTGACCCTGCAGAGCAGCGTCGCCAATGCTTATGCACAAACCTTGTCTCTGCGCGAACAGCAGCGCATCGCCGAGTTGAACCTGGCCAACGCCCGGAGCGTGCTTAACCTGGTGCAGACCCGTTACGACTCGGGCTCGGCCACGGCCCTGGAACTGGCGCAGCAGAAGAGCCTGGTGGCGGCGCAGCAACGGCAATTGCCGCTGGTGCAGCAGCAGGCCCAGGAGGCGCAGGTCAACCTCGCTGCCCTCCTTGGCCAGCCAGTGCAACAGCTGCCGTTGGGCCAGGAGCGTTTCGATCAACTGGTATGGCCCACCATCGCCGCCGGCGTGCCCAGCGAGCTGCTCAGCCGTCGCCCGGACATCGCCAGGGCAGAAGCGCAGCTGGCGGCCGCACAGGCCGACGTGACCGTCGCCCGGGCGGCCATGCTGCCCACGGTAACCCTGAGTGCCGACCTGGGTTCAGGCGCCGATCGCGCGGCGGATATCCTGCGCAGCCCGTTCTACAACCTCACCGCAGGATTGCTCGCACCGGTGTTCAACAATGGGCGCCTGGGCGCCGAACGTGACAAGGCCACGGCTCGCCAGGAAGAGCTCCTGGAGAACTATCGCGGGGCGATCATCAATGGTTTCGCCGACGTGGAAAAAGCCCTGAACAGCATTCGCGGGCTGGATCAGCAGCGGCAGTGGCAAGGGGAGGAGCTGAACCAGGCCCAGACGGCGTTCAACATCGCGCAGAATCGCTATCAGGCCGGGGCCGAGGACTTGCTGACGGTGCTGGAGACCCAGCGCACCTTGTATGCGGCGCAAGACCTGAATGTACAGCTGCGGCTGGCGCGGTTGCAGGCCAGTGTAGCGCTGTATAAAGCGTTGGGTGGAGGGTGGCGGGCGCTGTGATGGGCGTGTCCATGAGGACCCCTTCGCGGGCAAGCCCGGCTCCCACAGTGATCTGCGCCGAACACAAATGCTGCGTCCACCACCAATACCTGTGGGAGCGGCGGTGCGACGATTCGACTTGCCCGCGATGAACGATAACGCGGCCTTCAAGCCTGGCTTTGCCTGGCCTTCAAATGCCGCGCATACCAGGGCCGCTGCGGTACCTTGCGCAACAGCCCGGCCAGTTTCTGCTCATCCTCACCAAAAGTAATGCGCAGCGCCAGCTTCATGGTTTCCGGGTCCATCTCCATTGACTTGCCCGCCTGCAAACCCGGGGTAGTGCTGCAACCATGAGTCCCCGGCCCCAGCCACGGGTCATCCACCTCAACCCAGCGCCCCGGCGCAAACCACGCCACGCCATTGACCTCCAGGCGACTGACCTGCCCCGGATGAAAACGCTCGTGGGCGCGGAACCAGTCTTCCAGTCGATCATCGATCCAGCCGTGAAAATGCCAGAACACCGGGCTCACATGGGAGGAAAAGGGATCGCCGAGAAAATCGTTCTCTGCGGCAAACCAGCGCGCGGAAAAGTCCGAGGGGTCACGGGCAAACGGCACCGGCTGGCCATTGGACGGATCGCGCGGCACCGAGGCCCAGCGCATGTGCAGCCAGTCGTGCAGGCCCAACTCGACCTCGGAACCGAACTGCCCCAGCGTCAGCTTCGACAGATAACGTGGATCACGATAACGCGACTCCCACACCTGGAAATTGCTGTGGTAGGTCTCGGCCGTCTTGATGTCGGCCACCCACTGCGAGTACTCGGCATCGTCGTCGGCCAGCCAGGTGGGCGGCAAAGACGTGCCATCGTGATTGTCGAAGTAGCGGGCGAAGCCGACTCGATCCCGCGCCAGTTCCGGCTGCGGCAGGGGAAAATGCGGCCACGACGGCAGATCCTGCATGGAGCGCGCCGTACCGAGCATGTGCCGGTGCATGAAGAAAAAATCCACCCCGGAGCCATTGCGATCCTTGCGAGTGCCCCGGGCATCGCGCTCCTTGTCCCGCGGCCCAGGCTGCCAGCCGATGCCGCGCAGGGCGTTGCGCTTGTCTTCGGGCAAGGTATGCCACTTGTCCCGGGAGGCGTGCCACAGCTGGTGGAACAGCCGATGCTCCGGCGAAATCAGCCAGGCCAGCAGCGTCGGGTTGAGGCCCGTGCGCTCACGCGCTTCGGGAAACACCCGCTTGAGCGCGATAAAACGATTGTCCTGGGCAGTCATCATCAAGGGCCGATCCAGGTTCAATACCCGGCCGCTGAGCGTCGCGCTGCCGGCGTTGCCGAAACCCGCCCAGACTTCGTCCAGGGACATGCTGAATTCGTAATCCGGGGTGTCGTGCAGTGCATCGGCGCTGATCAAGCGCCAGCTGAGCTCGGCGGGTTTGGCATCCGCCAGGTCACCCAGCACCCGGTAGCGCGGGGCTGCAGTGGCGCGCAAGCGCTCGGCGGTGTCGAGGTAACCGGTGAGGCCGCGGCCCTTGTGGCCGATGTCGAGAAACAGTTCCAGGCCATCCCGGGGCAAGCCTTCGATACCGGCATCATGCCCCTCGAAGCGGATCTGCCAGACGCCGCGCAGGGTATTCGCCAGGTGCTGGCCAGCAACATCCGCCACGTCGAACGTCGCTTCGCCGGGGGTGATCGTCGGGTCCGGCCGGGTCCATTCACGATGCCCATAATAAGCCGCAGGCACGGCGGCACCGGTCAGCGCCAGGCCTGCCATGAACCATCGTCGAGAAATCGTCATTGCCCTACCTGTGTCAGCCATGAAGCAGGCTTTATCCAAGCTAGAACGTTTGTTGCCTTCAAGAATTTAAGCGCATCTCGGGCAAGCCTTGCTCCCACAGGGATCTCCATATGGGCCCGCACGCTCATCTAAATTTTCCCACCGGTCAATCGTTCTTCCCAGATAACCGTTCTTCCCAGATAACCAAGGCCCCTGCGGCCGGCGAACCTGACTGAGATGGCAATGACAAAACCACGTTCGAAAAAGGCGCTCTACCTCGGTCTGCCGCTGGTGCTGGCCATCAGCGCCGGAGCCGGCTTTGCGGCCTGGGGCTACTGGTTCAAGGACAACCCCGGCTACCCGGTCAAGGTGATGAAGCAGGCCGATGAACTGCAAGAGCGCATCCTCTCCTTCGACAGCCACGTCACCCTACCGCTCGACTTCGGCACCGCCGACAACGAGGCCGACAAGGATGGCAGCGGCCAGTTCGACCTGGTCAAGACCGCACGCGGACGCCTGTCCGGCGCAGCCCTGACCATTTTCGGCTGGCCGGAAATCTGGAATGGCGAAAACGCTCCGCACCGCCCCACTGCGGGGTTTGTCGACGAGGCGCGATTCGAGCAGGAAACCCGCTACAAGATCATCAGCACCCTGGTGCGCGACTTTCCCAACCAGGTCGCCATCGCCTACACCCCGGACGACTTCCGGCGCCTGCATGGCGAAGGCAAGTTCGCCATCTTCATGAGCATGCTCAATGCCTACCCGCTGGGCAACGACCTCAACGCCCTGGACAAGTGGGCCGCGCGCGGCATGCGCATGTTTGGCTTCAGCTACGTGGGCAACAACGCCTGGGCTGACTCCTCGCGGCCGCTACCGTTTTTCAACGACTCGCGCGACGCCCTAGGCGGCCTGTCGGAGACCGGCAAGCAGGCCGTGCACCGGCTCAACGACCTCGGGGTGATCATCGACGTGTCGCAAATGTCGACCAGAGCCCTGGAGCAAGTCGCGCAACTAAGCCGCACACCGATGGTGGCCTCGCACTCGGCGCCACGGGCATTGGTGGACATCCCGCGCAACCTCAGCGACGCGGAGATGCAGCTGATCAAGCAGAGCGGCGGCGTGGTCCAGATCGTTGGCTTCCCGACCTACATCCGCCCGCTCAGCCAGGCGACCCAGGACAAGCTCAACGCCCTGCGGGCACGCTTCGACCTGCAACCGCTGCAGGGGCTGGAGATGGCCTTGATGCCCGGCGACCCGATCATCACCGTCTGGCCGCAGCAACGCTTCGGCGAGTACGCCAGCCAGCTGTACGCAATAGTCGAGGAAGAGCCCAAAGCCACCCTCAAGGACTACGGCGACGCCATCGACTACGCCGTGAAAAAAATCGGCATCGACCATGTCGGCATCAGCTCCGACTTCAACGACGGCGGCGGTCTGGACGGCTGGAAAGATGTCAGCGAAGCCCGCAACGTGACGGCGGAGCTGATCAGTCGCGGTTACAGCGAAGCCGACATCGCCAAACTCTGGGGCGGCAATTTCCTGCGGGTGTGGGCCCAGGTACAGCAGTCGTCGAAACCGCTGGCGAACAACTGATGCCCACTTTGCAAAAGCGAACCTGACCCATGACCAACCGTCGATCATTCCTCAAGCAGGCCGGCATCCTCGCGGCGGGCCTGCCCCTGGGTGCCGCTGCAGGCCTGCCGGCCCTGGCGGCTAATCCGGCGCCATTGCCGAAAGACAAATGGGCGCAGTTGCGCCAGCTATTCAACCAGGACCCCGACTACCTGCACTTCGCCAACTTCCTGGTGACTTCGCACCCAAGGCCTGTGCGCGAGGCCATCGAGAGGCATCGCGCCCACCTTGATCGCAACCCCGGCCGGGCCATGGACTGGGACCTGGGGGAAACCGAGAAGCGCGAACAGCAAGTGCGCGAATGGGCCGCACGCTACCTCAACGCCAGGCCCGAACAGATCGCCCTCACCGGCAGTACCACCGAAGGCTTGTCGCTGATCTACGGCGGCATCCATGTGCGTGCGGATCAGGAAATCCTCACCACCGAGCACGAGCACTACGCAACCCACTACGCGCTGGACTACCGCCAGCAGAAAGACGGCGTGAAAGTGCGCAAGCTCAAGTTGTTCGAGAACAGCCGCGAGGTGTCGGTGGATGAAGTGCTGGGCTCGATTGCCAAGGGCATACGCCCCAACACCCGGGTACTGGGCATGACCTGGGTGCAGTCGGGGTCCGGCGTGAAACTGCCCATTGCTGAAATCGGCAAGCTGGTGGAAGAACATAACCGCAACCGTACGGACCAGGATCGCATCCTGTATGTGGTCGACGGCGTGCATGGTTTTGGCGTCGACGATCTGGATTTTCCCGACATGCACTGCGACTTCTTTATTGCCGGCACCCATAAATGGATGTTCGGCCCGCGCGGCACCGGGATCATCTGCGCCCGCTCGGCCGAGCTCAAGGACGTGACGCCGACCATTCCGACCTTTTCCGAAGCTACCGCTTTCTCGACCATCATGACCCCCGGTGGCTACCACAGCTTTGAACATCGCTGGGCGCTGGATGAGGCGTTCAAGCTGCACCTGGAACTGGGCAAGGCCCAGGTGCAGGCACGCATCCATGGGCTGAACACCTATGCCAAGAATCGCCTGCTGGAGCACCCGCAGATGGAACTGGTCACCCCCTTGAGCCCGGACCTGTCGGCCGGCTTCAGCTTCTTCCGGGTCAAGGGGCGCGACTGCGAAACGGTCGCCGCACAGCTGATGAAGAACCGGGTGGTGTGCGACTCGGTGGACCGCGATGTCGGCCCGGTCATTCGCATTGCGCCAGGCCTGCTCAACAGCGAACACGAGATCGACCGCTTCATGGCCTTGCTGGGCAACACCGTCTGATGCCTGCCCCCCGGTATGACACGTGCCCCTTGTGGGAGCGCGCTTGCTCGCGCCCAAAAGGGAATGTCCACGCCCTCAGTTTTTCTTTCGACGAGACACCCATGAAAAGCAATCTGATAGTCCTGCCGCTCAAGGCGCTCGCCCTCACCGCACTCATCGCCGCACTGGCCCCAACCACCGCCCAGGCGGCCGCCGCGCCGCAACCGGGCAACGTATTCAAGGACTGCCGCGACTGCCCGGAAATGGTCGTGCTGCCCGCCGGCACTTTCACCATGGGCACGCCGGAAGACGAAGTCGGCCGCGAACCCGACGAGGGCCCGATGCACGAGGTGACCTTCGCCAAGCCATTCGCCATGAGCCGATTCCAGGTCACCGCCGGCGAGTGGGACAGCTACGTGCGCGAAAGTGGCGTGACCATCGCCAATGGCGACACCCGCCCCGGACGCGAATGCATTGCCAGCAAGCCACGCTATCCCCAGGGCGCGCGCCAGCCGGCGGTGTGCATGAACTTCGATGACGTGAAGAACTACGTCGCCTGGCTGTCGAAAAAGACCGGCCAGACCTACCACATGGTCAGCGAGGCCCAACGCGAATACGCCGCCCGCGGTGGCAGCCAGGGCCCCTTCCCTTTTCCGTTCGACGAGGGCAAGGCGTACAGCATCGCCAAACACGCCAACACCTATGGCCCGGCCGACGGCTACAGCTACAGCTCGCCGGTGGGCAGCTACCCGGCCAATGCCTTCGGCATGTACGACATGCACGGCAATGTCTATGAGTGGGTGCAGGACTGCGAACACCCCAACTACGTCGGCGCGCCTGCCGATGGCAGCGCCTGGCTCGAAGCCAATTGCGAGGCCGTACGGATTCGCGGCAACGACTGGGGCGAAGCACCGGTGTTTTCACGCTCGGGCAATCGCAACAGCCAATACCCGCAAGAGCGCGGGGACTGGATCGGGTTTCGCGTAGTGCGCGATCTGTAGGAGCTGCCCTGCTAAATTAACCCCCGCACCAGACGTTCTACTGGGTATCTGCCTTTACACCCAAGGAACCGTCTTCCATGACCCAGCCTCCCCGTGGCGCCATCGGCGAATTGTTCGCCCTGTTGAAACCCTTTCGGCTGATCGTCGCCGCCTCCATCTTCCTGGGCATGGTTGGCGGCCTGAGCGTCACGGTGTTGCTGGCGACCATCAACAACGCGCTGCACTCCGAAACCGGTTTGACCCAGGGTGTGGTCGCGCTGTTCGCCGGCCTGTGCCTGCTGGCGCTGGCCAGTTCGATCTGCTCGGACATCGGCACCAACTACGTCGGCCAGCACATCATCGCCAAGCTGCGCAAACAGCTGGGCGAGAAGGTCCTCTCGGCCCCCATCGAGCAGATCGAGCGCTACCGCAGCCATCGCCTGATCCCGGTGCTGACCCATGACGTCGACACCATCAGCGACTTCGCCTTCGCCTTCGCACCACTGGCGATTTCGCTCACGGTCACCCTGGGCTGCATGGGCTACCTCGCCATCCTGTCGTGGCCGATGTTCCTGATCATGGTTGCCGCGATCCTGATCGGCACGGCGATCCAGGCCTATGCCCAAAGCAAGGGTGTGCAAGGGTTCATGGCCGCCCGCGATGCCGAGGACGAGCTGCAAAAGCACTACAACGCGATCGCCGAAGGCGCCAAGGAGCTGCGCATCCATCGCCCCCGCCGCCAGCGCATGTACGTCTCGGGCATCAAGGCCACCGCCGAATTCATCTGCAACACCCAGGTGCGCTCGATCAACACCTTCGTCATCGCCAAGACCTTCGGCTCCATGCTGTTCTTCGTGGTCATCGGCCTGGCCCTGGCGCTGCAAACCTACTGGCCCAGCGCCGACAAGACCGTGATGAGCGGCTTTGTGCTGGTGCTGCTGTACATGAAAGGCCCTCTGGAGCACCTGATCAGCACCCTGCCGATCGTCAGTCGCGCGCAAATCGCGTTCCGCCGGATCGCCGAGCTGTCCGAGCAATTTTCCACCCCTGAGCCGCACTTGCTCCTCAGCGATCAGGGCCAGGTCAAACAGGCGGTGCATGAGCTGAAACTGGCTGATGTGCGGTTCACTTTCCCAGCCGCCGAAGATGCCGCGCCGTTCCAGCTGGGCCCGGTGAGCCTGACGATCAAGCAAGGCGACATCACCTTTATCGTCGGCGAAAACGGTTGTGGCAAGACCACGCTGATCAAGTTGCTGCTGGGCCTGTACACCCCGCAACAGGGCGAAATCCGCGTCAACGGCGAGGCGATTGACTCGCACAATCGCGACGACTATCGCCAGCTGTTCACCACCATTTTTGCCGACTACTACCTGTTCGACGACGTGATCCAGGGCGACCAGCACATCCCCGAAGACGCCAACCAATACCTGCAGCGCCTGGAGATCGCCCACAAGGTCAGCGTCAAGGATGGCAACTTCACCACCACCGACCTGTCCACCGGCCAGCGCAAACGCCTGGCACTGGTCAATGCCTGGCTCGAAGAGCGCCCGGTGCTGGTGTTCGATGAATGGGCTGCCGATCAGGACCCGACCTTCCGCCGCATCTTCTACACCGAACTGCTACCGGACCTGAAACGCCTGGGCAAGACCATCATCGTGATCTCCCACGACGACCGTTACTTCGACGTCGCCGACCAGTTGGTGCGCATGGAAAGCGGCCGGGTGGTTACCGAACCCGTCAGTGCCTGAAAACCGGCTGCACACACCTGTGGGAGCGGGCTTGCTCGCGAAAGGGCCAGCACATTCTGCATGAGTGTTATCTGACCCACTGCTGTGGCGACCAAGCCCGCGTCCACAGGTAGTGCTTTATCGGGTCCGGCGAATTTTATTTGCACGTTTCTTTCCGGTTTTACCTGCGCGCCCCGTCTTAATAATCATTCTTATTCACAAAAAACTGCACAACACTTTTCAGGAGCTCAGGTAAGTAATGCGACCTCTCACCCGCCGCACACCTCTCGCACTGGCCGTACAGCGCCCGACGCTGCATCGCAGCCTGTTTACCAGCGTACTGCTGACCGCCACCTTGCTGGGGAGCTCGATGGTCAATGCGGCACCTGTAAAAGTGAGTATCCCGGTGCAGCCGCTCTCCAGCGCGCTGACCGAGTTGGGCATGCAGACCAACCTGCAGATCCTCTACAGCCCTGACCAGGTCGCCGGGATCAAGTCCCGCGCAGTCTCCGGTTCGCTGGAGCCGTCCCAGGCCCTGGCGGAACTGCTCAAGGGCAGCGGCATCTCTTTCCAGATCAACGGCAACACCGTGACGCTGGTGTCCGGTGGCAGCTCGAGCCTGCAATTGGGCGCCACCACCATCTCCGGCCAGGCGCTGGGCCTGACCACCGAAGACACGGGCTCCTACACCACCGGTGCAACGACCACGGCGACCAAGCTGCCATTGACCCTGCGCGAGACCCCACAATCGGTGACCGTGGTGACTCGCCAGCAGATGGATGATCGCGGCGCGCAGAGCGTCGGCGACGTGCTGCGCAACACCCCCGGGGTGACCACGCAAAAGTACGACAGTGACCGTACCGAGTTCTCCGCCCGTGGCTTTGCGATCACCAACTTTCAGTACGATGGCGTCAACCAGCCGTACGACGGTGTCTACGGCGAAAACCCCAACAACAGCGACGACTCGGCCAGCCTCGATCGCGTCGAAGTCATCAAGGGTGCTACCGGCCTGATGACCGGCGCGGGCGACCCGTCCGCCACCGTCAACCTGGTGCGCAAGAAGCCGACCAAGGATTTCAAGGCATCGGTCAGCGCCACCGCAGGCTCCTGGGATAACTACCGCACCGAAGGCGACATTTCCGGCTCGTTGAACGACTCCGGCACTGTGCGTGGGCGCTTCGTCGGCGCTCTTCAGGACAAAGATTCGTACATCGACCACTACAGCCAGAAGAAAGACCTGTTCTACGGCGTCCTCGAAGCCGACCTGACCGACGATACCTTGCTGACCCTGGGCGTCGACAAGTCCAGCGCGACGCCGCGCGGCAGTTCCTGGACCGGTAATGCGCCCTACTTCACCGATGGCGGCCGCACCGATTTCTCCCGCAGTTTCAACCCGGGCGCAGACTGGAGCCGTCGTGATTTCGACAGCGTCACCTACTTTGCCTCGCTGGAACAGGCGCTGGCCAATGACTGGAAATTCAAAGCCAGCTTCGACCAGAAAACCACCGATCACGACACCCAGCTGGCCTCTGCCAGCGGTGGCTACGCCGACCGTGCCACGGGCGAAGGTAACTTTCTGTACTGGGGACGCTGGGAAGGCCATCGCGTACAAAACACCGCTGACGTGAGCGTTTCCGGTCCTTTTACCCTGGGTGGCCGCGAGCATGAATTGGTCGCCGGCTTCATGGCAGCCCACTCGCGCCAGACCGGGGCAACCTACGACACCAGCGCCTTTGAACTGGTCCCGGGCAGCATCTACGACTGGAACGGCACCCTGCCCAAGCAGGCGTTTCCGAAAAACGGCAAGTACGAACGCACCCAAAGCCAGAACGGCCTGTACCTGGCCACCCGCCTGCGTCCGACCGACGACCTGTCGTTCATCCTTGGCAGCCGCCTGAGCACGTTCAAGTACAACGAAGACTACTCCTACTACCCGGGTGGCAGCCTGACCGACACCCATGCCAGCTACAAGGAACACGGGGTAGTCACGCCCTACGCCGGTGTGGTCTACGACCTGAACGAGACCTACTCGGTCTACGGCAGCTACACCAAGATCTACCAGCCGCAGATCAACAAGGACATCAACGGCTCGACCCTGGCACCGGTTGAAGGCGACAGCTACGAAACCGGTCTGAAAGCCGCCTACCTCGACGGTCAACTGAACGCCAGCCTGGCCTTCTTCCGCATCGAGCAGGATAACGTCGCGCAATCGGTCGGTACCGATCTGAACACCGGCGATGGCATCTTCGAAGCCACAGACGGCGCCACCACCAATGGCGTGGAACTGGAACTGGCCGGCGAACTGGCACCGGACTGGAACGTTTCGGCCGGCTACACCTACGCCCGCACCCGCGACAAGGACCATCAGCGCATCTACGGTTTCCCGCTGGCCACCAGCAAGCCGGAACACGTGATCCGCACGTTCACCACCTACCGCCTGCCCGGCGCGCTTAACCAGGTCACCGTCGGCGGTGGCATCAGCTGGCAGAGCGCGTTCTACGGCCTGAGCTACAGCCCGGACGTGGGCGGCGGCGAAGGCGGCGAGACCTCACTCAAGCAAGGCGGCTACACCCTCGTCGACCTGATGACCCGCTACAACTACGACGATCACCTGAGCTTCACCGTCAATGCCAACAACGTCTTCGACAAGAAATACCTGTCGGGCCTTGGCAACTTCGGCACCACGTTCTACGGCGAGCCGCGCAACCTGCAGCTGACCGCGAAGTATGATTTCTGAGCGATAGGCTGAAATGAAAATGCCCGCTTCTTTCGACGCGGGCATTTTTTTATTGTTAAAAGCAACATCAAAAGATCGTCCGAAGGCTCGGGCCGCGATCGGACGATCTTTTGACTTTAATATGTTTGATCCGTCAGCAGCTACTCAGAACATCCAAGCTGATCCAGCGCCCGATTCACTACCAATTCCCCCATCATGATCACCTGCGCAATCCCCAACAAGGCATTGCGCGAACTGCCCTCCATTTGATCCACCAGGTCGGTGGCCATGACATTGGCCGACGCCAGCGACTCGCAGGCATAGGCCAGCAAGGTTTCGGTGTCGAGCTCGGGGTTGACGGTGAACAGCGTGCAGAGTTTGCGCGGGGTGGCTTTGATGTCGGCGATCGAGGGCCGGGGTGCGGCAGTTTGGTGGGGGCCAGGTGAATCGGAATTATCAGGGGCTGTTGTCGGATCAGTGTCCGGCGGGTTGGGCGTTACCTTGAACATAGATGAAACTCCTAATGCGAATACAAAAAGGAGCCATCACCCTCGCTACCAAACGATGGGTGGCGGCCATACGCGGGTTGGTAGACCGGTCGCATTAGGAACCCGGCGCCCCCGAAGGAGCCCTGCGCATGGCCACCATAAAACGGAGTCCGGATAAATCGACTGCGTAAGGTGACGCTATGCGCCTAAAACGAAACGGGCTACCAAACCCGGTCACTGTATTCCAGTGACCACGCAACGATAGAGCCCGCACCCAAGGCGCACAAGTCGGCGGATTCTGACGTACCTGTAGGCAATGGCGCAAGGCGTTGTAGCCTGCAGGAAGTAATCATGGGCACGATTAAACACACAGCATCAATCGCTGTTTAAAGAACAAAACTCTATTGGGTTGTGTCCTCAAGACATGCGAAATTTTGCCGCCACCATCGCACCACACAAACTTGCCCGGAAAATCGTAATCCCCGTTTGAGGGATCGCGAGTGTTGTCGCTGCAGATCACAATCTTGCCCGCACCCACCCCGCCACTTGCGCGTGAATCCCTTCCACTTCGCTCAACAACCCACCCATGCGCATGAAGTCATGGGTCATCCCCGGTTGTTCCAGCAGCGTCATTTCATTCCCCGCCTCGCGCAGTCGTTCGGCGTATGCCAGCCCTTCGTCGTGCAACGGATCGTGCCCGGCCAGGTAGACCAGTGCCGGTGCGAGTCCTGCCAGGTCTTGTGCCAGTAATGGCGAGCAGCGCCAGTCCGCGAGGTCGGCGGGGGTGCGGCTGTAGTGGCTGTAGAACCAGTCCAGTGTCGGGGTTTCGAGCAGGTAGCCTTCGGCGAAATCCCGGTGGGAGGGGCGTTTGGTGGTGGTGTCGGTGACGGGGTAGACCAGTACCTGGGCCTTGGGTTTGAGTTGCAATTCTGCGGGGGTTTGTATCGCGATAATCGAGAGGACGGTGGCCAGGGTTGCACCGACGCTGTCGCCGGCCAAGGCTGCGCGGGTGGCATCCAGGCCCTGGGCGGCGCCTTCTCGGGCCAGCCAGTTGGCGGCATCGCAGGCGTCCTGGATCGGGGTTGGGAATTGCCATTCAGGGGCCAGGCGGTAATCGACCGTCAGGAGGTCGAAGCCGCCTTGGGCGACGAGGCGCCGGCACAGGGCGTCGTGGGAGTCGAGGCTGCCGACGACGTAGCCGCCGCCGTGGAAGTACAGGATGACGGGTTGCAAGCCTTCGACCGGGTTGGCGTCGCGGTACAGGCGGGCCGGAAGGTTGTGGCCGTCTCTTGCGCGGAGGGTGAAGTGTTCGCAGTTGATGTGGGTCAGTGGGGTGTCGAGGAAGCTTGAGGAGGCTTCGAAATCGCTGCGGGCCTGTTCCGGGGTGAGGTCGTGCATGGGGCGGCTTTTGCCTGTGAGACGGCCGAATTCGGCGAGTTCGAGGAAGGCTTCAAGTTCAGGCAGGACGGGCATGGGGGGATCCTTCTACACAATAATCGGTGGGGAACGCGCAATGTTGGAAACACCGGTATTCCCGTAGGAGCTGCCGCAGGCTGCGATCTTTTGGCGGTGTTCGATGCACCGATAAGATCAAAAGATCGCAGCCTGCGGCAGCTCCTACAGGAGGCCGTGTTGTCAGACGAAGGCCAGGGTGCGCTCCACGTGTCGTCAGGCGATGGCCAGGGTGCACTCCAATAGCAGTTCGAGGTCGTCGAGCAATTCGTCACCGCGTAGCAGCTCGTAGTGCCCGCCGACCAGCAGACGGTCCACACCGTGATGGCCGACCTGGGCCTCGAACACTCGACGCTCATCGTCACGCCCGGCTACCCACCAGCGGTGCGCCGTGACTTTGATCGCGGGCAGTTGGAGCTGGGCCAGGGCCAATGCCTTGAGGCGTGAACCGCTGTTGAAGATTTGCGTGAGCTCTCCAGCGCCCAGTGCGGCTTGTTCATTGGAGCCATGCAGCGCGGCTTCGATGACGGCGGCGGCCTGATGCTCAGGCAGATCTGCGGCGTGCAACGCCATTAACGCCTGTGCTTCTTCAGACGAATGACCGAGGACAAACTTCAGGAAATCCCCCAGGTCCTCGCGCCAGTCCCCCGCTTCGGCGGTGCCGGCCACGTAGCTGTCGACCAGGCCGGCGAACGCGACGGTCTCGCCTTGTTGTTCCAGCTCGTGGGCGACCAGTTGCGTCAACGCACCACCCAGCGACCAGCCCAACAGGTAATACGGCCCCTTGGCCTGTTGGGCACGAATGCGCTGGGTGTAGGCCTGGGCCATGGCCAGCAGCGACTGATCCTGCCAGTGCGGATCGAGCAGCATGCGGCATTGCAGGCCGTAGACCGTGCGCCGCCCTTCCAGGCGTCGCGCGAGCGGTTCGTAGTCGAATACCGTGCCAAAACCGGCGTGCAGGCAGAACAGCGCCGGCCCGTGCGCCAGCCGCGAGTTCAATGCCAGCAATGGGTCTGGCGCAGCGGCGGCGGGCTCGGCGGCCTGGTAGCCGCAGAGTTCGGCAATGCTGGGTTTTTGCATCAGGTCGCGCAGTTTCAGTTCGAAGCCCAGTTCGGGTTGGCTGCGCACCCGCGAGATGACTTTGAGCACTTGCAACGAATCGCCACCCAGCTCAAAGAAGTTGTCGTCGATACCCACTTGCGGCATGCCGAGTACGTCCTGCCAGATCCCGGTCAACGCGCGCTCCAAAGCATTGCGCGGTGCGCGATAACCCCCCAGGGCCCATTCCGGCACCGGCAATGCACGACGATCGAGCTTGCCGTTGGCCGACAGCGGGAAGCGCTCCAGGACCAGGATCCGCGCGGGCACCATGTAGTCCGGCAGTTGCGCCTGCAGTTGCGATTTCAGGCGCCGATCAAGTCCGACCGTGCCGAGCGCCACCACGTAGCCCACCAGCTGTTTGCCCGTTGGCGTGTCGTGCACCACCACGGCTGCATCCTGCACCCCTGCGCACTCACGCAGGCGAGCTTCAATCTCGCCCAGCTCGATGCGGAAACCGCGGATCTTCACTTGCTGGTCCAGCCGCCCCAGGTAGTCGATCAAGCCGCAGTCGCGCTGGCGCACCAGGTCGCCGGTGCGATACATGCGCCCGCCCGCTGCAAATGGATCGGGAATGAAGCGTTCGGCGCTCATGCCCGGGCGCTGGTGGTAGCCCCGCGCCAGGCATTCACCGCCCAGGTACAGCTCCCCGCTGACGCCCACCGGCAGAGGGTTGAGGTCGGCGTCGAGCACATACAGGCCTCGCCCGGCCACACCGCGCCCGATCGGCGCATAGGCCGCGTCGCAGGTTTCGCTGACCTCGGCACGCCACAACAAAGGCGTGACCACGGTTTCGGTCGGGCCATAGCCGTTGACCAGGCGCTGCGGGCGCAAGGCGCGCTTGACCTGCTCGAAACTGGCTTCAGGCACGGCATCGCCGCCGAAGCAATACACCTCGACCGCGGGCGGATTGCCCAGGCGTTCCGCGACTTCGGCCATCTGTTGCAGGTATGCCGGCGGGAAGCAGGCGACGGTGACGCCATGACGCTGCAGCACTTCCAGGGTTTGTTCCGGGGTCCACAGATTGTCATCACGGATCACCAGGCTGCCACCGGCCAGCAGCACACTCAGCCAGCGCTCCTGCGCACCGTCGAAAGCGAACGACATGAAGTGCAACTCCCGGCTGCGCGGTGCCAGTTCATAGAGCTCGACGATGCCACGGCAATGCCGGGCAATCGGTCCCCGCGCCACGGCCACGCCTTTGGGTTGGCCCGTGGAACCGGAGGTGTAAATCAGGTACGCCAGGTGCCCCGGCAACGGATGGGAAACCGGGCACACCACGTCGTCGGCAACGCTCAATTGATCCAGCAGCAGACGTGGCGGGCTGTCGGCCAAGGTCAGTCGATCCCCCAGGTTGCTGTCACACAGCAACAGGCTGGCTGCCGAATCGCTCAACAGGTACGCCAGTCGTTCGGTCGGGTACGCCAGGTCCAAAGGCAGGTAAGCAGCCCCTGCCTTGAGCACCGCGAGGAACGCGACGATGGTGCGTTCGGAACGCGGCAATGCTACCGCCACCAGGGTCTCCGGCCCAATACCGCGAACGATCAGTTGCTGCGCCAGCCCATTGGCCTGCGCCTCAAGTTCGGCGTAACTGACTTGTCGATCCTCACAGATCAAGGCGATTTTCTGCGGCTGCGCTTTGACGTGTTGATTGAACGACTGCAGCAAATCAGCAGTGTCGTCGGACACCTGCGGCAGGCTCATGCGTGCTTGCGGCAAGCCAATATTGCCGAGCAGGCACGAAGCGTCCTCTGGCAACGCACGCAGCAATCCTTCCAGCTGCGCACGAATCCGCTCAACTTCAACGTCACTGAAACGATCGCGCAGGAACAGGTATTCGACTTCCAGCCCTTCCTCGTTGGCGCTGACCATCAGGTCCATCGGGAAGTTGGTGACCCCGCCGCTGCCGACTTCGGCAAAGCGTAGCTCGCCCTCCTCGCCGCCTTTCAAGGCGCGGTCCACCGGGTGGTTTTCGAACACGATGATGCTGTCGAACAAGCCCTGGCCACCCTGCCCGGCCCAGCGCTGAATGTCGGACAACGGCGTGTGCTCGTAGTCGCGCACCATCAGGTTGTAATCCTGCAAGTCCCGCAGCCACTCGCCCAACGGCTGTTGCGGATCGAGGGTCTGGATCACCGGCAAGGTGTTGATGAACAGGCCAAGCATGTCCTGGGCACCGGCCAGCCCGGTTGGGCGGCCCGCCACCGTGGCGCCGAACGCGACGCTGCGCTGACCGCTGTGGCGTTGCAGCAACAGCAGCCACGCGCCCTGCACCAAGGTATTGAGCGTCACGCGCTGACGCTTGGCAAAGGTGTGCAGTTTGCGCGTCGCTTCGGCGTCGAGGTTGCTGTACATCACGCCGTGCCCGGAGCCTGCGGCACCCGAAGCCTTGGCCAGAATGGTCGGTTCCTCAAGCAACGCCAGGCGCTCGCGCCAGAAGCCTTCGGCCTGCGCCCCGTCCTGACGTTGCAGCCAGGCGATGTAGTCAGCGTAGCGCCCGGTCAGGGGCGACAGGCTGTCGTTGTGATACAGGCGCAGCA
Organism: Pseudomonas sp. 65/3-MNA-CIBAN-0223; assembly: GCF_040310425.1. Classification (NCBI taxonomy): domain Bacteria; kingdom Pseudomonadati; phylum Pseudomonadota; class Gammaproteobacteria; order Pseudomonadales; family Pseudomonadaceae; genus Pseudomonas; species Pseudomonas sp. 65/3-MNA-CIBAN-0223. Next base: position 105,085 of record NZ_JBEOPV010000015.1, read on the forward strand.
TTTCACCCAGCAACCGTGAGGCGCTCCAGCCATCGAGCAACAGGTGATGATAGATCCAGATCATCTGGTAGCGATCCTCGCCCAGGCGCACCAGGATGAATCGCATCAACGGCGGGCAGCTCAGGTCGAAGCCCTTGGCCTGTTCCGCAGCCGCCAGTTCGCCCAGGGCCTTTTCGGTATCGCTGCGTTCACGCCAGTCGAGCTCTTCGATCGGCAGTTCGACCTCAGCGCATACCGCCTGCAGCGGATCGGCCAGGCCGTCGCGCCAGCGGAACGCCGCCCGCAGCACTTCATGGCGCTCGACCAGCGCCTGCCAGGCGGCACGGAAGCGTGGCACCTGCAAACCCTCCACCGCCACGCTCAACTGGTTGACGTAGGGGTTGAGTTCCGGCGAGTCGAGGCAGTGGAACAGCATGCCTTGTTGCATTGGCGACAGCGGATACAAGTCTTGCAGACCGACCCGGGCCGCAAGATCAATGTGCGGCACCAGGGCAAACGCCTTGACTGTCGGCGCGTCGACCAACGCTGCTTGAGGACGGGTAGCCACCGCCGCGAGGGCGCGAATGGTCTGACGTTCGAACAGCTGCCTGGGACTGAACACCAGCCCACGCTGCCCGGCACGGCTGACCGCCTGCAGCGAGATGATCGAATCGCCGCCCAGCTCAAAGAAGTTCTCGGTGACGCCCACTGTGTCCAGGCCGAGCAATGCCTGCCAGATCTCCACCAGCAAGGTTTCGGCAGCTGTCGATGCGGCCACCTGCGCCTGGTGTTGACGGGACGCCTGTGGCGCCGGCAGGCCCTGGCGGTCGAGCTTGCCGTTGGGTGTCAGCGGCAGCTCGGCCAGGCACATCAGGTGCGCCGGCAGCATGTGCGCCGGCAGACGGCTGCGCAGATGCGCGCTCAGCGCTGCCTGCAGATCCTGCTCATCGGCCAACGGATCCCGGGGCACCACGTAGCCGACCAGTTGGCGACTCACCGGGCCTTCGCGATCGATCACAAGGGCTTCGCGCACAGCCGGGTGTTCCATCAGGCAGGCTTCGATTTCGCCAAGCTCGATGCGGAACCCGCGAATCTTCACCTGCTGGTCGATACGGCCGAGGTATTCAACCACGCCGTCGGCCCGGAACCGCGCCAGGTCGCCACTGCGATACAAGCGCCCGCCCGGCACGAACGGGTCCGGCACGAAACGCTCGGCGGTGAGGTCCGGCCGCTGATGGTAACCCCGGGCAACGCCCTCGCCGCCCAGGTACAACTCGCCCGCCACGCCGACCGGCAATGGCTGCAGGCCGCCGTCGAGAATATAGGCACTGCGGTTACCGACCGGTCGCCCGATCGGCATGAATGCCGAGTCGAATTCAGTCTCCGGATAAACCAGCCAGATCAGCGGCGTGATCACGGTTTCGGTTGGCCCGTAGCCGTTGATCAGGCGCTTGGGTTGCAGCACCTGCTGGACCTCATCGTACGCATGCTTGGCCATGCCTTCACCGCATGGCGTGTAGGAGCGGATGGGCAAGTCACGGCCCGCTTCGCCCATGAAGTCGGCGATCTGCGCCAGGTAGCTGGGCGTGAAGCAGGCGATGGTGATGCGGTGTTTTTCGATCTCGGCGCAGGTGCGTTCCACGCTCCACAACTCGTCGTCCCGGGGCATCACGGCCGAGCCGAACACCAGGGGGGTCAGCCAGCGCTCGTGGGCACCGTCGAAGCTGATGGAGGCAAATTGCAGTTCGCGATCCTGCGGGGTCATGCCGTACAACTCGCCGATTGCCAGACAATGCATGGCCAGCGGACCATGGGCCACGCTCACGCCTTTGGGGCGACCGGTGGAACCGGAGGTGTAGATCAGGTAGGCGAGGTTCTCGCCGCCCGTCAGGTTGCGCGGGTTGCTTTCAGGCATGAGGGCCAGCGGTTCGTGGTCGATGTCCAGCACCGCCAAACCTTCGGGCGACGGCAACTTCTCGCGAAGCCACGACTGGCTGATCAGCAGCGCGATGCCGCTGTCTTGCATCAGGTAACGCAGGCGCTCTGCCGGGTAGGCCGGGTCCAGCGGCACGTAGGCGCCGCCAGCCTTGAGGATCGCCAGCAGGCCGATGATCATCTCGGGCGAGCGCTGCATGGCCAGGCCCACCCGGACTTCCGGGCCGATGCCCAGCTCGCGCAGGCGATGGGCCAACTGGTTGGCGCGGCGGTTGAGCTGGTCGAAGCTCAGTTCCAGATCGTTGAAGATCAGCGCCGTGGCGTGCGGTCGAATGTCGGCCTGGGCCTCGATCAGCTGGTGCACGCACAGCGGGTTTTGGACCACGGTAAACGCCGGGTTCCACTCGACTAACTGTTGCGCGCGTTCCGCTGCGGTCAGCAGCTGCAGCTCACTCAAGGCGACTTGCGGCGCAGCGACCATGGCGACCAGCAGCCCCGCCAGGTGCTCGCTCATGCGGGCAATTGCGGCGCTGCTGAAGTGGCTGCACTGGTAGCTCCAATGGATGCTCAGCTGATGCTCGGCGGTGGCAGCCAGGGTCAGCGGGAAGTTGGTGCGCTCGTGGTTCTGGGGAATCAGGAAACTCAATCCCGCCGGCGCACCCTGTTGCAGCGCGGCGGCCACCGGGAAGTTTTCGAACACCAGCAGGCTGTCGAACAGCGGTTCACCGCTGCGTCCGGCCCAGCGCTGAATGTCGCCCAGGGCGGTGAATTCGTGCTCGCGCAGTTCCAGGTTTTGCGCCTGCAAACGGCCCAGCCACTGCCCGACACTTTCAACGGAGTCGGGGCTGCTGATCACCGGCAAGGTGTTGATGAACAGGCCAAGCTGGCTTTCGGCTCCCGGCAGGTCCACCGGCCGACCGGCCACGGTGGCGCCGAATGCGACGCTGCGCTGACCACTGTAGCGTTGCAGCAGGATGGCCCAGGCGCCTTGCAGCAAGGTGTTAAGGGTGACTTTCTGTTGTCGGGCGAACTCGCTGAAGCGCTGGCTGGTGGTGACATCGAAGCGCTGGTGATGGTCTGCGAACACGCCCGGGGTCCCCTGCCCGCCATTGCCATGGGCCAGGCTTTGCGCCAGCAGGGTCGGGTTGTCGAGGCTGGCCAGTTGTTCACGCCAGAACAACTCATCGGCCTGGGCATCCTGGCGTTGCAGCCAGCCGATGTAGTCCGCAAAACGCCCGGTCGGCGCCTGCACGTCCTGGCCGGCGTAACGCTGCAGGACTTCGCTCAACAGCAGGGAATGACTCCAGCCATCGAGTAACAGGTGATGGTGGGTGTAGATCAGCTGCTGGCGCTCATCGTCGAGACGCACCAGGGTCAGGCGCATCAAAGGTGCGCGGGTTGCGTCGAGCTGCAGGCGTTCACTGTCGAGCAGCTGCGCCAGCGCTGCGGCCTGATCATTGCGGCCGCGCCAGTCGAGACAGGTCATCGGCAACTGCAGATGACGATGGACCAATTGCACCGGCGCATCGAACCCCTCGGGGAAATGGAAGCTGCTGCGCAGGATCCCATGGTTGTCGAGCACCGCTTGCCAGGCGCGGCCCAGCCGCTCGGCGTCGAGGCCATGGGCTTCGACGCTGAGCTGGTTGACGTAGGCGCCGCTGTCGGATTCGTAGAGGCTATGGAACAGCAAGCCGGCCTGCATGGGCGACAGCGGATACAGGTCCTCGATCTGCGCCGGTGGCACCGGCAGGCCGTCGAGTTGCGCCTGGTTCAAGCGCGCCAGGGGGAAGTCCGCCGGGGTCACGCCGCCTGCGCCATCGCTCAGGCAATGGTCAATCAGGTCTAACAGCTCTTCACGGAAATTCGCCGCGAGGGTTTCGATTTCGTGCAGGTCGAAGCATTCGCGACTGAAGGTCCAGTCCAGTTTCAGTTCGCCGCCATACACCTGGCCATCCACCGACAGCCAGTTGGGCAGTGGCGCATCCGCCGCCTGCGCAGCGCCGCTGGATTCACGAGCCGGTGTGAACAGTGCGTCTTCGGCAAAGCTCTGGTCAAACTGGCCAAGGTAGTTGAAGGTGACGCGCGCTTGCGGCAACTCGGCCAGCGCGGCTTGTGCCGAGGCATCGCCCATATAGCGCAGCAGGCCGTAGCCCATGCCTTTGCCGGGAATTTCGCGCAACTGCTGCTTGATGGCCTTGATCGAACCCGGCAGGTCGGGGGTTGGGGTCAGGCACACCGGGAACAGGCTGGAGAACCAGCCCACGGTGCGGGTCAGGTCGATGTCGTCGAACAGCTCTTCGCGGCCATGGCCTTCGAGCTGGATCAGCGCCGAGGGGTGACCGGTCCAGCGACTGAGGGTGCGGGCCAGTGCGGTCAGCAGCAGGTCGTTGACCTGGGTGCGGTAAGTCGCCGGTGCCAGCTGCAGCAGCTGGCGAGTGTGTTCGCGGTCCAGGCCGATGCTGACGCCCTGGCGCAGATGCCCGGCCTGGCTGGCCTGCGGGTTGGCGGCTGGCAGCAAATCGTTGCCGAGGCTGAGTTGCGCCTGCCACCAGTCCAGTTCGCTGGCAGCCGCTTTGGAACGTGCGTAGGTGTCGAGCTGCTCAGCCCAGGCCTGGAAGGAGCTGGTCTTCGCCGGTAGTGCCTGCCCTTGATAAGCCGCCTGCAAGTCCTCCAGCAACACCCGCCAGGACACGCCGTCGACCGCCAGATGGTGAATGACCAGCAGCAGGCGCTGGGTGCCATCCGCCTGTGCGATCAATGCGACTCGCAGCAGCGGGCCGTCTTGCAGGCTGAGGCTGCGCTGGGCTTCATCGCACACCGACTCCAGGGAAGCATCGCTGGCCACGCGCGCGGTCCAGAGCATGTCGACGACATCGGCGCTGTCCGCGCCAACATAGCGCGCAGACCACTCTGTGGCAGCGAGCCTGCTCGCGATGAGCTCAGCACCGGCAACATGGAGGTCGCCTGCCCCACCGCCATCGCGAGCAGGCCCGCTCCCACAGGGATTTGTGGCGTCGGTCCCACAGGGATTTGCGGCGTCGGTCACACGCGGGGCCTGCGGGCTGAAGCGCAAGCGCAGGGCGTCGTGTTGCTTGAGCAAGCGCTGCAGCGCGGCCTGCAGACGCGGCAGTTCGAGGGGCTCGCGGGGGGTCAGCAAGACGGCCTGGTTCCAGTGCGCGCGTTGCGCGATTGGCTCGTCGAAGAACCAGCGCTGGATGGGAGTGAGTTTTTGCAGGCCGTACACCGGTCCTTGCTGGGCCAGCGGAGCGGCCTGTTCCTTGACCACGGCGGCCAGCGCCTGCAAGGTTTGCTGCTGGAACAGATCCCGCGGTTGCAGGCTCAAGCCGGCGCGACGGGCACGGCTGACCACCTGGATCGAAATGATCGAGTCGCCACCCAGCTCGAAGAAATTGTCCTGGCGGCCGACCTGCTCAACGCCCAGCACCTCCTGCCAGATCTGCGCCAGCACCTGTTCGTGCTCGCTGCGCGGCGCTTCGAAGGCGCGCTGGGTGACCTGCGCGGTTGGCGCCGGCAGGCGTTTGCGCTCGAGTTTGCCGTTGGGGCTCAGGGGCATTTGCTCGATCATTACGGTCTGCGCGGGCACCATGTAGTCCGGCAGGCTGGTGAGCAGATGGGCCTTGAGCGCTTCGCGCCAGGCACCTTGCTGCCCGGCATCGGCGCTGATCAGGTCGCGTTCCCGGGGCACGATGTAGGCGACCAGTTGCTTGCCGCCCGGGCCATCGACGGCCAGCACCACGGCTTCCTGCACCTGGGCATGCTCTTGCAGGCGCGCCTCGATTTCGCCCAGCTCGATGCGCAGGCCGCGAATTTTCACTTGATGGTCGATGCGCCCGCAATACTCGATGGCGCCATCGGCGCGATAGCGTGCCAGGTCGCCAGTGCGGTACAGGCGCTCGCCTCTGCCGAACGGGTCGACCACAAAACGTTCGGCGGTCAGCGCACCTCGACGGTGATAACCCCGCGCCAGGCCGACCCCGCCCAGGTACAACTCGCCCACAGCGCCCAGGGGCAAGGGCTGCAGTTCGCTGTCCAGGACGCAGGTACGCAGGTTGGCGATCGGCCGGCCGATCGGCACGCTGTCGCGGCCTTCTTCCACGCACGTCCAGTGGGTCACGTCGATGGCCGCTTCGGTGGGGCCATACAGGTTATACAGATTGGCTTGCGGCAGGGTGCGCAAGGTCTGGCGTTGCAGCTCCATCGGCAGCGCTTCGCCGCTGCAGATGATCCGCTGCAACGAGGTGCAGGCCCGCGCTTCGTCGGCACCGATAAACGCCGCGAGCATCGATGGCACGAAGTGCAGCGTGGTGATCGCCTGCTCGACGATCAACCTGGCCAGGCGTTGCGGATCGCGATGTTCGCCTGGAGCGGCGATGACCAGGGTGGCGCCCTTCATCAGCGGCCAGAAAAACTCCCACACCGACACGTCGAAACTGAACGGCGTCTTTTGCAGCACGCGGTCCGCCGGTTGCAAGTCGTAGGCTTGCTGCATCCATTGCAGACGGTTGTGCAGCGCCACATGACGGTTGCCCGCGCCCTTGGGTTTGCCGGTTGAGCCTGAAGTGTAAATCACGTAGGCGAGGTTTTCCGCGACCGCAAGGTTCGGCAGATCGGTACCGGGCAACTCCCCGAGCCAATCGCCTGCGGCCTGCAGGCACAGGGTGCGCACGCTGTCCGGGGTCGGCAGTTGTTCCAGCAAATGTTCCTCAGTCAGCAGCAAGGCGATGCCACTGTCTTCGATCATGTAGCTGAGCCGATCATGCGGGTATTCAGGGTCCAGCGGCACATAGGCGCCGCCGGCCTTGAGAATCGCCAGCAGGCCGACGACCATCTCGAACGAACGGTCGCAGGCGATTCCCACCAACACTTCCGGACCGACGCCCTGGGCGCGCAGGTGATGGGCCAGGCGGTTGGCGCGCTGGTTCAGCTCGGCGTAACTCAGGGACTGGCCCTGGAACACCAACGCCGTGGCCTCGCCGTTTTCAACCACGCGTTGCTCGAAATGCCGCTGCACGCAGACTTCGCCCGGATAGGCCTGAGCGGTGTAGTTGAGGTCGTCGAGAATGCGCAGACGCTCGTCGGCGTCCAGCAATGGCAACTCGGCAAGCGGGCATTGCGGGTTGGCCACCACACCGGCCAACAGGTTGCGCCAGTGATGCGCAAAGTGCTCGATGCGTTCGGCGTCGAACAGATCGGTGGCATAGGTCAGGCTGGCAAACAGCAGGGCGCCCTGCTCCTGGGTGTCCAGTTGCAGGTCGAACTGGGTGGTGCGCGCGGGAGCATGCAGTGGCTCGACGCGCAGGCCAGCAAGTACACCGCTGACGCCAGCCGGCTTGGCTTGCTGGTGATTGAACATGACCTGGAACAACGGGTTGTAACTGAGGCTGCGTTCGCCCTGCAGCGCTTGCACCAGACGCTCGAATGGCAGGTCCTGATAGGCCTGGGCATCCAGCGCCGCGGCGCGAGTCTGGTCGAGCAACTGGCTGAAAGGCTGACGTCCATCGAGCTCGGCGCACATCACTTGGGTGTTGACGAAGAAGCCGATCAGGCCACGGGTTTCTGCGCGATTGCGGTTGGCAATCGGCACCCCGACCCGCAGGTCCGACTGGCCGCTATAGCGATAAAGCAGCGCCTGGAAACTCGCCAGCAATAGCATGAAGGGAGTCACGCCGTGCTGCCTGGCCAGGGTCATCAGGCCGCTGGCCAGGTTGGCATCGAGGGCGAAGTCCAACCGTGCACCGCGTTGGCTGGGTTGCGCAGGACGTGGACGATCCGTCGGCAATTCGAGTAGCGGCTCCTCGCTGCCTAATGTGTCACGCCACCAGTTGAGTTGGCGCTCCAGCTCACCCGCTTCCATCCAGCGACGTTGCCACAGCGCATAGTCTGAATACTGGATCGGCAATGCTTCAAGCGCAGCGTTCTGGCCCTGGCAATGCGCGGCGTAGAGCCGTGAAAACTCTTCAACCAGCACGCCCATCGACCAGCCATCGGTGACGATGTGGTGCAGGGTCAGCAGCAGTACGTGGTCTTCGGCGTCGAGCTGCAACAGGCTGACCCGCAACAGCGGCCCCTGTTGCAGATCGAATGGCCGGGCGACTTCCTGCTCGACGCTGTGCATTGCAAGATCGAGGCGCAGGGACTCGGGCTCGCCGCGCAGGTCGATACGCTCGATCGGCAGCGAAGTGCACGGCGCCAGCGTCTGCAGCACCTTGCCGTCGTCCTCGACGAAACGGCTGCGCAAACTCTGATGCCGTTCCAGCAGCACGTCAAAACTGTGCTGCAACGCTGCGACATTCAGCGGCCCGTACAAGCGCAGCGCCGCTGGAATGTTGTACGCCGAACTGTGCGGATCAAGCTGCCAGAGAAACCATTGACGCTGCTGCGCGTAGGACAGTTCGAAGCTTGTTTGCGCCTCAAGGGCAGGCGGAATCGGCAGCTGGCCAAAGCTCACGCCCTGCTCCTGCATGCGGCTCAGGAACTCGCGGCGCTTGGCGGCTGGCAGGCCGGCGAAGCGGCTGGCGATACGCTGGGCAGTGGTGTGTTCCATCAGTTGATCTCCATCTCGTCCAGAAGCGACTCAAGCGCATCCAGGCGTGCATCGTTGTCAGCCGGGGCGTGTTGCCCGGCCATGGCGGCATAAGCCTGAAGGTCGGTGGACTCGAACAGCGCACGCAGCGGCAGTTCGATGCCCAGGTCCAGTTCCACCCGGGCGCTGGCCTGGGTGGCGAGCAGCGAATGCCCACCCGATTCGAAGAAGTTGTCGCGCCGACCGATCTGCGCCACGCCCAGCACCTCGGCCCAGATCGCCGCCAGTTGCTGTTCGAGCTCACCTTCAGGGGCTTCGAACGGTCGTTGCCAATCCCCGGCATCCGGCAGCGGCAGGGCCTGGCGATCGAGCTTGCCGTTGCCGGTCAGCGGCAAGGCGTCCAGCAGCAGCCAGTGACTGGGTACCATGTAGTCCGGCAGGCCGACCTTGAGCGCGGCGCGCAGTTGATCGCGCCAGGCGATCGGGTCGAGTGGGGTTTGCGCAGGCACCACGTAGGCACACAGCTGCGGGCCACCCTCACCGGCGTGCACACTCAACACCGCGTGGCGCACGCCCGGTAGGGCCAGCAATGCAGCCTCGATCTCGCCCAGTTCGATGCGGAACCCGCGGATCTTCACTTGCTGGTCGATCCGCCCCAGGTAATCAATGCTGCCGTCGGCGCGCTGGCGGGCCAGGTCGCCACTGCGATACAGACGCTGTGACGCGTCGAACGGGCTTGGCACGAAGCGCTCTGCGGTCAGGCCGAAGCGGCCGTGATAACCCCGCGCCAGGCCAGCACCGGCGATACACAGCTCGCCCGCCACGCCCACCGGTACCGGGTGCAACTGGCTGTCGAGCAGGTACCAGCGCAGATCGCGAAGCGGCAGGCCGATCGGACTTTGCGCCTTGCCTTCGAGGTCGGCCAGGCGGATGGCGCGGCAGGTCACGTGTACCGTGGTTTCGGTGATGCCGTACATATTCACCAGGCTCGGCCGCTGGTCGCCGAAGCGTTCGAGCCAGGGGCGCAGGCTCGCGACTTCCAGCGCTTCACCGCCGAAAATCACCTGACGTAGCGCCAGGGTGCGCGGGCTGGCGCAGGCGATCGGCAGCAACTGGCGGAACGCCGTGGGGGTCTGGTTCAACACAGTCACGCCTTCGTCGCACAGCAAGCGGTGCAATTGCTGCGGATCGCGGCTGATGTCATACGGCACTATCACCAGGCGCCCACCCATGCACAGTGAACCAAACAGTTCCCATACCGAGAAGTCGAACGCGTAGGAATGGAACAGGGTCCACACATCGTGCGGGCCGAAGTTGAACTCGCCAGCGGTGGCCGTGAGCAGTCGGCCGACGTTGCCATGGCTGAGCAAAGCGCCCTTTGGCCGCCCCGTGGAACCGGAGGTGTAGATCACGTAGGCGAGGTTATCGGGTGCCGCCAGTGGCGGCAGGTTAGCGTTGCTGAAACCCTCCAGTTGCAGTGATTCGAGGCTTAGGACTCGCACGCCATCCCGGGCTGGCAAGCCTTTGACGAGGTGTTGTTGCGTGAGCAGCAACCGGATGCCGCTGTCTTCGATCATGTAGCTCAGACGCTCGGCCGGGTACTGCGGATCGAGCGGCACATAGGCGCCACCGGCCTTGAGAATCGCCAGTAAGCCGATCACCAGTGGCATCGCCCGCTCGGTCGCAATACCGACCCGCACCTCGGGGCCCACGCCTTGCTTGCGCAGGTGGTGCGCCAGGCGGTTGGCCTGGGCGTTGAGCGCGGCGTAGGTCAGTTGTTCGCTTTCACAGACCAGCGCCACGGCGTTCGGGGCCAGCTGGGCCTGTGCTTCGAACAGCTGATGCAAGGTGGGCGACAGCGGCTGTGCCTGGAACGCCGGATTCCAGTGCTGCACCAGTTCGTCGCGCTGTGACTGGCCAATAAGCGGCATTTCGGCGACGCGTTGCTGCGGGTCCGCGACCACGGCACGCAACAGGTTCAGCCATTGCTCGGCGAGTCGCTGCATCGACGCCTGGTCGTACAGATCGGTGGCGTAAGTCAGGCTGGCATCGAGTTCCTCGCCATGCTCCTGGGTATCGAGCACCAGGTCGAATTGCGTGGTGAGCTGCGACCAGTGCAGACGCTCGACCTGCAGGCCGGCCACCGTGCGTTCGACGCTCGCGCCCAGTTGCTGCTGATGGTTGTACAGCACCTGGAACAGCGGGCTGTGATTGAGGCTGCGATCCGGCTGCAAGGCATCGACCAGTTGCTCGAACGGCAGGTCCTGATGGGCCTGGGCAGCCAATGCCGTCTGCTTGACCTGTTGCAACAAGCCACTAAATGGCTGCTGCCCGTCGATCTCGGCGCGCAGCACTTGAGTGTTGATGAAGAAGCCGATCAGGCCTTCGGTCTCAAGACGCGAACGGCCGGCGCTCGGCACTCCCACGCTGATGCTCGACTGCCCGCTCTGGCGATGCAGCAACGTCTGGAAGCTCGCCAGCAGCAACATGAACAGCGTCACCTGTTGGTCCTGGGCGCATTGGCGCAAACCGGCCAGCAAGTCGCGATCCACGTTCAGCATCAAACTGGCACCGCGCTCGCTGCGGCGTGCCGGCCGGCTCAGCTCGCTTGGCAACTCCAGCGGCGCCTGGCTGCCAGCCAGTTGCTCGCGCCACCAGGTCAGTTGTCGTGCGCCCTCGCCCGCGTCCAGCCAGTCGCGCTGCCAACGGGCGTAGTCGCTGTAGTGCACCGCCAGCTCAGCCAGGCCGGCTTCGCTACCGCAGGCGGCCGCCTGATACAGTGCGCTGAACTCATCGACCATGACCTGCATCGACCAGCCATCAGCGGCAATGTGGTGCACGGTCAGCACCAGCACGTGTTCGTCGGTGTTCAATTGCAGCAGCAGTACGCGCCACAGCGGGCCGTTGCGCAGGTCGAAGGGACGGGAAATTTCCTCAGCCACCGCCTTGTCGACCGACAACGAATCGATTGTGCGATGCTCCAGGCACAACGCCAGGTCATCGTGCAGCACCGGACGCGCCAACTGGCCGTCCTGTTTGAAGGTGGTGCGCAGGGTCTGGTGACGGGCTTGTAAATGGGCGAAGGCTTCGCGCAGGACGTCGCGGTTCAGTGCGCCCCTCAGGCGCAGCGCGGCGGGAATGTTGTAGGCCGGGCTCTGGGGGGCCAGCTGCCACAGGATCCATTGACGCTGCTGGGCGTATGACAGCACCGGCGGCTGATCGAGCGGTGCCTGCTGCAGGACGGGTTGGACGCTGGCCTGCGCCCGCGCCACTCGTTGGGCGAACTGTGCCAGGTTCGCGGCACTGAACAGGCTGCTCACCGACAGTTCGAGCCGCCACTGCTGACGCACACGGGAGATGACCTGCAGCACCAGCAACGAGTGCCCGCCCAGTTCGAAGAAGTTGTCGTCGCGAGCTACGCGCTCGACCTGCAGCACGTCCTGCCAGATCAGCGCCAACAGCGCTTGCAACCCTTCGCCAGGCGCTATGAATGGGCGTTGCGCATCGCCGGCTTCGACCCGTGGCAGCGCTTTGCGGTCAAGTTTGCCGTTGGTGTTCAGCGGCAGTCCCGGCAGCAGAATCAGCTCAGTGGGCACCATGTAGTCCGGCAACGACTGGCGCAAGGCCGCTTTGAGTGTCTTCAGGTAATCAACCGCAGAATCGACCTCGGCGCTGGCCACGATGTACGCCACCAGTCGCGTGCCGTCCTGGGCGATGACGGCCGCTTCGCGCACCTCATCCCGGGCTTGCAGGCAGGCTTCGATTTCGCCCATCTCGATGCGCATGCCGCGAATCTTTACTTGATGGTCGATGCGCCCGACGTACTCCAGGTTGCCGGCAGCGTTGCAGCGCGCCAGGTCGCCGCTGCGGTACAGGCGGGCGCCGGGTTCGCGGGCGAACGGGTCCGGCAGGAAACGCTCGGCGGTCAGCGCCGGGCGGTCGAAATAGCTTTGCGCCAGGCTGGCCTGGGCGCCGATAAACAGTTCACCCACGCCGCCATCGGGCAGCAGGTGCCCGGCACTGTCGAGCACATACAGCGCCCGGCCGGCGATGGCGCGACCGATGGGGATGCCAGACACGTCGCTGGCATCTTCCAGGCGGCAGTCATGGATGCTCGATACCACGGTCGCTTCGGTAGGGCCGTAGGTGTTGAGCAGTCGCACCTGAGCCAGGCCGGCTTGATGCCACAGGCGCAGGCCTTCCACCGACATGGCTTCGCCGCCCACGTGCACCTGGCGCAGAGCACCGAGATTGCGGATGACGCCGCTGGCGCATTCCCGGGCCAACAGGTACCAGTACGCAGCCGGCAAGTCGGCCACGGTCACGCCCTGCCGGACGATTTCGGCGGCCAGGCGCCCGGCGTCCCACAGCTCATCACCGCGCATGATCAACGCGGCGCCCACGCACAGCGCCGGGAAGCACTGCTCGACGAAGCCATCGAAGCTGAAGGTGGCGAACTGCAGCACGCGGTCTGATGCTGACAGGCCCGAATAGTCGGCGGCGGTCTGGCAGAACTCGCGGAGGGCGGCGTGGGTGATGGCTACGCCTTTGGGTTGGCCGGTGGAGCCGGAGGTGTAGATGATGTAGGCCAGGTTTGCGGCGTCCGGGATGACGCTATCGCGAGCAAGCTTTGCTCCTACAGGGTTTGGTCCTACCGGCTCTGCTCCTGCAGCCGCAGTGGTGGTGGTTTTGTTCAGGGTCAGGCGCGGGATGTTTTTTATGTTTTGCAGCAGGCCGGGTTCGCAGAGCAGTTGGTCGAGGCGGCTGTCTTCGATCATGTACGTCAGGCGTTCGACGGGGTATTGGGGGTCCAGTGGCACGTAGGCCGCGCCGGTTTTCAGCACGGCGAGCAGGCTGACGATCAGTTGCGGGCCACGGTGCAGCGCCAGGCCGACACGGGTACCTGGGCCGGCACCGTTGGCGAGCAGGCGCTGGGCCAGGTCGTTGGCCTGGGCATTCAACTCGCCGTAGCTCAAGGACTGACCGTCAACCTGCAACGCCAGCGCGTCGGGATTGGCCGCAGCCTGGGCAGCGATCTGCTGGTGGGCGAAAAGTGTTGCGGATAACTCGACGGCAGATGATCGATTGGCCGCGATCGCCGCACGGGTTTCGACCTCGTCGAGCAGCTGCAGCGCGCCCAGCGGAGCATCCGGCAACGCTGCAAACTGCACCAGCAGATGCTGCAGATTGGCGGCCAGCTGAACAATGTGCGCCGCACTGAAGCGCGCCGAGTCGTAGCTGAAATCCAGGCTCAGGCCGTCGCCCAGCTCGATGCCCAGGGTCAATGGATAGTGGGTACGTTCGTGGTTGTGCAGGTTGCTGAACGACAACCCGGCCGGAGCACCTTGCTTGAGCGCTGCCGCTACCGGGAAGTTCTCGAACACCAGCAGGCTGTCGAACAGCGCGGCCCCCTGCTGCCCCGCCCACCCTTGAATGTCGTAGAGCGGCACATGCTCGTACTCGCGCATGGCCAGGTTCATCTCTTGCAGCTCACCCAGCCATTGGCTGACGGTGCAATCAGGCTTCATCGCGCAGACCAGCGGCAGCGTGTTGATAAACAGCCCGAGCTGTTCTTCGATCCCCGGCAATGGCGCGGAACGACCGGCGACCGTGGCCCCGAATACCACGCAATCCTGGCCGGTATAACGCTGCAACAACAGGCTCCAGGCGGCTTGCAGCAAGGTGTTGAGGGTGACCTTCTGCTGGCGGGCGAACTCGGCCAGACGTTGGGTCGCAGGGCCGTCGAGGGCAACGCGGTGGTCCTCGCTACCTTCGGCTCCCACCGCCGGGCCCAGGGCGTCGGCCAGCAACGTCGGCGCTTGCAAAGGTGCCAGCGCGGCCTTCCAGAAGTGCTCGCCCGCCACGGCGGACCGTTGCTGCAGCCAGCTCAGGTAGTGGCGGTATTGCCCACGGTTTTGCCCCGCCGCTGCTGGGCTAGAAGGGCCAGCGGCGTAGTGCTGGATCACTTCGGCCAGCAGCTGCGCGTTGCTCCAGCCGTCCATCAAAATATGGTGGCTGGTATAGATCAGGTGCCAGTCCTGGTCGCCCGTCTGCACGAGTTTCAAGCGAAACAACGGCGCGCTGCCCAGCTCAAAACCTTGAGCACGTTCGGCGTCGGCCAGGGCATCGGTGTCAGTCGCGTCCAGCACCTCAAGCGGCAAGGCGACCTGACGGACAATCGCTTGATGCGCGCTGTCGAGGCCCTGCCAATGGAAGCTGCTGCGCAGGATGTCGTGCCGGGTCAGCGCAGCCTGCCAGGCTTGGGCGAATCGCTGCGGGTCGAGGCCCTGAATGTCCAGGCGCAACTGGCTGATGTAGGCACCGACCTGCGGTTCATACAGGGTGTGGAACAGCATGCCCTGCTGCATGGGCGATAACGGATACAGGTCTTCGAGCGTCGCGATCGACAAGCCGTCGAGTTGCGCCTGGCTGATGCGCGCCAGCGGGAAATCCGAGGGCGTGGCCTGGGGCGCTTCAACGCCGCAGCAGTGTTCGATCAGCGCGTTGAGCTCAAGTGCGTATTCGTCCGCCAGGCGCTGGACCGTCGCCGTGTCGAACATTTCGCGACTGAAGCCCCAGCTCAGCGCCAGCTCACCGCCGTACACCTGGCCTTCAACGGTCAGCCAGTTGCCCAGGGGCGCCGATGGATCCTGGGCCACACCACTGCCTTCAGTGGAGGGCAAAAACATCGCGGCATCGTCGAACTGGCGGTCGAACTGCCCCAGATAGTTGAAGGTGATGCGCGGTTGCGGCAGTGCCGCCAGTTCTGCGCGAATCCCTCGGGCGCCGAGGTAGCGTAGCGCGCCGTAACCCAGGCCTTTGTCCGGCACGGCACGCAGTTGTTCCTTGATGGATTTGATCGACGCGCCGAGGTCTTGCGACGGCACCAGGTTGACCGGGAACAGGCTGGTGAACCAACCCACTGTGCGCGTCAGGTCGATATTGTCGAACAGGTCTTCGCGACCATGGCCTTCGAGCTGAACCAGCGTGCTGCCCTGCCCGCTCCAGCGACAAACCGCCCGTGCCAGCGCCGTCAGCAGCAGGTCGTTGACCTGAGTGCGATACGCCGCCGGTGCGTGTTGCAGCAGCTTGCGGGTCTGTTCGGTGTCGAGCCTGATCTCGAGTTTTTGTTCGAAGCGGTTTTGCAGGGCCCCGGCTGGACGCTCGCACGGCAAATCGTTCGCAGCCTCACGCAACTGGCTTTGCCAGTAAGGCAGGCTGCTTTCAAACGCTGGCAGATGATCTTGCAGGCGCGCAACCCAGCGCTGATAAGTGCTGGTTTTCGCCAGCTTCCTGGCGCTGGCGCTGTAGAACTGCTGCAGGTCTTCCAGCAGCACGCGCCATGAAACGCCGTCCACCGCCAGGTGATGGATGACCAGCAGCAAACGCTGGGTGCCATCGGCCATTGCCACCAACAGCGCGCGCATCAGCGGCCCTTGGTGTAAATCCAGACTGCGTTGGGCTTCATCGCACACAGCGTTGAGCGCTTCGACCGACTGCGCCTGACGTTGCCATAATACCGATTCAGTGGTCGCTGCCGAGTAGGTCTGCTGCCAGCCTTCGGCGGTCTGTGCATAACGCAGGCGCAAGCTGTCGTGATGGCTCAGCAATTGCTCAAGCGCACGCTGCAGCGCCTCGACGTTCAACGCCTCGCGCGGCACCAGCAGCAGTGACTGGTTCCAGTGTTGCCGCTCAGGGATCGCCTGGTCGAAGAACCCCTGTTGCACCGGCGCCAAGGCCACCGCGCCACTCGCCGGCCCCTGGTCAATCAGCGGCCGCTCGCCGCTGCGGGCGGCCTGGGCCAGGCTGCGAACCGTCTGGTGCTGGAACAGATCCTTGGGGCTCAGCACGATGCCGGCCTGCCGCGCGCGGCTGACCACTTGCATGGAAACGATGGAGTCGCCGCCCAGTTCGAAGAAGTTGTCTTCCAGACCGACGCTGTCGAGAGCCAACACGTCCTGCCAGATCGCCGCGAGGGACTTTTCCATGACCGTGCGCGGCGCTACGTGCTCGCGCTGTTGTTGCGAGCCATCGACGGCCGGCAAGGCCTTGCGGTCAAGCTTGCCGTTGGGCGTCAGCGGCAGTTGTGCGAGGAACAGCAGGAACGCCGGGACCATGTAGTCCGGCAGATGCTGGCGCAGCGCGGTCTTGAGGCATTCACGCAGTTTAGCTTGGGCATCGAGGTCATCCAGCAACGCCGAATCGCCGGGCACGATATAGGCGACCAGTTGCTGCCCGTTGACACCGTCTTGCGCCAGCACGGCCAACTCGCGGACGGATGTTTGCTGCAACAGCCGCGCTTCGATTTCTCCCAGCTCGATACGAAAGCCCCGCACCTTAACCTGATGGTCGATGCGCCCGACGTATTGCAGCGCGCCATCGGCCTGATAGCGGGTCAGGTCGCCGGTGCGGTACAGGCGCTCGCCGTTGCTGGCGAACGGGTTGGGCACATACTTTTCGGCGGTCATGCCCGGGCGTGCGAGGTAACCGCGGGTGATGCCTGCGCCGCACACGTACAGCTCGGCGGACACCCCTTGCGGCACGGGTTGCAGGTCGGCGTCCAGCAGATAGCTGGCGCTGTGTTTGAGCGGTCGGCCGATGTTCGCGCGGCCACCCGCCTCACGGCGAGTCCAGGTGGAATAGGTGGTGTCTTCAGACGGGCCGTACAGATCGTATACGTGCTCCACGCCCGGTTGCTGGTACAGCGCCTCGACCAGGCTTTGCTTCAGCGGTTCGCCCGCGAGGTTGATGATGCGCACGCTCGACGGAATCTGCCCCTCGCGCTGCAAGGCATTGATGGCCGACGGTACAGTGTTGATCAGGCGCACCTGATCACGGGCCGGGAGTTGCGGCAGTTCCAGGGCGTTACGGGCGATGATCAGCGAGCCGCCGTTGGCCAGGGTCACGAACAGCTCCCAGACTGACAGGTCGAAGCACACCGAGGTGGACGCCAGTACGCCCTGAATATCTGCGTGGCTGTAGACCGATTTCGACCAGTCGATCAGCGCCAGCACGTTGCGGTGGGTGATGGCGACGCCTTTGGGTTTGCCTGTGGAGCCGGAGGTGTAGATCACGTAGGCCAGGTTGTCCGGCGTGACGCGGGTGACCGGGGCGCTGGTCGGGTAGTCGGCGACTTGCAAATCGTCCATGAGCAGCACTTGGGTGTCGGTGGATACGGCCAATGTCGCCGCAACCGATGGCTCCGTCAGCAACACCAGGGCGCGGCTGTCTTCAAGCATGTAGGCGACGCGTTCGGTCGGGTAATCCGGGTCCAGCGGCACATAGGCGGCACCGCTCTTGAGTACGGCGAGCAGCGCGACCAGCAAGTTCTCGGAACGTTGCATGGCCACGCCGACACGCACTTCCGGGCCAACGCCCAGGGCGATCAACCTGTGAGCCAGGCGATTGGCCTGGGCATCGAGTTGGGCGTAGGTCAGTTGCCGGGTGGCGAAGGTCACTGCCAATGCGCCGGGGTCTGCGGCGACTTGCCGGCTAATCAGTTCGTGAACGCACAGCTCTTGCGCGAACGCTTCGTCAGCGCGATTCCAGTCATGCACGATGCGCTGGTATTCAGTGGTTTCCAGCATTGGCAATTCACTGATGCGCTGCCGGCAATCGCAGACCATGCCCTGCAGCAAACGCGTCCAGTGCTGCGCCATGCGCGCGATGGTCGGGGCGTCGAACAGGTCGTTGGCGTAGGTCAGCGCAGCATGCAATTTGCCGTGCGTTTCATTGCTGTTGAGGTCATAGGTGTCGAGGGTCAGGTCGAACTGGGTGGTGCGCCCTTCCCACTCGATCACCCCCAGAGCCAGGCCGGACGCAGTGCTAACGGTGGAGATGTCTGCGACCTGCGGCTGGTGGTTGTACATCACCTGGAACAGCGGTGTGTGACTAAGGCTGCGCTCGAGCTTGAGCGCTTCGACCAGGCGCTCGAACGGCAGGTCCTGGTGGGCCTGGGCGCCGAGGGCGGTTTCCTTGATGGCGCGCAGCAAGTCGTCGACCCGGGTCTGACCGTCCAGTTGGGTGCGCAGTACCTGGGTATTGACGAAGAAGCCGATCAGGCCTTCGATCTCGGCGCGATTGCGGTTGGCAATCGGCACGCCGACGCGGATGTCGGTCTGCCCGGTGTAGCGATGCAGCAGCGCGTTAAAGGCGCCCAGCAGAAGCATGAACAGGGTGATGTTGTGTTGCTGGGCCGTGGTTCGCAGTTGCTCGGCCAGTTGCGGGTCGATGGCGAACTCGTAACGGGTGCCGCGATGGC
Organism: Pseudomonas sp. 65/3-MNA-CIBAN-0223; assembly: GCF_040310425.1. NCBI lineage: Bacteria > Pseudomonadati > Pseudomonadota > Gammaproteobacteria > Pseudomonadales > Pseudomonadaceae > Pseudomonas > Pseudomonas sp. 65/3-MNA-CIBAN-0223. The sequence continues at coordinate 123,804 of NZ_JBEOPV010000015.1, forward strand.
TGGGCAGCGCCGGGCGCGGATGGTCGGTGGGCAGCTCCAGCACCGGGTGTTCATTGCCCAGTTGCGCCTGCCAGTAGGCGAGCTGCCGCGCCTGCTCGCCCGCTTCCAGCCAGCGCCGCTGCCACAAGGCGTAGTCGCTGTACTGGATCGGCAATGGCGGCAGTTGCGGCTGTACGCCGGCTTCAAAGGCGTCGTAGCAGCGGATGAATTCGTCGATCAGCACGTTCATCGACCAGCCGTCGGACACGATGTGGTGCAGGGTCAGCAGCAGGACGTGTTCCTGTGCTGCGAGCTTGAGCAAGGTGACTCGCAGCAATGGGCCGCAGGATAGATCGAAGGGTAATTGCGACTGCTGCCCGGCGGCGTTCGCGACGGCGAGTTCTCGCTCATCGGCGGATAAATGGCTGAAGTCGACCTGATCGATGGCCAGCGACGCAGAGCCAGGTACTTGCCGCAAGCTGTCATCGGCCTGGCGCTGGAACAGGGTGCGCAGGGTTGCGTGACGCGCCACCAGACTGGCGAAGGCCTGCTCCAGTGCGCCCAGGTCCAATCGCCCGCTCAGACGCACCGCCCCCGGCAGGTTGTAGGCGCCACTGAGGGGATCCAATTGCCAGAGAAACCACATGCGTTGCTGGGCGTAGGACAGCGCCTGGCGATCTTCGGCTTCGACGCCGGCAGGAATCGGGAACCGGGCGAAATCAACACCTTCCTTGTCCAAGGCCGCGAGGAACATCTGGCGCTTTTCCAGGGGCAACCCGATAAACCGGCGAGCAAGTTTCAAGGAGTCTTCAGCGTTCATTTCTTGGTATCCGGATCAGTGGCGGGAAGCACAAAGGCACGTCGTCCCTATAAAACGAATGCAGACCGGAAAAATTAGCGAATGAGAATAACTATCAGAGAGACGAGATTTGATGCGGAAAGTGGCTGCGCGGCAAACCAAAATGTGGAAGCGGGCTTGTCCGCTCCCACAAAGGCGTTGCATCAGACGCTGGCGACGATGGCGTGTCGGCGGTGGTGGATGTCGAGTTGATCCTTGATCAGCTTCAGCACCTTGGCCTCGTGTTCATGGATGAAGAAATGGCCACCGGCAAGCATGTCCACCGAGAAACTACCGCGGGTTTCCCTGCTCCAGCCAATCAACTGTTCGGTGCTGGCGCGATCGGCCTTGCCACCGAGGACATGCACCGCACACTTGAGCGGCGCACGCTCGACAGGTTCGAAGCGGCCGCACAGCAGGAAGTCGGCGCGCAGCACTGGCAAGGTCAGGCTCATCAACTCTGCGTTGGCCAGGACTTCCTCGCTGGTGCCGTTTAGGTTGCGCAGTTGCTCAATCAGCTCGGCATCGGATTTGGGCTCGGCGAAACCCCGGTCGTAGTCGGCGCGCATCGTCGGTGCAGCGGTGCCCGAAGCGAACAACGCTACGGGTTCCGGGCTACCCAGCGAACGCAAGGCATGGGCCATTTCACAGGCCAGCAGCGCGCCGAGGCTGTGGCCGAACAAGGCATACGGAGCCTTGAGAGTGACCAGTTGTTCCTCGGCCAATTGCCGCGCCAGTTGGCGCATGTCGGTGTGCAGCGGCTCGCCAAACCGTGCGCCGCGTCCCGGCAGTTCCACCGGTTGCAGCTTGATCCACTCCGGCAGCTTGCGCCGCCAGCGGCTATAAACCATGGCGCTCGCGCCTGAATAGGGCAGGCACAGCAATGTCAGCTGGGTCACCGGGCTCACCTCGATAGTTGTCTGGTTGGAGAACGTATGAGGCGGGCGGTGAATTAGTCGGCTAGCCATCGCGAGCAAGCTCGCGCCTACAATTTGCGGAAGCTCTGGATGGCCGAGCCCAGCACCACGGCGCCAGCCGCAATCGCCACCCAGAACCCGCTGGGTGCGCCAAATGCGTCCACCAGCCAACCCGAACTGGCCGCACCAATGGCCACGCCGATGCTCAAGCCGGTGACCAGCCAGGTCAGGCCTTCGGTCAGCTTCGCCGGGGGCACGATCTGCTCTACCAGAGCCATGGCGACGATCAGGGTCGGGGCGAAGAACAGCCCGGCGACGAATACCGCCAGGGACAGGCCGAGGATGTTGGTCGCCAGCAACAACGGCAAGGTCGTCACCGCCGTCGCCACGCCGCCGTAGAGGAACAGTCGCGGCAGCGGCACTTTCGAACGCAGTGCGCCGAACGCGAGCCCCGCCATGCACGAGCCGATGGCGTACACCGACAGCACAATGCTCGCCGTCGCCGGCTGGCCCTGATACCGGGCAAACGCCACGCTGACCACATCGATCACGCCGACAATAGTGCCCATGGCAACCATCAGCAACACCAGCAACCGCAGCTCGCCGGAGCGAATGATCGAGCCCTGGTGGTGCGCTTCGTGGGGATGAATCGCAGGTTCAGTCGCCCTCTGCAGGACAAATGCAGTCACGCCGATCGCCAACATCAGCAACGCCGCCAGCGGCCCGGCTTCAGGGAAGACCACCACGCATAATCCCACCGACAACGGGGGCCCGACGATAAAGCAGACTTCATCGAGCACCGACTCCAGTGCATAGGCGGTTTGCAGCTCGGGCTTGCCGCGGTATACCTCGGTCCAGCGTGCCCGCACCATGGCCGACATGCTGGGCATGCAACCGGCCAGCGCCGCGAACAGGAACAGTGTCCAGTGCGGGGCCTGCAGTCGAGTGCAGAGCAGCACCATCAGCAGCGCGCCGCCACCGATCAGCGCCGACACCGGGAGGATGCGGCGCTGGCCGAAACGGTCCACCAGACGGGAAACCTGTGGTGCGCAAAAGGCAGTGGCCAGGGCAAAAGTCGCCGCCACCGCCCCAGCCAGGCCATAGCCCCCCTGTAACTGCGAGAGCATGGTGATCAATCCGATGCCGGTCATGGAAATCGGCATGCGCGCGATCATCCCGGCCAACACGAAGGCTCTGCTGCCTGGGGCCCTGAACAGTTCGCGGTAGGGATTTGCCATGGTCTGACTGTCTCTGGAAGGGAGTGCAAATTGCCATAAGGCGGGGGGCGGGGAAGCGCTGAATTGTTGATTGAATGTTAAGGCCCCAGGATCAAAAGATCGTCCGATCTTTTGATCTGCTGGTGAACTCTTGAAGTCCGAAACCAGTCAGCTGATAAGGCCCTCAACTCAAGGCGCTAACCCTATGCTGATATCCCTGAACCAACAGGTCGCCCTCATCACCGGCGCCAGCTCCGGCATCGGTGCCGGCGCCGCCAAGGCCCTGGCCGCTGCCGGTGCTGCCGTGGTGCTCAACTATAACTCCCAGGCCGCCCCGGCTGAAGAACTCGCCCGGCAGATCAACGCGCAAGGCGGTCGCGCCATCGCCATCGGCGCGGACGTTGCCAAGGAGGAAGACGTCGAGCGACTGTTCGCGCAAACCCTCGAAGCCTTCGGCTCGCTGGATATCCTGGTGGCCAATTCGGGCCTGCAGAAAGACTCCTCGGCAGTCGACATGAGCCTCGCGGACTGGAACCAGGTGATCGGCGTGAATCTTACCGGCCAGTTCCTGTGTGCCCGCGCCGCCCTGCGAATTTTCAATCGACAGGGCATTCGCGAAGGCGTGTCCCGGGCCGCCGGAAAAATCATTCACATGAGTTCGGTGCACCAGCGCATTCCCTGGGCCGGCCATGTCAATTACGCCGCCTCCAAAGGTGGCGTCGACATGCTGATGCAGAGCCTCGCCCAGGAAGTCAGCCACCAGCGCATCCGCATCAACGGCATCGCCCCGGGCGCGATTCGTACCGCTATCAACCAGGCAGCTACTGAGGGCGCCGCTGCACAGGAACTGCTCAAACTTATTCCCTATGGCCGCATCGGTGACGTCGAGGACATTGCCAATGCAGTGGTCTTTCTCGCCTCCGATGCCTCTGACTACATCGTCGGCACCACCCTGTTCATCGACGGCGGCATGAGTCTCTATCCGGAGTTTCGCGGCAATGGCTGATCATCATCCCGAACGACAAAGCGCTATCGACGCCCACGGCATCATCGGCGACATGCGCAGCGCTGCACTGGTCAATGATCGAGGCAGCGTGGACTTTTTCTGCTGGCCGGAATTCGACAGCCCGTCGATCTTCTGCTCGCTGCTGGACACCCCCGACGCCGGGATTTTCCAGCTGGCGCCGGACTTGCCGGATGCGCGTCGGGAGCAGATTTACCTGCCGGACACTAACGTCCTGCAAACCCGCTGGTTGAGCGACCACGCGGTGGTCGAAGTCACTGACCTGTTGCCGATCGGCGACAGCGAGGACGACCTGCCGGTGTTGATGCGCCGGGTTCGCGTTGTCAGCGGTCGGGCGACCTTTCATATGCGCTGCGCTGTGCGACACGATTACGCCCGCGCCAGCACTCGCGCGCAGATGGCTGATCAGGACGTGGTGTTCGAGGCGACCGACCAGCCTGCCCTGCGCCTGTCCTCGGATCAGGTGATGCGCATCGACGCGGACGCAGCCGTAGCGCAATTCAGCCTGGAACAGGACCAGAGCGCGCAATTCATGCTCGGCGGCGTGGATGACCCGCGCTTTAAACAGGGCGCGGCGGACATGTGCATGGAGCGCACCCTGAAATTCTGGCGCGACTGGAGCGGCCAGTCCAATTACCGAGGCCGCTGGCGGGAGATGGTCAATCGTTCGGCCCTGGCGCTGAAGCTGCTGACTTCACGCAAGCATGGCGCCATCCTTGCGGCCGCCACCTTCGGCCTGCCGGAAACACCTGGCGGCGGGCGCAACTGGGACTATCGCTACACCTGGATCCGCGACGCCTCGTTCACTGTCTATGCGTTCATGCGCCTGGGTTTCGTCGAAGAGGCCAATGCGTACATGGGCTGGCTCCGTGGACGGGTCAGCGATTGCCGCGGCAAGTCGATGAAGCTGAACATTCTCTACGCCGTCGATGGCCGTCAGGAACTGCCGGAATCCGAGCTGTCCCACCTTGCCGGCCATGGTGGTGCAACGCCGGTGCGCATCGGCAATCAGGCTTACGACCAGGTGCAACTCGACATCTTCGGCGAGCTGATGGACGCGGTGTACCTGGTGAATAAGTACGGCGATGCGATCTCCCACGAGGGCTGGAAGCACGCGGTTGAGGTGGTCGATCAGGTCTGTGAAAACTGGCAGCACAAGGACGTCGGCATTTGGGAGATGCGCGGCGAACAGCATCATTTCCTGCACTCGCGATTGATGTGCTGGGTTGCGCTGGACCGGGCCATTCGCCTGGCGTCCAAGCGCTCGCTGCCAGCGCCTTTTGCGCGCTGGGATGAGACCCGACAGGCCATTTATGCGGACATCTGGGACAATTTCTGGAATGAAGAGCGGGGTCATTTCGTCCAGTATATCGGCGGCACAGCCCTGGATGGTTCGATGTTATTGATGCCGCTGGTGCGTTTCGTCAGCGCCAAGGATCCCCGCTGGCTTTCAACCCTGCAGGCTATCGAGAAAACCCTGGTGCGTGACGGCATGGTCTACCGCTATCGTAACGAGGATGCAGGAATTGACGGCCTGGAAGGCACTGAAGGTGCATTCGCAGCGTGCTCGTTCTGGTACGTCGAATGCCTGGCCCGTGCAGGCCAGGTGGAGAAGGCGCATCTGGAGTTCGAGCAGCTGCTCAGGTACGCCAATCCGCTGGGGTTGTATGCCGAAGAGTTCGACACCCGAGGGCGGCACCTGGGCAACACGCCGCAGGCCCTGACCCATTTGGCGTTGATCAGCGCGGCGAGCTTTCTCGATCGCAAGTTGAGTGGCGAAAAGAATTATTGGCAGCCATGATGAAGGCCTAAACCCCGAAGAAGCCCCCCAAGCCACGCTCAGGGCATTACTGGATCTGCTGCAGCGCTGATGCAAAAGCGTTCCCGATAGGCTTGCGGAGTTACCCCCATCGCCCTCAGGAAACTGCGCCTGAGGGTCTCTTCGCTACCGAACCCGCATTGCATCGCCACGCGCTTGATCGGCACACCGGTGTCGCTGAGCAACCTGCGCGCCGTTTCCACTCGAATCGACTCAATCGCCCGGGCGGGGGTCTGGCCGGTGTCGGCGCGGTAGTGGCGAACGAAACTGCGTTCGCTCATGCCGGCCTGGGCGGCGAGTGTTGGAATCCCCAAGTCCAGGGGAAGATTTTCGCTGATCCAGGCATGAAGTTCGTCAAAGCGGTTACCTTCTTTTTGCAACGACAAGGTCACGCTGAATTGCGACTGGCCACCGGGACGCTTGAGAAATACCACCAGCTGGCGGGCCACTTCCATGGCCATCTCGCGACCGAGGTCCTGTTCGACCATCGCCAGCGCCAGATCAATGCCGGCAGTGACGCCGGCCGAGGTCCACACCGGGCCATCGTTGATGAAGATCGGGTTGGGCTCCACCCGCAGCAACGGATGCTGCTGCGCCAACTGTTCGCAACGGGTCCAGTGAGTGACTACCCGCCGGCCATCGAGCCAGCCACTGGCGGCGAGCAGAAAAGCCCCGGTGCACACCGAGGACACGCGCCGGCAAAGGGCTCCGTGCCTGCGCACCCAGCTCACCAGTGCAGGGTCCTGAGCCGCTTCATACACGCCCCAGCCGCCGGCGATGATCAAAGTGTCGCTGGCCGACTGTGGGAGCGGTTCAGTTAGCATGGCCAACCCGGCAGAGGACATGACCGCCCCGCCACCGCTGGCGATCACCGTCGGTGCGTAGGGCGCTGGCAGGCCTTGCTGGCGCACGATGTCATTGGCCGAGGCAAACACTTGCAGCGGCCCGGTGACATCGAGCAACTGCACCTTGGCGAACGCGAGCACATGAATGACTTTAGGCATATTGGCGTAATTCGTGGGTTGATTGGCGTATGCGCCACATCCTAGAAGGCTAGAGTGAAGTCGTCCACCCACTTCATGAGAAATCACCATGGCGTTGCAAATTGGTTTTCTGCTGTTCCCACAGGTCCAGCAATTGGACCTGACCGGGCCTTATGACGTGCTGGCGTCCCTGCCGGACGTACAGGTGCATCTGGTCTGGAAGGACCTGGCGCCAGTGACCGCAAGCACCGGGCTGGTCTTGCAACCGACTACGACGTTCGAGGACTGCCCGGCTCTGGATGTGATCTGCATCCCCGGCGGCAGTGGCGTCGGGCCATTGATGGAGGATGAGGTGACGCTGGCGTTCATCAAGGCCCAGGCCGCCAATGCACGGTATGTGACGTCAGTGTGCACCGGCTCCCTGGTACTCGGCGCGGCGGGCCTAATCAAGGGCAAGCGCGCCACCACGCACTGGGCCTATCACGAATTGCTCAAGCCTTTGGGGGCTATCGCGGTTCAGGACCGTGTGGTGCGCGACGGCAACCTGCTGACCGGCGGCGGGATCACGGCGGGTATCGATTTTGCCCTGACGCTGGCTGCGGAACTGTTCGATGAGGGCACTGCGCAGTTGGTACAGTTGCAACTGGAATACGCTCCCGCGCCGCCCTTTGCTTCGGGCAGCCCGCACACTGCGCCGGCTGCAGTGCTGGAAGACGCCCGGCGCCGTGCAGCGCCATCGCTTGAGCAGCGAACGCGGATTACCGAGCGGGCCGCCGCCAGGCTGTAACCTCTTATTGTAGGAGCGAGCTTGCTCGCGAAAAATGAATGAACGCCGCGGGGTATCTGGCTTTCCGCGTTATCGTCGGAACGCAGCCCGGAACAAGCTCGCTCCCGCAGGGATCGCGGAGGCACCCATCGTCGAACGGCCGGTTTTGTACAGACGAAAAAAAACCCGCCGAAGCGGGTTTTCCCAAGACCATGTCGACTCCCTGTCGATAGCGTTCCGTGCTGATGGTCGATCGTCCCTGATCCCGAGGCACTTCCTGTGCCTCGGTTGATGGGGTAAGAATACGCATCGGATCCAAAATGTAACAGACGATATCAGTACCATAGCGTGTAGGACATTCGCTATAGCTGCTAGCGGGGAACCCTCGGCGCTCCCCTCGCTGAAAGCTGCAAACCTGGGACGCGGGGGTGATGAAGTTCTGCATAACTCAGCTGGCCCGGCGCTTCAACCGTGGCCAGAACCTGCGGGCATCTACTCTTGCTGGGGTTGCGGTGCCTTGTGGCTGATTTTGAGGAATTCCTCGATATTGTTCATCTGCTCATCCCAGCCCCGGCTGTCCATGCGGAATGCCTTGAGACGGCGCTCCTGGGGGATGTGATCGAAGCCGGACTCGGTGACCTTGAGCAACGTGCCGCCATCCATATCTTCCAGCTCGAACAACACCAGGGTGGTCGGCTCCTGGGAATAATCGATGTGCGGCTCCACGGCGTAGGGATGCCAGCGAAACGAGAACACCCGCTCCGGCTCAACTCGCTCCACGAGTACGTTCCACAGCAGGTGCTCATAACCGGGGTAAGTGATCTGCCCCTGGGTCCACTCACCGGCGACAAACCGCTTGCCCTCCAGTGCCACGCCAAACCACTGGCCGAAGGCTTCGGCATGGGCGATTACGCGCCAGACCTGCGAACGCGGGGTCCTGAGCAGGATTTTCCTTTGGATACGATCTGATGCTGGGTTCATAAGTCACCTCCTGTAATGAACAGTAGGCCTGTAAGACCACAAGACCAACCTTAAAGTTGTACCAAGCGCATGCTGTAATCAACCCATGGCGCTCATTCGGCTGGGAAATGACTGCAGCGCAGCGGCTTTTGCGCGACCGGTAACCGACTTCGGCGGGGTTCGCTACACTGCCCTTCTCTTTAAGATGTCATAGCGAGAACTCCCATGTACTCACGCTTTCTCCTGGCGCTGACGCCCCTGCTGTTTACCCACCTGGCCCTGGCCGCAGATTGCGATAACGCCACCGACCAGGCGACGATGAACCAGTGCGCCACCCAGCAGAACAAGGCAGCGGACAAGGAACTGAATGCGCTGTACCAGCAGATTACCGGGCGGCTGAAGAGCGATCCGGACCGCAAGAAGCTGTTGATCGGCGCGCAGCGCTCGTGGATTGGGTTCAGGGATGCGGAGTGCAAGTTTTCAGCTTCGGGGGTGGAAGGTGGGAGCGTTTACCCAATGATCTACGGTAATTGCATAACAGAGCTGACCCGCGCACGGGTGGAGACTTTCAAGAATTATTTGAAATGCCAGGAGGGCGATATGGGGTGTCCGGTGCCTGGTCAGACGTGAGGATCCCCGGGAGCCTTGCTCGGCGTGGCGTATTGCGGCTTGAGATGGCCCTCCTGATCGAGTAACCAGGCGTCCATGATCTGCCGCACCACCGGGCCGGCGACGCGACCACCGGCTTCACCGTTTTCAATCATTACCGAGATGACAATCTTCGGGTGCTCGGCTGGGGCGAAGCCGACGAACAAGGCATTGTCGCGGTTGCGTTCCAGCGTCTTCGCCCGGTTGTAGCGCTCGCCTTGCTTGATGGCGACCACCTGCGCGGTACCGCTCTTGCCGGCGATGCGGTATTGCGCGCCCTGCGCGGCCGCTCGGGCAATCCCTCGAGCGTCGTGCATGACCATCTGCATGCCGTGGTTGACCTGCTCCCAGTCCCGGGGGTCCTTGAGCAGGATATTCGGCATCGGGTGTTCGTCTACCGGGGCGACACCGTCTACGGTTCTGGCCAGATGTGGCCGGTTCCAAACGCCTTTGTTGGCGATCAAGGCGGTGGCCTGAGCCAGTTGCAGTGGCGTGACCTGCATATAGCCCTGGCCGATGCCGAGGATCACTGTCTCGCCCGGGAACCAGGGCTGGCGACGCGTAGCGCGCTTCCACGCCTGGGAGGGCATCAGGCCGGCAGACTCTTCGAACATGTCCAGCGAGACCTTTTCGCCAAGCCCGAACATGGCCATGTAGTCGTGCAGGCGATCAATGCCCAGCTTGTGGGCCAGGTCGTAGAAATACGTATCGTTGGAACGCATGATCGCTGCGTCCATATCGACCCAGCCGTCACCGCTGTGATTCCAGTTGCGGTACTTGTGATCGAAGTCCGGGAGCTGATAGTAGCCGGGGTCGAACACGCGGGTCTGGGGGGTGACTACACCGGCATCAAGGCCTGCGATGGCCACTTCAGGCTTGATGGTTGAGCCGGGGGCGTAGAGACCGCGTAGCACGCGGTTGAACAGCGGCCGGTCGATAGAGTCGTGCAGCGCGGTATATTCCTTGAAGCTGATGCCGGTGACAAACAGGTTGGGATCGAAGCTGGGTTTGCTGACCATCGCCAGCACTTCGCCGGTTGCCGGATCAAGTGCTACCACGGAGCCGCGGCGGTCTCCCAATGCTTGCTCGGCAGCTTCCTGCAGTTTGACGTCAAGGCTGAGCACGATGTTTTTGCCGGGGATCGGATCGGTGTGCTTGAGCACCCGCAACACCCGGCCCTGGGCATTGGTTTCGACTTCTTCATAGCCTACATGGCCGTGCAGCTGCGACTCGTAGAATTTCTCGATGCCGGTTTTACCGATCGACTGAGCGCCACGGTATTCAACCGTATCGAGCACCTTGGACTCTTTCTCGTTGATTCGTCCCACATAGCCGATGGAATGCGCGAAATGGGCGCCCATCGGGTAATGGCGAACAAACTGTGGTTCCACATCGATGCCCGGCAAGCGGAACTCGTTAACTGCAAGCACCGCGATCTGCTCTTCGGTGAGCTCATAGAACAACGTGACCGGCACGAACGGGTGCCGCACCTGCTTCATCGCCTTGTCGAACAGCGCGCGATCCTCGATCGGAAGGTGCAGGAGGTTGACCACCTGATCCAGCTCGTCTTTGACGTCTGTGGCGCGTTCACGGGTGATGGTCAGGTTGAAGCTGGGACGGTTGTCCGCAAGCACCACGCCGTTGCGGTCGTAGATCAAGCCACGGGTCGGGGTGATCGGGAGGACATGGACGCGGTTGTTTTCCGAGATCGTCGAGTGGTAGTCGAATTCGAGTACTTGCAGCACATACAGGCGCACAACCAGTGCGCAGGAGATCGCCGCAACGAACAAGGCGCAGGCCATGAGTCTCCTGTTGACCAGGCGCGTCTCTTTTTCGTGGTCTTTGATCGGTATCGGTTGGGGCATTTCTGCAGGAGCTCTATGGATATGAAAAGAAGTGCCGGTCCATAGGCGTTGCTAGCAGTTCCTTGAAAAACGAGGTGCACCTTACCAAAAAGTGCCGAAGATTTCCTGCGGACAAAAACAAAACCCCTACCTGCATACGCAGATAGGGGTTTCGGAATTTAATCTTGACGATGACCTACTCTCACATGGGGAAACCCCAAACTACCATCGGCGATGCATCGTTTCACTGCTGAGTTCGGGATGGGATCAGGTGGTTCCAATGCTCTATGGTCGTCAAGAAATTCGGGTACTGAGTCGTGGCCAGCTGGCCTCGCTTCAGCAAATTGGGTATGTGATAGCTTTCGGTGTTTGCAAGAGTCGAACTTTCGGTTCATTTCGTCT
>NZ_JBEOPV010000016.1:0-128875 GCF_040310425.1 Pseudomonas sp. 65/3-MNA-CIBAN-0223
ATCCGGTGGGCGTGATCGCCTCGATCGCGCCGTGGAACTACCCGCTGATGATGGTCGCCTGGAAAATCGCTCCGGCTCTCGCCGCCGGTAATACCGTGGTGCTCAAGCCGTCGGAACAAACCCCGCTGACCGCGTTGCGCCTGGCGGAACTGGCGTCGCAGATTTTCCCCGCCGGTGTCCTCAACCTGGTGTTCGGGCGCGGTCCAACGGTGGGTAGCCCGCTGGTGACCCACCCGAAAGTGCGCATGGTCTCGCTGACTGGCTCGATCGCCACTGGCTCGAACATCATTTCCAGCACCGCCGACAGCGTCAAGCGCATGCACATGGAACTGGGCGGCAAGGCCCCGGTGATCATCTTCGACGACGCCGACATCGACGCCGCCGTGGAAGGCATTCGCACCTTCGGTTTCTACAACGCCGGCCAGGATTGCACGGCGGCCTGCCGCATCTACGCCCAGGCCGGGATCTACGAGAAGTTCGTCGAGAAGCTCGGTGTCGCGGTCAGCAGCATCAAGTACGGCCTGCAAGACGATCCGGCCACCGAGCTCGGCCCGCTGATCACTGCGCAGCACCGCGACCGCGTGGCCGGGTTCGTCGAACGCGCCGTGGCGCAGTCGCACATCCGCCTGATCACCGGTGGCAAGGCGGTGGACGGCAACGGTTTCTTCTTCGAGCCGACGGTGCTGGCGGACGCACAGCAGGATGACGAGATCGTTCGCCGCGAGGTGTTCGGCCCGGTGGTGTCGGTGACCAGGTTTACTGATGAGGCCCAGGTGCTGGGCTGGGCCAACGACTCGGACTACGGCCTGGCGTCGTCAGTGTGGACCGCCGACGTCGGCCGCGCGCATCGGTTGTCGGCGCGCCTGCAATACGGCTGCACCTGGGTCAATACGCACTTCATGCTCGTCAGCGAAATGCCCCATGGCGGCCAGAAATTATCCGGCTATGGCAAGGACATGTCGATGTATGGGCTGGAGGACTACACCGTGGTACGGCATGTGATGTTCAAGCACTAAAAAAGCATCGCTGGCAAGCCAGCTCCCACAAGGGTTGGGACTTACCCAACCCTGTGGTCAACCACAAATCCTGTGGGAGCTGGCTTGCCAGCGATGGCGCCCTCAAGGCCCCAGTGTTCTCTGCCCATTCCCGATCCCCTTCGCAACATCTACCCCCCAATCCAGCGCCGCTTCCATGTCCAGTAAATGCGGTCGTGGATCGTGGTCCTCGGAAACCGGTACCCCGTCCGGACGATAAACGCCGATAAACATCTTTAACGAACCGTCGCGCAAAATTTCCGCCTTCACCACAATCGAGCATCCATTCGACAGCGTTTCCTTGTGTTCCAAATGGCGCTCAGTCATCACGGTAATCCTCCGGTCGTTGGGTTCGGGTCAGTACTCATCTTAGCTCACGCCAGCGCACCAAAATGATTCGTCAAAATGCCCGAAAACCCCGGCCTGACAGCGGCGCATTGCCACCTATACTGGAAACCACCGCCCCTTCGGGGTCTGCACGTCCAACAATAAAAAGCAGAGGTGGAACATGGTCTGGCAGCAAATCTACGATCCGTTCAACAACCCGGTCATTTCCACCCTCATGGCAGCCGTGCCAGTGGTGGTGATGCTGGCGGCCCTGGCGTTCTTCCATATCAAGGCGCACCTGGCGGCCCTGCTAGCCCTGGGCTCAGCCCTGATCATCGCGATCTTCGCCTTTGGCATGCCGGCCGACATGGCAGGCTCCGCGGCCCTGTATGGCGCCGCCAACGGTTTGTTGCCGATTGGCTGGATCGTACTCAACATCATTTTCCTGCACCGCCTGACCACCGAAAATGGCTCGTTCAAGGTGCTGCAAGACTCACTGGCGCGGATCACTGACGATCGTCGCCTGCAACTGCTGTTGATCGCCTTCTGTTTTGGCGCCTTTTTTGAAGGCGCCGCAGGTTTCGGCACACCGGTGGCAGTGACCGGGGCGATTCTGATCGGCCTGGGGTTCTCGCCACTGGCCGCGTCCGGCCTGGCGCTGATTGCCAACACCGCACCCGTGGCGTTTGGCGCACTGGGCACGCCGATCATCACGCTCGCCAAGGTCACGGGCCTGGATGAAATGGAGCTGTCGATGATGGTTGGTCGGCAACTGCCGTTCTTCTCGGTGATCGTGCCGTTCTGGCTGATCTGGGCGTTTGCCGGGTGGCGCAAGATGCTGGAAATCTGGCCGGCGATCCTGGTCGCCGGGGTCAGCTTCGCCGTGCCGCAGTTCCTGGTGTCCAACTACCATGGCCCGATGCTGGTGGACGTGATCGCTGCGCTGATCTCCATGGCCTGTTTGACCGGCTTCCTCAGGGTGTGGAAACCGGCCATCGTACACACCTCCGCAGCCCTTTCAGGTCGCGTCGACAATTCGAAAATTGATGCCGAGCACGATCAAAAACCCGTCGCCAGCGCCGCGTTTGGTGCGGATGCCAAACCCGCCGTGATGCGTGCGTGGATGCCGTGGATCATCCTCACCGTGTTCGTGTTCGCCTGGGGTACCCAGGGTTTCAAGAACATGTTCGACACCCGCCCTGCCATTGATCCTGTGACCCAGTCGGCCAAGCTCGATCCTCAAGGCAAACCGTTGCGCGAGGCGAATCCGGTCTTTGCCCCGGTGATCACCTTTGGCACGATTCACCAGCAAATTGAAAAAGTCCCACCAGTAGTGCCTGCGCCAAAAACCGAAGAAGCGCTCTACAAGTTCACCTGGCTGACCAGCACCGGCAGCGGCATCCTGCTGGCGGCGATCCTGGGCGGGCTGTTGATGGGCTATTCGATTCCGCAGCTGATCAAGCAGTACGTGCGCACCATCTGGGTGGTGCGCTACTCGCTGATCACCATCGTCGCGATGCTCGCCCTGGGCTTCCTCACGCGCTATTCAGGCCTGGACGCAACGATGGGCCTGGCGTTTGCTGCCACGGGGATTTTCTACCCCATGTTCGGCACCCTGCTGGGCTGGCTTGGCGTGGCGCTGACAGGCTCCGACACGGCGTCGAACGTGTTGTTCGGCGGCCTGCAGCGGGTCACTGCCGAACAACTGGGGCTCAGCCCGGTGCTGATGGCAGCTGCCAATAGCTCCGGCGGGGTCATGGGCAAGATGGTCGATGCGCAGTCGATCGTGGTGGCCTCCACTGCCACTCGCTGGTATGGCCATGAAGGAGAAATCCTGCGGTATGTGTTCTTCCACTCGATCGTCCTGGCGATTCTGGTCGGCGGGTTGGTGACGTTGCAGGCGTATGTGGCGCCATTCAGCGATATGGTCGTGGGTGGGCATTAAACGGGATCAGCCGGTTGTTGCGCTTCTGACCTACCTGCCCGGGCTGCTGCCCGGGCGTTCATGAACGGAGTAGGGTAAAGCGACTATGAACATTCTCTACGATGAACGCGTCGACGGCGTGCTGCCGCAGGTCGACCGGGCTGCCCTGCTACAGGCCCTGCATGCGCGCCTGCCGGACCTGGAAGTGCTGCATCAGCAGGAAGAGCTCAAACCCTACGAATGCGACGGCCTCTCGGCGTACCGCACCACCCCATTGCTGGTGGTGCTGCCGCGTCACCTGGACGAAGTGCAAGGGGTGCTCAAGCTGTGTCACGAGATGCAGGTTCCGGTAGTCGCCCGGGGTGCGGGCACCGGGCTATCGGGTGGGGCACTGCCGCTGGAGCAAGGCGTGCTGCTGGTGATGGCGCGCTTCAACAACATCCTGCACATCGACCCTGCGGCTCGCACGGCACGGGTCCAGCCGGGTGTGCGCAACCTGGCGATCTCCCAGGCCGCGGCGCCATTTGGCCTGTACTACGCCCCGGACCCTTCGTCACAGATCGCCTGCTCCATCGGCGGTAATGTCGCGGAAAACGCCGGAGGCGTGCACTGCCTCAAGTACGGCCTGACCGTGCACAACGTGGTCAAGGTCGACATCCTCACGGTGGAGGGCGAGCACCTGAGCCTGGGGTCAAATGCCCTGGACTCACCGGGCTTCGACCTGCTTGCCCTGTTCACCGGGTCTGAAGGCATGCTCGGCGTCATCACCGAAGTGACGGTCAAGCTGCTGCCCAAACCCCAGACCGCCAAGGTGCTGCTGGCCGCTTTTGATTCGGTCGAAAAAGCCGGCCGTGCGGTAGGCGACATCATTGGTGCCGGCATCATCCCCGGGGGCCTGGAAATGATGGACAACCTGGCCATCCACGCCGCCGAAGACTTCATCCATGCCGGCTATCCGGTGGACGCCGAAGCCATCCTGCTGTGTGAACTCGATGGCGTCGAAGCCGATGTCCACGATGACTGCGACAGGGTCCGCCAGGTGCTCGAACAGGCCGGCGCCACCGAAGTGCGCCAGGCCAGGGACGAAGCCGAACGCGTGCGTTTCTGGGCCGGACGCAAGAACGCCTTTCCGGCGGTCGGGCGACTGTCGCCGGACTACTACTGCATGGACGGCACCATACCGCGTCGGGAATTACCCGGCGTGCTGCAGGCTATCGCCGCCTTGTCTGCCGAATACGGCCTGCGCGTAGCCAACGTGTTCCATGCCGGCGATGGCAACATGCACCCCTTGATTTTGTTCGATGCCAACCAACCGGGGGAGCTCGATCGGGCAGAGGCACTGGGGGGCAGGATTCTCGAGCTGTGCGTGAAAGTCGGCGGCAGCATCACCGGTGAACATGGCGTCGGCCGCGAGAAGATCAACCAGATGTGCGCCCAGTTCAACAGTGATGAACTGACGCTGTTCCATGCCGTCAAGGCAGCGTTCGATCCCGCTGGCCTGCTCAACCCCGGCAAGAACATCCCCACCTTGCACCGCTGCGCAGAATTCGGCGCGCTGCATGTGCACATGGGGCAATTGCCCTTCCCTGAGCTGGAGCGTTTCTGATGCGCCACGAAGATGACTTCGATGACAGCGCCGCACTTCTGGAGCAAGTCAACCAGGCGTTGCAGGGCATTACCCCACTGCGTATCCAGGGCTCAAACAGCAAGGCTTTCCTGGGGCGCATCACTGCCGGAGAAGTGCTCGACACCCGCGCCCATCGAGGCATCGTCAGCTACGATCCGACTGAGCTGGTGATCACCGCGCGCTGCGGCACGCCGTTGGTGGAACTGGCTGAAGTGCTGGCTGCCGCGCAGCAGATGCTGCCCTGCGAACCGACGTCCTTCGGCGAGGGCGCGACGGTCGGCGGCATGATCGCCTGCGGGTTGTCGGGACCGCGACGGCCCTGGTCGGGTTCGGTTCGCGATTTCGTCCTCGGCACCCGGGTAATCACCGGCCACGGCAAGCATCTGCGCTTCGGTGGCGAAGTGATGAAAAATGTCGCCGGCTACGACCTGTCGCGTCTGATGGCTGGCAGCTACGGCGCCCTCGGGGTAGTGACCGAGGTATCACTCAAGGTGCTGCCCAGGCCTCGGCAATGCCTGAGCATCAGCCTGGAACTCGACGTCGAACGCGCCCTTGATCGCCTCAGCGAATGGGGCCAGCAGCCGTTGCCGATCAGCGCGGCCTGCCACGATGGCACACGCCTGCACCTGCGCCTGGAAGGCGGTGAAGGCTCGGTGGCCGCGGCCCACGAGCGCTTGGGCGGCGAGCTGCTGGACGCCGGGTACTGGGCCGATCTCAACGAACACAGGCTGAGTTTTTTCGATGAGGATCAGCCGCTGTGGCGGCTGTCCGTACCGCACAACACCCCTCGCCTGTCACTGCCGGGGCGACAACTGATCGATTGGGGCGGTGCCCAGCGCTGGCTCAAGACCGATGCTGAAGCCGCGTTCATTCGCCAGGTGGTCAGCGAGGTCGGCGGACACGTGACCTGTTACAGCCATGGATTGATCGACAGCCCTTTCCAGCCATTGCCGGCCGCCCTCATGCGCTACCACCGCAACCTCAAGCAGCAACTCGACCCCCAGGGTATTTTCAACCCCGGTCGCCTGTACGCGGAGCTCTGAGCCATGCAAACCACGTTGAGCGAACAGGCCCGCCAGTTGCCCCGAGCCGAAGAAGCCGAAAGCATCCTGCGCAGCTGTGTGCACTGCGGCTTCTGCAATGCCACCTGCCCCACCTATCAACTGCTCGGCGACGAGCTGGACGGGCCACGCGGACGAATCTACCTGATCAAGCAAGTACTGGAAGGCCACGAGGTCACGCGCAAGACTCAACTGCACCTGGACCGCTGCCTGTCCTGCCGCAACTGCGAAACCACCTGCCCCTCCGGCGTGGATTACCACAACCTGCTGGATATCGGCCGGGCGGTGGTCGATGCAGCGGTCCCGCGCTCCCTGGCACAGCGCCTGTTGCGCGAGGGACTGCGCAACGTCGTGCCCAACCCTGGGCTGTTCAAGAGCCTGGTCAGCAGCGGTCAAGTGTTCCGGGCGCTGCTGCCGGACACGCTGCGCGCCAAATTGCCACGCAGTGCCTGGCCGGCAAAAGCCCGACCGGCCGCGCGCCATGCCCGGCAGGTACTGATGCTCGAAGGCTGCGTGCAGCCTGGCCTGTCGCCTAATACCAATGCCGCCGCCGCGCGGGTACTGGACCGCCTGGGCATCAGCGTGACCCCGAGCCGCGAAGCCGGGTGCTGCGGCGCCGTGGATTATCATCTCGATGCCCAGGCCGCCGGCCTCGATCGCGCCCGGCGCAACATCGATGCGTGGTGGCCAGGCATCGAGAGTGGCGCCGAGGCCATTGTGCAGACCGCCAGCGGCTGCGGCGCGTTCATCAAGGACTACGGGCACCTGCTGGGCACCGATCCGGCCTATGCCGCCAAGGCACAAAAAGTCAGTGCGCTGGCCAGGGACCTGGTTGAAGTGTTGCGTGACGAACCCCTGGAAACACTAGGCGTGCAGGCCGAGCAACGCCTGGCGTTCCACTGCCCTTGCACCTTGCAGCACGCGCAGAAGCTCGGGGGGGCGGTCGAGGCGGTGCTGGTACGTCTGGGTTTCAACCTCACCATCGTGCCGGACAGTCACCTGTGCTGCGGCTCGGCAGGCACTTATTCGGTGACCCAGCCAGTACTGGCCCGCCAATTGCGAGACAACAAACTCAATGCCCTGGAAAGCGGGCACCCCGACGTGATTGCTACCGCCAATATCGGCTGCCAAACGCACCTCGACGGCGCCGGTCGCACCTCGGTCAGGCACTGGATCGAACTGGTCGAAGCGGCACTGCCCTCCCCACCTGCTGGAGTATCCCCATGAACCGCAAATTCGTTTTAAGCCAGGTCGAGGTCAGTCAGATCCTCGCCGCTGCGCGCAATGAAGCCCTGGGTAATCAATGGGCGGTGACCATCGCGGTGGTCGATGACGGCGGCCATCCCCTGGCCCTGGAACGCCTTGACGGCGCTGCCGCGATCAGCGCCTACATCGCCACGGAAAAGGCCCGCACTGCGGCGCTGGGTCGGCGCGAGTCCAAAGGTTATGAGGACATGGTCAATGGCGGTCGGCATGCGTTTCTCTCGGCGCCCTTGCTGACGTCCCTGGAGGGTGGCGTACCGATCATCATCGAGGGCCAGGTGATTGGCGCGGTGGGGGTATCAGGCGTCAAGGCCGAACAGGATGCACAGGTGGCCAAGGCGGGGGCGCAGTGCCTGGGCAACCCGAACGCCTGATCAAGCCAAGCCCCAATGGTGAATCAATCGACGAAGAGGAAACCTGCCGATGCCCCGCCTGACCGCCAAGGACTTTGCCCCGCAACTGCTCGAACTCTACGACTACTACGCCCACGGCAAGATCAACCGACGCGAGTTTCTTGACCGCGCGGCGCTATTCACCTTCGGCGGACTGACCGCTGGCGCCCTGCTTGCGAGCCTGAGCCCCAACTATGCCCTGGCCGAGCAAGTCGCCTTCACCGACCCGGGCATTATTGCCGAGTACATCACCTATCCTTCACCCCAGGGCAACGGGCAGGTGCGCGCCTACCTGGTGCGCCCGGCCAAAGCCCCGGGCAAGGTGCCGGGGGTGGTGGTCGTGCATGAGAATCGCGGTCTCAATCCTTATATCGAAGACGTCGCCCGACGCCTTGCCAAGGCGGGGTTCATCGCCCTCGCCCCCGACGGTCTGACCTCCGTGGGTGGCTATCCGGGAAACGATGACAAGGGCCGCGAGTTGCAGGCGACCGTCAACCCGGAAAAGCTCATGAACGACTTCTTCGCAGCTATCGAGTGGCTGATGAAGCTTGACGCCGCCACGGGCAAGGTCGGCATCACCGGCTTCTGTTACGGCGGCGGTGTCGCCAATGCCGCGGCCGTGGCCTATCCGGAACTGGGGGCCGCCGTGTCCTTTTACGGGCGCCAGCCGGAGGCCAAAGACGTGCCGCGAATCAAGGCCCCGGTGATGCTGCACTACGGCGAACTGGACACGCGCATCAATGAAGGTTGGCCAGCGTACGAGCAGGCGCTAAAGTCCGCCAGCAAGACCTACGAGGCCCACATCTATCCCGGCGCCAATCACGGTTTTCACAATGACTCCACGCCCCGCTATGACGAGGCTGCGGCAAACCTGGCGTGGGACAGGACCCTGGGCTGGTTCCAGCGCTATCTGGTGTAAACGCTTGGCGCTGGCATTAACAATCCCGGCCAGGATACGTCCTCTGTATGATGGCGCGCTTTGAGTGCGGGTCAGACTTCGAGGAGTATGCATGGACAGGCTTTACCGGACAGGACACCAGGGCTTGTCCGCCCTCAATTTACTGACCTTGGGCCTGTTATCGGCCAACAGCGCGCTGGCGGCTGACACCGAGTTGCCGGCGCTCACCGTCACCGGCGAAGACAACTCAGGCTATCAGGCCGACAGCGCATCGGTCGCCGGCTTCGACTCGACCACGCTACTCGACACCCCGGCGGCGGTGACGGTCATCACCGATGCGCTGATCAAGGATCAACAGGCGCGCCTGCTCAGCGAAGTCCTGCGCAATGACGCCTCGGTGGGTCAAGCCTATGCCCCGGTCGGCTATTACGAGAACTTCGTGGTGCGCGGCTACTCGCTCAACTCCGCCAGCAGTTACAGGATCAATGGTCGCACCATCACTGGCGAACAGAACGTCGGGCTGGAAAACAAGCAGCAGGTGGAACTGCTCAAGGGCCTGTCGGGCCTGGAAAGCGGCGTGTCGGAGCCCGGTGGGCTGGTCAACTACGTGACCAAGCGGCCGACCGATGTGCGCCAGGTCACGGTCTCGACCGATGACCGCGGCAGCGGCTATCTGGCGACCGATATCGGCGGGTTCTTCGGCAGCGAACAACAGTTCGGCCTGCGCGCCAACCTGGCCCATGAAGATATCCATTCCTACGTTGAACATGCCAACGGTCAGCGGGATTTTGCCTCCCTGGCCTTTGACTGGAACATCAGCCCCGATGCGCTGCTGCAACTGGACGCCGAGTACCAGAGCCGGGAACAGCGCTCGGCGCCTGGCTACCAACTGCTGGGTGGCACCCGACTGCCGCACCATGCCTCGCCGAAAAAACTGCTGGCCCACCAGAGCGGCTCCAACCCGGTCAGCACCGATGCGCTGAACCTCAACGGCAAGTTCGAGTACCGCTTCAGTGATGCATGGAAAACCGACATCAGCGCTTCGCGCAGCCGGGTGGTGATCGACGACTACAGCTCGTTCGCCTGGGGTTGCTACGGTGCCGCCAGCTGCGCCGACGCCGCAGTGCCGAATGACTTCAGTCCGGAGGGCGACTACGATATCTACGACTTCCGCAGCCCCGACGATACCCGCCGCAACGACGAACTGCAGGCGACCCTCAGCGGGCGTTTCGAAACGGCGGGCCTGGGCCACGAACTGACCTTGGGCACCAGTGCCTTCCGCCGGGTGGTGGACAAGCGCGACCCGATCAACGTGATGATCGGCAGCGCCAATATTAGCAGCGAGCCTGCAGACTTCGCGCGTTATGACGGCCCGCTCAATGACTCACAGCGACGTCTGGACAGCCGCCAGTACGGGCTGTTTTTCAATGACCGGATCAGCTTCAACGAGCACTGGCAAACCGTATTGGGCGGGCGCGCGGTGCGTCTGGACGAAGAAACCTTCGACAGCCAGGGCGAAACCACTCGCCATACCCGCCGGTACGAGTTCCTGCCCCAGGCTGCGCTGATCTACAAGCCGGTGCAGAACCTGTCGCTGTACACCCGCTACAGCAAAGGCCTGTCCCTGGGCGGCGAGGCGGCGTGGTTTACCACCAACGCCTTCGAAATCCTCGCGCCAACCGTGTCCCGGCAGATCGAGGCCGGGGTCAAGTATGACTGGCAGCGCATCAGCCTGGGCGCGGCGCTGTTTCAGATTCGCCAGGCGTATCAGTACTCGCGCCCCAACGACGACGGCACCTTCACTTTCGCGCAACAGGGAGAACAGAAGAACACCGGCCTGGAGCTGTCCGCCAATGGCTGGGCGACCCAACGCCTGCAGATCAGTGCCAGTGTCGCGGCGATTCGTTCGCGGGTCAGCGGCACGGGAACGGCGGCTTATGAGGGCCACCAGACGATCAATGTGCCGACCTTGCGCGCCAGCCTTTCCGGCGACTATGCATTGCCCTGGATAGACGGCCTGGCATTGCTCGGTGGCGTGCAGTACAGCGCCAGCAAATACGCGAGCCAGGTCGGCGAAGTGGAAACCGGCGCCTACGCGATCTTCAATGTCGGCAGCCGATTCAGCACGCGTATTGATGGTTACGAGACGGTCTTTCGCCTGAGCGTCGACAACCTGTTCGACAAGCGCTACTGGCGCGATGCCGGAGAATACATGGGCGATGACTACGTATTCCAGGGCGCGCCGCTGACGGCGCGCTTGAGTGCTTCTGTCAATTTCTGACGGCTGCCGAAATCACCTGTAGGGGCCAGCTTGCTGGCAATGGGCGTTAACGATAATGCGGGGTGCCTGACAGCCCGCGGCGTACTCAGGTTTTTCGCGAGCGAGCTCGCTCCTACAGGATGGTAAACGTTAACGGGTGAGCCGAATTGGAGCTCATCAGTTCACCAGGTCAATCAGCTGTTCACGCTGCGCCCCGGTCAGCATCGGGCCGAATCCGGCCGCCGCATTGTCGGCCATGTAACGCGGATTGCCGGTGCCTGGGATCACACAGGTCACCGCCGAATGCGACAGCAGAAATTTCAGCGCCAATTGCGGCCAGCTATTGACCTGTACCTGCGAAGCCCAGCCCGGCAGGGGCTTGCCCTTCAGGCGCGCAATCAGGTCACCGCCGCCAAACGGCCGGTTGCACATCACTGCCACACCACGTTCGCGGCATAGCGGCAGAATGCGCTTTTCGACTGCGCGATCATCCAGGGCGTAATTGATTTGCAGGAAGTCCAGTTGTTCAGCCTTGAGCACCGCCTCCACCTCGTCATAGGCCGACGCGGTGTAATGGGTGATCCCGATGTAGCGGATGCGCCCTTGCTCTTTCCATTCGCGCAACGTCGGCAGATGGGTTTTCCAGTCCAGCAGGTTGTGGATCTGCATCAGGTCGATCCGGTCGGTTTGCAGCAGCTTGAATGATTGCTCCATCTGCGCAATGCCTTGTTCGCGACCACGGGTCCATACCTTGGTCGCCAGGAAAGCCGGCGAGCGCGGCTCGTGGATCGACAGCAGCTCACCGGTGGTCTGCTCGGCGCGCCCGTACATCGGCGAGCTGTCGACCAGCGTCCCGCCTTTCTCGAACAGTGCATCAAGCACGGCCGGCAGTTGCTTGTAGGCCGGGTCCGCGGGGGCGACATCGAAGCCGCGATAAGTGCCCAACCCAACAACGGGCAGCGGCTCGGCGCTGGAAGGAATGCCTCGGGTCTGCATGCTCTTGCCTCCTGTGGCGATCGGCGGCGCTTGCGCCCCGGCTGGGTCGAACGTTAAGACCGCCGAGACACCGGCAGCCAGCGTGAGTAGTCGGCGACGGGTGATTCCCTCAGTGTGGCTCATGATGTTGCTCCTCCATTCGGGTGCTGGCCGCCCGTTGTTCCTGCCGCCTGGCCAGCCAGAAACACAACCCTGCCCATACGCCCGCAACCGGAAGAATCGCCAGGGCCACCAGGCCAAACCCTGCGCCTACTGCCGTCAGCCCAGCAGACAGCCAGCCACTGGCGGCATCGCCGCCGCGATAGACCAGGGTTTCGATCACGTTCTTGGCCTTGTACTTCTCTTCGCGGCTGACCACCGTCCACAGCACCTCTCGCGCCGGCCGAACGAAGGCAAATTCCACCGCCCGACGCAGCCCTTGCGCCAGGGCAACGGCGGCAGGTACCGGCGCCATGGCCATCGCCGAGAAGGCCACGACGCTCGCCAGGGGCAACATCACCAGCGCCCCGCCCACGCCGACCCAGCGGATCAACGGCGCGGTCAACAGCAGCTGGAATACCAGGGTCAGCACCGACACCAGCAAATCAACCAGGGCAAAAAATTGAGTGCGGCTTGCCACATCAGCGTAGCTGCCTGCGACGATCCGGCCTTGTTCAAAGTACAAAAGGGTCGCGGCGCTGGTGTGCAGCAGCATGAACGCCACCAGCCCAAGCAAATAGCGCGAGCGCAGGATCAGCGTGATGCCGGCCAGCATGCTGCCGCCCAAACTTTGGTCATCCGGCGAGCGGTTGTCGCTACGCGACACTGTGCACCTGAGCAAGTCCCGGTAACAACGCACCGCGATCTCGAGCAGCACCGCCGCCGCCAGCGTCAGGGCCATCGGGCCCAGGCGCACGGCCATGGTCGCGGCCAGCAGCGGCCCGATAAAGGTGCCCAAGGTGCCACCGGCGGCAATAAAACCGAATAACCGCCGCCCCTGATCATTGGAAAACCGGTCGACCAGCACGCTCCAGAAGATCGTGACGATGAACAGGTTGTAAATGCTGATCCAGACAAAAAACACCTGCCCGACGGTCACCGGCGCAACGTGATTGGCGATCAACAGCCCGAACACCAGCATCGACAGCGCAATCAGCCGATAGATCAAGGGCACGAAACGCGTTGCCGGCAGCCGGGACACCAGGGCACCGTAGAGCGGTACCATCAGCAACATCACCACGAAGGTGGCGCTGAACAGCCACTGCAATTGGTCCGCACCGCCCTCCAGGCCCAGGGCATCGCGCAGGGGGCGGACCAGGTAATAGCTGGCGAGCACACAAAAATGGAAGGCAAAACCCAGCATCAGCGCGGTTCTTTCCGCGGGCAGAATATTCAGCGATTTCAGCGCGATGGGCATCGCTTCCCTCCCGGACCGGCGCGCTACGGGGCCGATCGACTACACTGCGACAGCGATCAAGTGATCGCCGTTTTCCACCCTTGAGTCGTCAATGCCGCTCCCTAACGTTAGTCGAATGTCGCGCATCCTGATGATCATCGCAGGCATCGTCATCGCGCTGTACCTGGTGCTCTGTATGGCGCTGTGGGTATTCCAGCGCGCCCTCATTTATTACCCGCAGCCTCGATCCGTGGCCAGTGCGCTCTTGACCCTGCCCCGTTCCGACGCGCAGGTGCTGGTCTCGGTGCGCGAGCACGAGGGCCCCAAGGCGTTGATCTATTTCGGAGGCAACGCCGAGGACGTGTCGCGCAACCTGCCCTCGTTTTCAGCAGCCTTTGCCGATCACGCGCTGTATTTTCTGCACTACCGAGGGTTTGGCGGCAGCTCTGGCTCGCCGACCGAGGAAGCGATTCAGCGCGACGCCCTGGGGTTGTTCGACGAGGTGTACGCCCGGCACCCGCAGGTGACGCTGGTGGGCCGGAGCCTGGGCTCCGGTGTCGCGGTGCGCCTGGCCAGCCAGCGCCCGGCATCGCGCCTGGTGCTGATCACGCCCTATAACAGCCTGGAAGAACTCGCTGCGCGGCAGTTTCCGATCTTCCCGGTGCGGTGGCTGTTACAGGATCGCTTTGAGTCCTGGCGATATGCCCGGCAGATCAGCGTGCCGACCCTGCTGATGGCGGCAGAGCAAGACGAGGTGATCCCGCGCTCGAGCACCCAGCGGCTGTTCGAGCATTTCGCTCCGGGGGTGGCCGTGCTCAGGGTGATACCGGGGGTGGGGCATAATTCCATTTCCGCCAGTGCGGATTACCTGAGGCTGCTGCGGGAGGCTTTGTGAGGTTGAGTGTTGCGCTCCTGAGGCGAGCATGCTGAATAATTCCAGCATGCTCGCCTTCTTGAGCGCCTCACCTATTGAGCAACAATCTTCACCAACGGCGCCCCCTTCTTGACGATGTAGGTCGCCAGTTCCGAGCTGGTAGTCGCACTTGTATTCTTCGCAACATGCGCCACCCCTGCCGGGATATAGAGCGAATCCCCCGCCTTGAGTGTCACTGCAGGCTGCCCTTCAAGCTGATACTCAAACGTGCCCTCCAGTACATAGGCCACCTCAACCCCCGGGTGGGAATGTTTGGGCGAGACCACGCCCGGTTCGAAATCCACGCGCACCTGCAGCACTTCCTGTCCCGCAACGTCCATGTCCCGGTGCAGCAGATCGGTGCGGTGCAGGCCGGTCTGCCAGCTCTTGGTCGCCGGCGCATCCTGAGTGGACGACTTGACCTCCTGGGCCTGGGCCAGGCCCGTGACAGCGGCCAATGTGGTCGCGGCAATGGCCAGGCCGAGTGCGCCAGCGGTTTTACGAACATTGAACAGGGACATCGCGATTCTCCAGTGGTAGTACCGCAGATGCGGTGTGCCCCATTCAAACGCCGCCATGTATCAGCCAAGTGTCCAAGCCACCCTGGATATGTATGCGCAAGTGGCTGCAGGCACACCTGATACGCAGGGATACAAACCAGTGACACGTCAGCCCCGGTCGGCACTCTCGCGCCAGTATCAGCGAATTGTCCTTCGTCGAGCGGCGCTTTTATCCAGTGCCCGGCCAGTGGTCAGTTAGGGTCGAGCAGGCCCCCGTGCCAGTGGCGGGAAACACGCGTACCCGTGAATTTCGCCACCACCATGCCCTGGCCAATCAGTCGATCGCGGTAACGGGTGACCATCCGCCCCGCCTGCTCGGCGAACAACACCACTTCGCTGGAGGGATCACCGGGCCGGCGCAGGATCCGGGCAAAACGCTGGCCCTCCTCAACAGGGTCTCCCAGCTGTTTTTCGAAGATCAAGACCCCGGGCGTCGGTGCAAGGACGGTCTCCATCTGGCCCATTTCCAAGGTTTGCACCGGCCAATCCTCCGGGCTTAGCGCCTCATCAATGGCTCCGCAGCGGCACAGCCAGGTGTAAAGTCCCTGGGCATCCTGTTCGGCCAGTTGGTCGCCGACATCGCCCTGCCCGCGCAACTCCAGGGTTGCCGCCATATTGCGGTCACTGAGCCCTTTGCGCAGCCAGGGCGCAATAATGGTTTCCTCAAAAGAACCATCGCCGCCATCGTCCCAGATGATCGCCACGTCCATCTTCATCGCTGCCGCCAGTTCGCGGCCTTGGGCGGCAAAGCTGCGGTGCACATAGAGGTACGGCAGTGCCTCGTCATCGGTGTGCAGATCGAGCATCACATCGGCATCGGCGGCCAGTTGCACCAGGGCTTTCTGCCATTCCTGGACATTGGTGGACGGGTGTTGCTGCGCCGCCGACTGGTCAAAACCACGATTGAAATTATGCCCTGTGGCGTCATGAAAACGCCCCAGCAGGCGGCCCTGGCGGAACTGGCCAATACCCAGGGGATTGGCCTGGGGCACAACCGTCACCTGACTCCTGAGCCGCCCCTGGGCTTGGGCAACCTGCAGGCGTTGCATCAACAGGTGCAGTACCAGCATCCCGGCAATTTCGTCAGCGTGCACCCCGGCTTGCAGGTGCACCTTGGGGCCGCTGCCATCACCCTGGTAACGCCAGGCCCCCACTTGCAACGGGGCGCCGTTGTTGCTGCGAACATCCAACGAAATATCCTGCACCATCCGTTTGTCCTCCCGTCATGACCACTCGAAAACCAAGGCATTGCCGCTGGTGATTGAACAGACGTTCAACTAAGCTCGGCAACGTATAACCGACTCCAAGGACTAACCCGTGACCCGTGCCCCAGCGAAAAACCGCCGCACCGAACCCGACGCGCGCCGCGAAATGCTCGTGGCCGCTGCCCTGCGTTGCCTGGTGCGCGACGGCCACGCCGGGCTGTCTGTGCGCCGCATCGCAACGGAGGCCGGGGTGTCGGTGGGCCTGCTCAATCATCACTTCGGCAGCATCGATGCGCTGATCGCCGACACTTACCAGAAGCTCGCCAACGAACTGACGAGCGCCCTGATGCAGGAAATAGAACAGGCCGACACCCCCGCCGCAAAGATGGACGCCTTCCTCACCGGCTCATTTGCCCCCCGGGTCATGGACCCGCAATTACTCGGCGCCTGGGTGGTGTTCTGGAGCCTGATCCGCCACTCCGTTCACGTCAGCCAGGCTCACGAAAAAAGCTATCGAGCCTATCTCGACTTGCTGCGCCATCTGCTCGACGACCTGGCGGCCAGCGAAGGGTTTGTGATCCACGACACTCACCTGGCCGCCATCGGCCTATCCGCGACGCTCGACGGACTCTGGATCGAGTGGTGCCTCAACCCCGAAACCTTCAGCCCCGCCAACGGCCTGCATATCTGTCGCTGCTGGGTAAAGGGGTTGCGAAACGGAGCATTCAGCGCCGACGACGTCCTGTGAGGCATGACGCCCGAAGATCATCGCCAGGGTGCCACTGATGGCGATCAGCCCCGCGCCGATCATCAGCGAAACGTCCATCCGGGTACCCCAGATCAGACTCGACAGCAGGAACGCCCAAATCAACCCGGTGTACTCGAATGGCGCCAGCAAGGTCGCCGTCGCCCGACGGAAACTGGCGAACAACAGGAACTGGCCGATACCACCCACCAGGCCAGCTGCGAGCATACCGAGCCAGTCCGGCATCGGTGCTGGCGTATGAGTCCACGGCAAGGCCAGGGTCATGCAAATAACAAACACCACGTTGGTGATCAACATTTGCTCCAGCACCGATGTCTGGTCATCCACCTGCCGCAACTGGATGTAGGTGAACGCCCAGCACATGGCGGCCAGCAGGGTCAGCACCACCGGCAACGGGTCGGTCAACCGTGTTGGTCGGCAGGCGATGATCACGCCGATGAAGCCGACGACCAGGGTGAACCATTGCCACCCGTTGGCGCGTTCCTTGAGGATCACCGCCGCCAGTACCGTCACCATGATCGGCGCGGAGAAATACAGCGTGGTCATCTCCGCCAGCGACAGGTCTCGGGCAGCGGTGTAATACAGCACCCAGGCGATGATCGACAGCAAACCGCGCAGCACCAGCAAGCGCCGGCTTGGTGAACGCCAGGCTTTCTGCACCAGGCGCAAGCGCCCCGCAGCCACGCAGACCACCACTACCAGCAAGCTGCGCCAGAACAGGATGGTGACCACCGAATAATCGGCCACCAATGCCTTGATCACCGCGTCCTGCAAGGCCAGGAACGCGTACCCCAGGGTGCACAGGCCGATGCCCTGCAATGACCGATCAACCACCCGTGGCGCACTCATCAAACCGACCTGCGCACAGGTGTCCCGCGCCGCTCGAAGAACGAGAACAGGGCCTCGATCAGGAAGGTGAGGCACACATACACCCCGGCCACCAGCAGCAACGGTTCATACACCTGCAGGGTTTGTGCGCGCACCACATTGGCCGCGCCCAGCAGGTCGATGATCGCAATGGTCGAGGCCAAGGCCGTGGACTTGAGCAGCATCACCGTCTCCCCGGCCAGGGTCGGCAACAGCAGGCGCATGGCCCGCGGCAGGCGCACCCGCAACAAGGACTGGCGCGCAGTCATGCCGAACGCCGAGGCCGCTTCCATTTCACCCTTGGGCACCGCCAGCAGCCCACCACGAATCACCTCGCCGACGTAGGCACCCACCGACAGCACCAGCGCGAACACGATATACCAATAGCCGTCACGCAAATAAGGCCAGAAAAAGCTGCCACGGATCAGCGGGAACTGCGCAAACAGGCTGCCCAGGCCGTAGTAGAAAATGTAGATCTGGATCAGCAGCGGCGTGCCCCGCAGCACGCTGGTGTAGAACAGGCTGGCCTTGGCGATGAACTTGTTTTTCGAGATCCGCGCCAACGCCACCAGCACCGCCAGGGCGAAACCGAACACCATCGAGATCAACAATATGCTGATGGTCGTTTGCAATCCACGGCCCAGGAGTGCCGCATATTCAACTATCCACGCTGGAATCATTTCATTCACTCAGCCAAAGGCATCCAGCGACGGATGCGTCGCTCCAGCCGTCCCGAGAGGTAGTTGGACACCAACGTCACGGCGTAATACATCGCCGCAGCCGTGAGGTAGAACAACAGATAGTGCCGCGTCGAACCCGCCCCTTGCTTGGCGGTGTACAGCAGCTCATTGGTGCCGACCACGCTGATCAGGGCACTGTCCTTGATCAGGTTGATCCACAGGTTGGCCATCCCCGCCATGGCATAGGGCGCCATGATCGGCAGCGTAACTCGCCGGAACAGGCCGAACCCGCTGAGCCCGAACGCCCTCGCCGCCTCGATCTGGCCATAGGGGATCGCCTGGATCGCCGCGCGAAAAATCTCCGAGGCATAGGCGCCCTGGACCAGTCCCAGCACCAGAATTGCCGCCAGCGGGCCGCTGACGTTGACCGCGTCATAACCCACCCTGGCCATCAGCGAATTGAGCAGCATGGAGCCGACGTAGTACAGCAGCAGGATCAGCAACAACTCCGGAATGGCCCGAAACAACGTGGTGTAGCCGCGCATCAGCGCCGCGATGGGTTTAGGCGCGCCCAACTTGAGACAGGCCACCACCAGGCCGATAAACAAACCGACCACGAAAGCGCCCGCAGAAATCTGCAGGGTCATCAACAGGCCCTTGAGCAACGCGCTGCCCCAGCCTGTTTCGCTGAAATTGATCAAATCGAACATTGCTGGCATTTCGGTCTCCAGTCGGCGAACCAGACATCACCACTCCCTCGTGTGGGAGGAGCCCCTGCGGGACCAAAAGCTCTGCTCCCACAGGTCATCTTGCAGCCCGGCGTCAGAACGCAGGTTTCACGCTCGTACCGAAGTAGCTCTGGGACAGTTCGTCATAGTCTTTGCTTGCCAGCAGGCTAGAGATTGCCTGGTCCAGTTTGGCCTTGAGCTCAGTGTCATCCTTGCGCAAACCGGCGCCGACGCCTTTACCGAAAATCGGGTCGTAAGGCACGGTGGCGAGGTAGGCCAGGTTGCTGGCATCGGCCGTCTTGACGAAAGAGGCCATGGCCGTGCCGTCCGCCATCATCAGGTCGATACGGCCGGAAATCAGGTCGGCGTTGGCCGAGTCCTGGGTGTCGTAGTACTTCACCTCGGCGATCTTTTCGTAGTTGGCCTTCAGGTAGCTGGCGCTGACGGTCGAGTTCTGCACGCCGATGATCTTGCCTTTGAGATCATCCGGGAACTTGCTCACGGTGGTGCCCTTGGGCCCGACCACCGCGATTGCCGAATCGTAGTAAGCCTTGCTGAAGGCGATCTGTTTCTCGCGCTCGGCAGTCACCGACATCGAGGAAAAAATCACGTCGATCTTCTTCGCCAGCAAGGAGGGAATGATGCCGTCCCATGCCACTTCCTTGATCTCGCACTCGGCCTTCATCTCGCTGCACAGCTTATGGATGAGGTCAACCTCGAAACCTTTCCACTCACCGTTCGCCTGCTTCTCGGTGTACGGCGGATAAGGTTCTGCCGCCACTGCAAACCTGATCGGTGCAGCCTGGGCTGCGCTCATCCCGGCCAGCAGCACGCATGCCACGCCCGTCATCCAGTTTGCCAAACGTCGATTTCCCATGATTGTTCCCCGTCTTTTTATTGATCAGCGAGTCTGATGAGCGTTGACGAATTGTCGGCAACGCTCGCTGCGTGGGTGTACGAACACATCGTCCGGCGAACCGGTTTCTTCGATCAGCCCCTGGTGCAGGAAGGCGACCTTGGAGGAGACATCGCGTGCGAAGGCCATTTCATGGGTCACCAGGATCATGGTCCGGCCTTCTTCGGCGAGAGAGCGGATCACCCGCAGCACTTCGCCGACCAGTTCCGGGTCGAGTGCCGAGGTGGGTTCATCGAACAGCATGACCTTGGGCCGCATGGCCAAGGCCCGGGCGATGGCGACCCGTTGCTGCTGGCCACCAGAAAGAAACGCCGGGTACTCGTTGCGCTTGGCCGCCAGTCCCACGCGCTCGAGTAAGGCTTCGGCCCGCTCGGTGGCCTCCGCGCGGCTTTCTCGCAGGACCTGGGTCGGTGCTTCGATAAGGTTTTCCAGCACGGTGCGATGGGGCCAGAGGTTGAAGTTCTGGAACACCATGCCCAGGCTCGAACGGATCCGCACCAGTTGTTTGGCGTCGGACACCAATGGCGCCCCCGGCCGATTCTGGTTCAGATGGATGCTTTCGCCATCCACCAGGATGCGGCCCTGGTCGGGTATTTCGAGCATATTGATGCAACGCAGCAAGGTACTTTTACCCGAGCCGCTGGCGCCAATCAGGGAGATCACTTCACCTTCACGGGCGGTCAGCGAAACACCCTTGAGCACCTCGATATTGCCAAAGCGTTTGTGCAGGCGATCGACTTCGATCATGGTCTTGCGGGCCACCGCCTCGATCGTCGCCTCGCTGCTCACCCGATTGATCACCGGGCGCGGCGCTTCACCGCTCAAAACCAGGACAAATTTGCGAATGCGCTGGCAGGCCTCGGCCAATCGCTCTTCGCCTTGGGTAAACGAGAGCCGCACAAAACCCTGGGCCGGCTCACCGAATGCAGCCGCATCCAATACCGAAACATGCGCCTCGCGCAGCAGCCGCCAGGCAAATTCCAGCGACGTCAGGCCGGTGCTGCGCCCGTCCAGCAGCACAAACATCCCCGCGTCCGGGTTGAGTACCGATATCCCGCGACAATCCGCCAGGCTCTTCACCACCAGGTCGCGGCGACGGCGGTAAATGTCACGCATGCCGTGGGTGACGTCCGCATGGGACTGCACGGCCTTGAGTGACGCCTCCATGACAAAACCCGGCAGGCCATAGAGCATGCTCAGCACCAGGTTTTCGACGTGGGCCACCAGGGTTTCGTTGGCGATGATCCAGCCGATGCGCCAGCCGGTCATGGCGTGGGATTTCGACAGGCTGCCGATCACCACGCAACGTTCGGCCATGCCCGGCATCGCTGCCAGGCTCAGGTGCTCACGCTCGAACGTCAGGCTTTCATAGACTTCATCCACTACCACCCACAAGTCATGGACAACGGCCAGCTCGGCGATCGCCTGCAATTCTTCGCGATTGAGCACGACGCCGGTAGGGTTGTTCGGGTTGGACAGGAACAGGGCTTTGGTGCGCGGGGTAATGGCCTTGGCCAGCACTGCGGCATCCAGGCGAAAACCGCCATCGGCAGCGCACGGTACGCGCACCAGCGTCGCGCCGGACGCCTTCAGGGTAGCCTCGTAGGTGACGTACATCGGGTCCAGGGCGATCACTTCGTCGCCAGCTGTCAGCAGGCACATTGATGCGGCGAACAGGGCATTCTGCGCCCCTGCCGTCAAAATCACGTTGGACGCGTGCAGCTCACGGTGGAACAGGGGGCTATGGCGGGCGGCAATCGCTTCGCGCAATTTCAGGCGACCGGCGATTTCGGTGTAGTGGGTATCGCCCTCACGCAGGGCATGAATGGCGGCGTCAGTGATGAAGTCAGGGGTGGGGAAGTCCGGATCGCCGACGCTGAGGATAATCACATCCTCGCCCCGGCGCTGGGCTTCATACGCTGCGTAGTGAATATCCCAGGCGGCAACGCCGTCACCAGTTATCCGCTGAACAAAGGGTGAAAACCGCATGCAAGTGCCTCGTTCGATAAGAAGAAACGCAAGCCCGCGCTACCAGCCGGGGAAGTGGGTCTCAACATAATCGAAGCTGAACAGTCGTTCAACAGATAATTCCTGCAGATTCGTGTTCAGTGTCAAGAGGTCGTTTTTACGACAGTGCTGCCGTTTCAAGGTACGCTTTTGCTGTGAATGTGCGGGCCGCATCACGAGCAGGGCCGGCGACACACATCTACCAAGGCCGACGTTATTCATCCTTTCGGTTGATGGGTTTCGTACCAAACATCTAAAGCTAATAGCGCGAACTTCCAGTTCAGGAGTTTTTCCATTCACGCATCGACGTCTCTGAGACGGGACTTTCAGCCCTACTGAGTACATGCGCTCGCCGAAAGTCCCAGCAGATACAAACATCCCCTTACAAATACACTCCTGGCTTAACTCCGAATATAGAACTACTAGTGATAGGTTACGCCGCTCGATCAGGCCCCTTGAGATGCCGAGCCGTATGATGCGCATCAATCCTCCCCGCCTTGCCGTTTACGTTGTGTTGGTGTGCCTGTTCGCGGGCGCCTGGTTTACCCACCCTGCCGCTGTCCATTCCTCCTTCGCCCTGATGAGCCCGGTGATGGCGGTGGCCGACAAAGTGGCCAAGCCCGTCTACACCAGTCGCTTCGCGTCCTCTGGCCTGGTGGACTTTGTGCATTCCTCGGCGGTTACCGCACTGCCTGACGGCAGCCTGATGTCGGTCTGGTTCGCCGGCACCCGCGAAGGCGCTGCAGACGTGCAGGTGCGTTCCGCCCGGTTCAACGCGAAAACCGGTGAATGGGGCGCGGAGCAGGTGTTGGCGACTCGGCAGTCGACCCAGCAAGGCACTCGAAAATACATTCGCAAGCTTGGCAACCCGGTCGTGGCGCTGGCGCCGGACAATCGCCTGTGGCTCTTCTATGTCTCGGTGTCGATGGGTGGTTGGGCCGGCAGTGCAGTCAATGTGATGGTCTCCGATGACTTAGGCGATAACTGGTCTGCGCCGCGCCAGTTGATCACCTCGCCCTTTCTGAATATCAGTACCCTGGTGCGTTCGGCACCCGTGTTTCATGCCGATGGTTCGATCGGCCTTCCGGTGTATCACGAGTTTCTCGGCAAGTTTGCCGAGTACCTGTACCTGAGCCCGGACGGCGATGTCATCGACAAATTCCGTATCAGTCGTGGCACCAATTCTTTGCAGCCGACGGTGGTGCCGCTGGATGGCCAGCGCGGCGTGGCCCTGCTGCGCTATGCCGGCGAGACCCACCACCGAGTGCTGGCAACGCGCACCGAAGACGCCGGGCAAACCTGGAGCGAACCCTATCCGCTGGACCCGTCCAACCCAAACTCTTCGCTGGCAGCGGTCGCCACGCCGAAACATGGCTTGCTGGTGGCACTCAATGACCTGCGCGAAGGCCGTTTCAAGCTGAGCCTGTACGGCACCGATGCTAAAATGGACGACTGGCGCGCCCTGCGCGACCTGGATAAATCACCTGACCCGGAAGGCGGGCCGTTTTCCCCGCAAGCCTACAAGGACATCATCGGCCAGAAATTTCGCGACTCCAGCGGAGCGCTGCGCCAGCCACTGGAAGCGCAGTTCCTGAGCAACCTGGACACCAGGGTCTGCACCAGTCGCGGGTGTGAGTTCGAGTACGAGTACCCCTACTTCATCCGCAGCCCAGACGGCATGTATCACCTGGTTTATTCCTGGAACAACACCTTCATCAAGCACGTCACCTTCAACGAAGCCTGGCTGTCCGAGCGCCTGAAATGATCAACCTGTGGCAAGCCCATCTCAGTTTCGCAATGATCATATTCCTCCTGCTGCCCGGCTTTGGCCTCGGCCGGCTCTGGCGCGGGGGGCTGCTGCTGGCCTTGCTCGCCGCCAGTTTCATTCCTCTGGACGGTTTGACGGTGGCGGCTTATCTGCGCAGTCACATCGATGACCTGGCGATTACCACGATGATCCTGATGGCGTGGGCGTGCCTGCGCCGCCTGGAAATCCTCGCGCCTGCGCCACGTGGATATGTCGGCGTGCTGGTGATCTTCGCCGCCATGGCCGTGCTGTTGTATCCGGCGACGCTGGGCTGGACGTACGTCGATCCATACCGGCTGGGTTTCAGCCCGCGCGTGCTGCTGACCCTGATTGCCTTGCTGACACTCGGCCTGTACTACCTGCGCAACGGCCTGGCAGTGGCCATGCTGGCGGGCGCGACCCTGGCCTTTATGGTGGGGCTCAAACCTTCGCACAACTATTGGGATTACCTGGTGGATCCACTGCTGGGGCTGTATTGCTGCGTTGCGCTGCTGGTGCTCGGCACCCGCCAGGCCTATCGCTGGTTCCTCAGCCGGCGTGGATCGGCTAGCCACAGGTCCATTTAGATTTAACGACTTTAAACAGGGGAACAGGGATGGGTTGGTTGCAATCGAGACGCTTGCATTACTGGTTGGGCGCGACCGCGATCGTGTTTGCGCTGTTCGCGGTATTGCGAGTCGTGTTCTTCTTCGGCTTTTCAGGGTTTGACTCTAGCGCCCTGAGCGCCCAACCCGCCATTGTGGAAACCCTGGGCATCGGCTTTCGTTTCGACTTGCGCCTGGCCATCCTCACCGTGTTGCCCCTGGCGTTGCTGGCGTGGATTCCGCGCTGGAACCTGACCACCAGCCGCGTGCTGCGCCTTGTCGCCAGGGTCTATCTGGTGGCGGCCCTGAGTGTTCTGCTGCTGATCTACATCATCGATTTTGGTCACTACGCCTACCTTGGTGTGCGCATCAATGCCACCGTGCTGCGCTTCATCGAGGACGCGCAGATCTCCCGCGACATGGTCTGGCAGACGTACCCGGTGATCTGGATCAGCCTCGGCTGGCTGGCCACGGTAGCGCTGGTGACCCTTGCCTTGGTGCGCTTGGAACGGGTCACGCTGGATCGCCCGCGCAAGGTCATTCACCCACTCTCCGCCACCTGGGGCAGTGCGTTGATGGTGGTGCTGGTGCTGCTGGGCATCCTCGGCCGAGTAGAAAACATGAACCTGGAAAATCCGGTTCCCCTGCGCTGGAGCGATGCGTTTTTCTCCAGCAACAACCAGATCGCGGCATTGGGCCTGAACCCGGTGATTTTCCTCTACGACACGGTCAAGGTTGGCCAGTCCCGGTACGACGAACAGCAGGTGCGCGAGCACTACGCAGTCATGTCCCGCTACCTGGGCGTCGACCAGCCGGACGCGCAAACCCTCAATTTTGTTAGGCACCAGGCGCCGCAACCCTACAAGATTCCCGGCTCGCGCCCACCGAACGTGATGTTCGTGATGCTCGAATCCCTGGGTACCAGCGCTGTCGGGGCCTACGGCAACCCGATCGATCCGACGCCGAACATTGACCGGCTCGCCAAGCAGAGCTGGTTCTTCGAGCATTTCTACGTGCCAGTCACCGGCACCGCAAAAACCGTGTGGGCGAGCATTTCCGGGGTGCCCGATGTCACCCGCCAGGAAACCGCGACGCGCAACCCGCTGATCACCCAGCAGAACACCCTGATCAACGCCTTCACCGGCTACGAGAAGATCTACACCATCGGCGGCAACTCCGGCTGGGCCAACATGAACGCGCTGATTCGCCAGAGCATCGATGGCGTGCGGTTGTACGAGGAGCGCGACTGGAAAGCGCCGGTCGTCGATGTCTGGGGGATTTCCGACCTGGACCTGTTCAAGGAAACCGACACGATCCTGCAGGCGCTGCCCAAGGACAAACCGTTCTTTGCCTATGTGCAAACCGCCGGCAATCATCGCCCTTTTACCATCCCCGCGCTCAATGACGGCTTCGAGGTCAAGCACCCGACCCTGGCCGAAGTTCAGGCTGCCGGCTCGCGCAGTGTCGAGCAGTACAACGCCGTGCGCCTGCTGGACTTCAACATCGGTCGCCTGATGGAAATCGCCAAGGCAGGCGGCTGGTACGAGAACACCATTTTCGTGCTGTTTGGCGATCACAACACCCGCATCGCGCAGATCCCGTTTCTGGCCCCGGCCTACGAACAGCTGGGCCTGGAAAGCAATGCCGTGCCGATGATCATCCATGCCCCTGCGCTGCTGGGCTCGCGCACCGTCGAGGAAGCCGTGGGCCTGGTGGATTTGCTGCCCACCGTGGCCGGCATGGCGGGCCTGGAGTTTCGCAACAGCGGCATGGGCCGGGATATCCAGCAACCCGCCCCCGAAGGCGAACGCGTGGTGCCGCTGGTCCTGCGTGAGGGCACCTTCCCGCTGATTGCCGGCGTGACCCAGCATTTCATGGTGCAGATGGAACACGACGGCAGCTCGCCGACCTTGCACGACCTGGCGTCGATGACCCCGACGGATGACGTGGCCCGGCAGAACCCCGAGGAGTTCAAGCGCCTCGTGCAATTGACCCGAGGCATGCACGAAACTTCGAGGCTGATGCTCTACCAGAACGTGCGCAAGTAACGGCCTGACAAGTGCTGGCGGACAAATGTGACCTTATATATCCGGGCCAGTTTTGCCGGCACTTGATACCATCCAGCACACTTGTGTGACGATTTAGTGGCTGGAATGTATTTTGTGAACAAACTCCGTCTCGGGTTGCAGCAACCCTACGCGCGTCTTATTGCCCTGCTCGGCCTGGTACTGGTCGTGCCCCTGTGCCTGCGCGCAGCACTGGGCTGGTCAAATCCTCACGGATATTTGTCGGACCTGGCCATCGGCAGCCTGCTGCTGGTGCTGTTGCATCGTCGCCCCTGGTGGCTGGCACTGCCGGTGTTGCTGGCATGGGGCTTCCTGACGGTGGCCAGCGCCGAGCTGGTCAGTGCCGTCGGCCGGTTGCCCAACGTGTCGGATGTGCATTACCTGATCGACCCGCAGTTCCTGGAAAACTCCACCGGTGGCGGCTTCGCCCAGCCCTGGCTGGCAGCCTCGTTGCTGGTCGCACTGGGCGCATGGTTGCTCAGCCATTGGCTGGCGCCCTCGACCCCCTCGCCGTCCCTGCCCCGTCATGCCTGGAGCGCTCCGCTGCTGCTGCTCATTGCCCACTGGGGAGCGCAGCACTTGCAGCCTACTGATGCCGATCAGTGGCGGGTCTACAACCTGCCCCATCAATTGATGGCCGCTGGCACGGGCAACGTGCAGATGGCGGTGGAGGAATGGCTGGAGGGCGACGTCGTCGACGTGCCGCCGCAGATGGCTGGCCTGGTCCAACTCGACCTGGACGGCCAGCGGCTGCTGGCCGGTCGCGGACAGGCGCGTAATGTGCTGGTCATCGCCCTGGAAGGCATTCCCGGTGCCTACATCGGGGCCAACCGCGAAGCGTTGCACAGCAGCTATCAGGAGGACCTGATGCCGCGACTCAGTCGCTGGGCGCAACGCGGCATGAACACCCCTGACTACGTGCTGCACAGCCACCAGACCATCCGCGGCCTGTACGCCATGCTCTGCGGTGACTACGACAAACTCGACAACGGCACTCCCAAAGGCGTGGAGATGCTCACCCAAAGCGCGCGCAACCAGGACTGCCTGCCGGCACAGCTGCGCAAGAACGGCTTTGCCACGCATTACCTCCAGGGTGCCGGCCTGCGCTTCATGGCCAAAGACAAGATCATGCCGCACATCGGCTTCGACACGACCCTGGGCCTTGAATGGTTCACCAACGCATCGTATCTGGACTTCCCGTGGGGCAAGGACGACAAGGCCTTCTTCGAAGGTGCGCTGGACTATGTCGGCCAGCTCAAGAAACAAAAACAACCGTGGATGCTGACCCTGCTCACCGTCGGCACCCACCAGCCCTATTCCGCCCCCGAAGACTACCTGCAACGCTACGACACCCCCAAGCAGGCAGCGGTCGGTTACCTGGATGATGCCCTCGACCAGTTCCTCAGCGACCTGGAGCGCCAGGGCGTGCTCAAGGACACCCTGGTGGTGATCACCTCCGACGAGTCCCATGGCATCGATGGCGTGCGCCTTGCTTCATCATGGGGATTCAACCTGACCCTCGCACCGGATCAGGCGCAGTTGCCACACATCAAGCCCGGGGTGTACGGCCACGTGGACTTGAGTACGTCGATCCTCGACTACTTCGCCCTGCCCGTGCCGGCCACCCTGAGCGGCCGCTCACTGTTTCGCGACTACGCCACCGGGCGCGAGATCATGTCCTACACCAACGGCAACCTGCGCTATCACGATGGCCAGGGCACCTTTACCGAGTGCGATTTCCAGCAACGCTGCCGGTACTACGCCAGTGAAGGCTTCATCGCAGAGCGGGCGAAGCTGCTCGGCCAATACGGCGGCCAGCGTGCCCGGCAGATTGCTGCGCGCGCCACGGCCCTGGATCAAACCCTGATGCAGACGCCCCTGAACCAGCGTTATCAGTTCGGCAGCCCGGCAAGCATTCCGCTGCAGGCGCAAATCAAGGATGACTGGGCCGACAACCTCATCGGCGCGCAATACCTGGAAATGCCCAAGGGCTCGCACACCCGGGTGCGCCTGACCGTGCGCTCGGTCGACAGCCAGGACAATGCCTACATCCTGCTCAAGACCAAGGAATTCGAACGGGACGTTCAAGTAGGGTTGCCGGCTGAAATGCTGGTCACCGCCGACCAGCCGCTGGAGATGGACTTCAGCTTCGACAATCCCGAGTCGCGCAAGGCTTTTTCTTTCCACTTGCTGGGATACGGCACAGGCGCCGTCGAGGTCAGTGACTTCAGCGTGATTACCGAATTGCCGGGGCAGGAAGAACCGGTTGGCGAAACCCTTGATGATGATACGGCGGAGTCCAGCTGAGTGACGGGGGCGCGGTCTGAGCAGCCTTGCGTTACTCCGACACCGCCACCTGGTTACGCCCTCGCGCCTTGGCACGGTACAACGCCTTGTCCGCGTTGTTCATCAGGCTGTGCAAA
Organism: Pseudomonas sp. 65/3-MNA-CIBAN-0223; assembly: GCF_040310425.1. Classification (NCBI taxonomy): domain Bacteria; kingdom Pseudomonadati; phylum Pseudomonadota; class Gammaproteobacteria; order Pseudomonadales; family Pseudomonadaceae; genus Pseudomonas; species Pseudomonas sp. 65/3-MNA-CIBAN-0223. Next base: position 28,680 of record NZ_JBEOPV010000016.1, read on the forward strand.
TCATGATCCTCGCTCCCCATCGACGCGACCCCCAGGCTGGCCGTGATGCAGTGCACCGGCCCGGTCATCGACCCTGCGATGGAGCTCGTGACCTGCTCTGCAATATCCAGCGCCACCTCGATGCAAGTGTCGGGCAACAACACCGCGAACTCCTCGCCACCTAAGCGTCCATACACATCCGTAGGCCGGAACGACTTGCTGATCACCACCCCCATCTGCCGCAACACCTGGTCCCCGACCTGATGACCGTAGGTGTCATTGATGTGCTTGAAATGATCCATGTCCAGCATTACCACGCACAGTGGCAATCGGTGATTCATGCAGTGGCTGTACAACTGCTGCGCTTGCTCGAAGAACGCACGCCGATTGTTCAATCCGGTGAGCTCGTCGGTCTGCGCGGCGCGGGTGGAAATGCTGTGCGCCTGTTCCATTTCCCGGGTCAGGCGAAAGGCAGTTTCCAGCGCCTGGGACAACTTGCGGGTCGCGCCGGCTACAAAAGAAGCGAACACCAGCACCGCCAGGGCCATGCCCACCTGAATCGTTGACGACTGGAACAACAGCCAGACAGTACAGGGCAGCAACACCAGGGCTATCGACGCCAGGGTCATGTGGCTATAGGACGAATAGCAGGACACGGCGCTGACCGACATCCCCACCGCGAACAACATGACCAGCGCCTGGGATAACAGGTCGTTCGTGGGCATCACCGCCAGTGCCCCGCCCCCCCAGATGCCTGCCGACAGGACCAGCGTCAGCCAGTATATGAGCTCCCAGCGTTGCGGGGTACGCTCCAGGTCGGGGCTGCGGAAATAGGCAATAAACATTCCCAGACGCAATAACGACGACACCGACAACAAGGCGATCCAGGAAAACACCACGTTGTGATCCAGGTTGTCCCAGCATAGCCAGCACAGCATGAGAGCGGCCAGGTAACTGCCAAATACCGCAGAAACCGATTGGTGAAACAACTGGTGCAACCGGTCCGAGCGCACCTGATCGGCGATCTGCGTTTGCTGGTCGTACCGAGGCCCAATTCGATCCATGTGATCCGCCTGATCATGCTGCCGCGAAAAGAACGATTGTGGCACCCCGCCACTAGCGCCCGCTATTGAATAACACTCATTTGCGAAGAAATTCGTTGCAGCAGCGAGCCTGCTCGCGGGGATCGTCAACGATAACGCGGAGAACTTGATACCCCACGGCGCGCTGGAGTTCTTCGCGAGCTAGCTCGCTCCTACAGGTTCAACGTTCAATATTGTAGTGCATCAACCGGTTTGTCCCTGACGCTGGAACTGACGCGGTGACAAACCAAAACGCGTGCGAAACTCCCGTGAAAAATGCGCGCCATCGGCGAACCCGCAGTCCATGGCAATTTGCGTGATGCTGCTGTGACTGTTGAGCAGTAACCAGCTGCCGTATTCCACCCGCAACGAGCGCTGGAATTCCATGGGCGAAATGCCCAGCGACTGTTGGAACGCGCGAGTCAGTTGCCGACGCCCAAGGCCGACATAGCGCGCAATGGCGTCCAGCGTGGGCAGGCTGTCCATGCGCTGCTCGATGTAGTGCGCGGCCTGGCGCACCCGCTCATCCTTGATGTCCGCCAGGTTCGCATAGAAATGCGCCTGGGGCTGACGCCCCTGGCGAATCCCCTGCAACATCATATGCCGCACGGCCTGCTGGGCTTTTTCGCGCCCGCAGTGGCGCGCCACCAGGTACAAGCCCAGGTCGATTGCCGCCGTTGAACCGGCACAGGTAATCAAATCTCCCTCGTCGATGAATAGATGGTCCACCGCTGCTGGCGTTTTCGGAAACCGCGCGCGAAACGCGTCCAGCACGTTCCAGTGCACACAGACCGAGCGGTTTCCTACCACACCTGCCTGGGCGAGTGCGAAGGTGCCGGTGCAGATGCCCAGTAATCGGGTGCGGCTGTTTGCTGCGCGCTGCAACCAGTCCCGTAAATGCCCCGGCAAATGGGTATTGGGGTAATCGTTGCCACCGCAGATGGCGATGTAGTCGAACTGGTCAAGGTCCTGCTCCAATGCGCCTGTAACCTCCAGCGTGATCCCGGCGCTGGAGGTTCGGGGCAACCCGTCAACGCTCATCGCACGCCAGGCAGTATGGATCTGCCGACTGGCGCCGCCGATATCTGCAGACAACCGCAGCACATCCACAAATCCGGAAAACGCCGCCAGGGTGAACTGGTCGAGCAACACCAGTCCCACCGACAACTGCGGGCGAGTGTTCGCCTGCGCGTCGGTGCCGCTCGACACATGGCAATCGTGGAGATTCTGAGTCATTTTGGGCATGACCCAACTATTCAACTTTAAGACCCCGGTGTGCAAGCGCTCGTATCGACGTTACGAGCAAGATGCAGACAAGGGGAACAGCTCGACCACGCCCCAGAGGACATGAGATGAGAACAACAACCCGCACTAAAATCACAGTCGCGCTATCGCTGGCGGGCTGCATCTCCTCGCAAGGCGCCATGGCGGATCAGCCAAAACTGACCGTCGCGTTGTACGGCGGCAACTGGGGAGACGCGTTCCTCAATTGTGTTGCAGAACCTTTCACCAAAGCCACCGGCATTGCCGTGGCAGCGGAAGTCGGCACCTCGACCACGACACTCGCCAAGCTTCAACAGCAAAAATCCAGCCCCGCCATCGACGTCGCGTGGATGGATGGCGGCATCAGCGAACTCGCTTACGCGGCAGGCGTGATCGCCGACCTCGACCCAGCAGCCATTCCCAACCTGAAAAACGTCGAGGAAAAAGGGCTGTACGCCGAAGCGGGCCATACCTTCGCTGTCAGCAGCGGCTTCTACTCTTTGGGCCTGACCTACAACACCCGGGAAATCAAAGAGGCACCGACCAGCTGGAAGGACCTGTGGAAGCCCGAGTACGCCGGTGCGATAGCGTTGCCCTCGCCCGCCAATTCTTCCGGGGTGCCCTTCGTGTTCTTCATGGCCGATGTCTGGGGTATCGATCGCGCCGATCTGGCACCTGTTTACAGCAAGCTGGGGGCACTGGACACCGCGCTGTTCTTCGACAGTTCGGGCGCCGCTACCAACGCTTTCCAGAGTGGCGAATCGATCATCGGCGCGCACTTCAACGTCGGTGCCTGGGACTTGATCGACAAGGGAGCCCCCATCGGCTTCACCATTCCCAAGGAAGGCGCATGGGCGACCGACGCGCGCCTGCACCTGATCAAGGGCGCGCGCAACACCAAGGCCGCTGAGCAATTCATCAATACCGCACTGACCCAGGAAGCGGCGTCCTGCCTGGCCGGCAAGCTGTACCTGGGCCCGGCGGTGAAAGGCGTGGAAGTCTCGCAGGAGGTCGCCCGCAAGTTGCCATGGGGCGCAGGCGGATCGATCAAGGACCTGCGCCTGTTCGACTGGGCGCAGATCAACGCCCAGCGCGCCAGTGTCACCAACGACTGGAACCGCAAAGTCACCGCCAAATAGCTCAAGAGGTCTGCAATGTCAGTTTTATTGAGCATCGACAGCGTCTGCAAGAACTTTGGGCCTTACCAGGCATTGGACAATATCAACCTGGACATCGAGCAGGGCGAGTTCATCGTCCTGCTGGGTCCCAGCGGCTGTGGCAAGACCACCCTGCTGCGCTCGATCGCCGGTTTCATGCAGCCTGATTCCGGGAGCATTGCGATCGACGGCCAGGACGTCAGTCGCCTGCCACCCTACCGTCGGCCACTGAACACGGTCTTTCAGAACTACGCGCTGTTTCCGCACATGACGGTGCTGGAAAACGTCGCCTACGGCCCACGACGCCAGGGCGTCAACCGTGGCGAAGCCCGCGAACGGGCTCGTGAAGCGCTGGCGCTGGTGGGCCTCGAAGCGCTGGGCGAGCGTTACCCAAGCGGCATGTCCGGCGGCCAGCAGCAGCGGGTTGCATTGGCCCGGGCCATCGTCAATAAACCGAAATTGCTGTTGCTCGACGAACCGCTCTCGGCGCTCGACATGAAACTGCGCAAACGCATGCAGCTGGAGCTCAAGCATCTGCAAGCGAAGCTGGGGATTGCGTTTATTTTCGTCACCCATGACCAGGAAGAGGCGATGACCATTGCCGATCGTATCGTGGTGATGAATGCCGGCCGCATCGAACAAACCGGTACCAGCAGCGCCATCTACAGCGCACCGGCTTCGCGTTTCGTCGCTGACTTTATCGGCGAAGCCAATCTCATCGACTACCAGGTCACCGGCAACGATGAAATACGCCTGGGCATCCGCAACCAACCGCTGGTGCGCAACACAAGTGCCATCCCGTCACAAGGCGTGGCCGTGCTGCGCCCCGAACATTTGCAGGTGCTGGAAGCAGCTGCAGGCGGGAGCCCCGGCTGCCACGAAATCCACGGTACCGTCAGCGACGTCGTTACCGTCGGCAGCCATACGCTGATCCATGCCCTGATTGACGGGCAAATGATCATCGCGCGCACCATGGGCTTTCCAGGGCCGGACATGGTTGCCGGCAGCACGGTGCGCCTGGGCTTCAACCCCGCTCACCTGCACCTGATCGGGGAGTCGGTATGAAACGCAAGACGCTCGCCCCGCTGCTGATGCTCTTTGCAGCCCTGGCATTTTTCGCGGCGTTCTTTCTTGCGCCGTTTGCCGTGGTGATCTTCGCCAGCTTCACCCAGGGCGCGGACCAGGCCTTTACCGTCGATCACTATATTCGGGTGTTGGGCGATCAGTACCATTGGGACGTCATCCTGGTGACCTTCCGCATCGCCGCGCTGACCACCCTGGTGTCTTTGCTGCTGGGCTACCCGCTGGCCTGGTACCTGGTGCGTGTCGTGAAGTGGCGGGCCTGGCGGCGCGCCTGTGTGATCCTGCTGGTGGTGCCGATGTTCACCAGCAACATCGTCCGCTCGTTCGGCTGGATGGTGCTGCTGGGGCGCAAGGGCCTGGTGAATCAGAGCCTGATGGACACTGGCCTGATCGACACTCCAGTACGGTTTCTGGGCACCGAGCTGGGCATCCTGATCGGCATGGTCTACATCCTCCTGCCATTCATCGTGCTCGCGGCAGGCAATGCCCTGGCGCAGGTCGACCCGGCCTACGAGCAAGCCTCCGAAGATCTCGGCGCCAGTCCCCGGGCCACGTTTTTCCACGTGGTGCTGCCGCTGACCATGCCTGGCATCATCTCCGGCTCAATCATGGTGTTTACGCTGGCAGCCAGTGCCTATGTCACCCCGGCACTGCTGTCGGGCGGCAGGATCTCGGTGCTGTCGATGTTGATTTTCCAGCAGTACAGCTCGGTATTCGACTTCAACTACGGCGGTGCCCTGAGCGTGGTGCTGCTGATCTTCACCCTGGTCATGGTCGGCCTTGCCGGTCGGGTTGGCAGTGTCAGAGGGAGCAATCAATGATCACTCGAATGCTGGTTCGCCTGGTGGCCTGGGCAGTGCTCGGCTACATGCTGTTGCCCCTGGTGGTGATCATGGGCGTCTCCTTCACCGCCTCGTCTTTCCTCGCATTCCCGCCTCAAGGCTGGACGCTGGACTGGTACGCCAAGATGCTCAGCGACCCAAGCTATGTAGCCTCGTTTGCCACCAGCACGGTCCTGGCGTTGGTCGCGACATGTGTTGCAGTGCTGCTCAGCGTGCCGGCGGCCCTGGCGATTGCGCGTTACGAGTTCGCCGGAAAACAGGCGATCCTGGCTGCCCTGACGTCCCCGCTGGTGTTCCCGCATATCGTGCTCGGCGCAGCGCTGCTGCAGTTTGGTGGCTGCTTCGGCTTGACCCGCAGCTTCCTCGCGCTGCTGATCGGCCACACCATCATCATCTCGCCCTTCGTGTTGCGCTCGGTGCTGTCGATGCTGACGCCAGAGCAACGTGCGCTGGAGGAAGCGTCCAGTGACCTGGGCGGTACCCCCTGGGCAACCTTCTTTCTGGTGGTGCTGCCACAGATCCGGCCCGGGATCGTCACCGGTTCTATCTTTGCCTTCATCTCGTCGTGGATCAACGTTGAGCTGTCGATCTTCAACACCACCCCGGACCTGAACACCATACCGGTGAAGCTCTTCAACTATGTGCAGTACACCGTCGACCCAACCATTGCTGCCGCCTCAGGGGCAACCATCGTCGTGGTCGTCATCGCCGTCATCATTCTGGACCTGTGTATCGGTCTCGATCTTTTGTCAGAACGCAAATAAACCCCCACCCCTACATCCCGCAAGCCAGGAGTTCAGTCATGCGTATGCAAGACACGTTCGATGTCATCTATACCCATACCGAAGGTGAACCACTGTGCATCGTGCACAGCGGCATCCCCTACCCCGCAGGTTCGACCATTCTGGCCAAGCGTGCCTTTCTTGAGCAGAACTACGACTGGCTGCGCAAGGCGCTGATGCAGGAACCTCGCGGCCACAAAGACATGTTTGGCGTCTTCCTCACCCCGCCTTCGAGCAGTGAATTCGACGCAGGCCTGATCTACATGGATGGCAGTGTGTATTCGCACATGTGCGGCCACGGCACGATCGCCGTCAGCATGGCCATGGTTGCCCTGGGCCTGGTCCCGCGTGGTGCTGATGGCATCACCAAAATTCGCTTTGAAACCACCGCAGGGCTGGTGGTCGCGGAAGTCGCATCTGAAGGCGACAAAGTCCTCTGGACCCGTTTCGAAAACGTCCCGGCCTACGTGGCGGCCCAGGACATTCCGGTGCACCTGCCAGGCTATGGCGACCTCAAGGCAGACCTGGTCTGGGGCGGCAATTACTTCGGCATCGTCGACCTGACCAATTGTGACCTGCGCATCAGCCCGGAGAACGGCAGCGAACTGTCGCGCCTCGGTCTGCTGGCGCGGGATCAGATCCAGAAACAACTGAAGATCCAGCACCCCACCGAGGCGCACATCAACGACCTCAACTTCATCACGTTCTGGCATCCGGCAACCATCGACGGAGCGTTCTACAAGAACGTCCACGTGTTCAGCGCTGGCCAGCTCGACCGCTCCCCAGGCGGCACGGGCACCAGCGCGATGATGGCGATGTTCGAAGCCCGGGGCAAACTCGGGCTGAACCAGCCGATCCTGTCTGAAGGCTTGCTGGGCAGCGGCACGTTTGAAGGCTGCCTGTTGGGTGAAGTCGACCTCAACGGTACCCGTGCGGTGCGCCCGACCGTCAAGGGCACCGCGAGTATCCTGGGGACCTCGCGCTGGGTCATTGAGCGTAACGACCCGGTCGGTGCAGGTTTCGTCGTTAACTGACCACTGCCCGCGCCCGGTGCACCACGCCGGGCATGCCCCTCTGCGGCGCGCGCATCCTCGCAACCGCCCGACACCCTGTGTAAGAGACTTTCCCTATCGTCCCCTAACACTCCACCTATTAGCTGAGTGCCCAACTCGGGTCTACCCTTAGGGCTGCTCTGGCGCCACAAGCTGGCCGTTCCCACAAGGCGCGAATAGCCCGGATGATCACCCAAAGGTAGCTCACACATGGCAAATGAATCGAAATGCCCGTTCAATCACGCCGCTGGCGGTGGCACGACGAACCGCGACTGGTGGCCTAACCAACTGAACCTGAAGATCCTGCACCAGCATTCGTCCCTGTCCGATCCGCTGGACGAAGGCTTTGACTATGCCCAGGCATTCAAGAGCCTGGACTTCCAGGCGCTCAAGCAAGACCTGCGCGCGTTAATGACCGACTCGCAAGACTGGTGGCCGGCGGACTTCGGGCACTACGGGCCGCTGTTCATCCGCATGGCCTGGCACAGCGCGGGCACCTATCGCACCGCTGATGGTCGTGGCGGAGCGGGCTCCGGGCAGCAACGTTTTGCCCCGCTCAACAGCTGGCCGGACAACGTCAGCCTGGACAAGGCCCGCCGCCTGCTGTGGCCGATCAAGCAAAAGTACGGGCGTAACATTTCCTGGGCTGACCTGATCGTCCTCACCGGCAACGTTGCGCTGGAATCCATGGGCTTCAAGACCTTTGGTTTCTCCGGCGGCCGTCCGGATGTCTGGGAGCCGGATGAAGACGTCTACTGGGGCTCGGAGAACAAGTGGCTGGCGGGTGACAGTCGCTACGATCAAGGTCACAAGGAACCCATGCAAAAGCCCGGCGAAGGCCCACTGGTTGCCGAGCCCGGAGAAAATGAAGACAGCCGGGTCGAACCCGGTCGGCACCTGGAAACACCCCTGGCCGCCGTACAAATGGGCCTCATCTACGTTAACCCCGAAGGCCCGGAAGGCGAGCCAGACCCGGTCAAGTCGGCCCTGGATATTCGCGAAACCTTCGGCCGCATGGCCATGAACGACGAAGAGACCGTCGCGCTGATCGCCGGTGGCCACGCCTTCGGCAAAACCCACGGCGCCGGCCCTGCGGACAATGTTGGCGCGGAGCCGGAAGCGGCGGGCCTTGAGGAACAAGGTTTCGGCTGGAAAAACAGCTTCGGTACCGGCAAAGGCCCGGACACCATCACCAGCGGCCTGGAAGTGACCTGGACCACCACGCCCACCCAATGGAGCAACAACTACCTGGAAAACCTCTTCGGCTTCGACTGGGAACTGACCAAAAGCCCGGCCGGCGCGCACCAATGGACGCCAAAAAACGGCGCCGGCGCCGGCATCATTCCCGATGCCCACGACCCGAACAAACGCCGCAACCCAACCATGCTCACCTCGGACCTGGCGCTGCGTTTCGATCCGATCTACGAACCCATCTCCCGGCGGTTCCTGGAGAACCCCGACCAACTCGCCGACGCCTTCGCTCGCGCCTGGTTCAAGTTGATCCATCGCGACATGGGCCCGCTATCGCGCTACCTCGGGCCGGAGATGCCCAGCGAAGAACTGCTGTGGCAGGACCCGATCCCCGAAGTCGACCACGAGCTGATCAATGACAGCGATGTCACCGCACTCAAGGGCAAGCTCCTGGCCAGCGGCCTGTCCGTCTCGCAACTGGTTTCAACCGCGTGGGCGGCGGCTTCGACATTCCGCGGCTCCGACAAACGCGGCGGTGCCAACGGCGCACGCCTGCGCCTGGAGCCGCAGAAATCCTGGCACGCCAACCAGCCGGAGCAACTGGGCAGCGTGCTGGCCAAACTTGAAAGCATCCGGAACGAGTTCAGCAACGGGGGCAAGAAAGTCTCGCTGGCGGACCTGATCGTCTTGGCGGGCAACGCCGGCGTCGAACAGGCGGCCAAGAATGCCGGGGTCACCCTCACCGTGCCCTTCACTCCGGGCAGGACCGATGCAACCCAGGAACAGACCGACGTTGAGTCCTTCGCCTTCCTCGAACCTGTAGCCGATGGCTTTCGCAACTTCCTCAAGACCCGCTACACCGTACCGGCCGAAGCACTGCTGATCGACAAGGCCCAACTGCTGACCCTCACGGCCCCGGAAATGACCGCGCTGATTGGCGGCCTGCGGGTGCTGAACACCAACGCCGGGCAGACCCGGCACGGCGTGTTCACCCAACGGCCGGAAGCCTTGACCAACGACTTCTTCACCAACCTGCTGGACATGGGCGTGGAATGGAAACCCACCTCGGACGACGCGCAGGAGTTTGAGGGACGTGACCGCAAGACGGGCCAGGTAAAATGGACCGGGACACGTGTGGACCTGGTGTTTGGATCGAATGCGCAGTTGCGGGCGCTTGCCGAAGTCTATGCGAGCAGCGACAGCCAGGAAAAATTCGTCAAGGACTTCGTTGCGGCGTGGACCAAGGTGATGAATCTGGATCGGTTCGATGTGAAATAAGCCTGAGCCCTGAAACGCAAACGCCTCCCGCTGGAGGCGTTTTGCTTTGAGGCGCGAAGGCTACACCGGCGAGATCGTGGCCAGAGCGCCGATCAGCACCGTCAGTACGAGAAAACCACCGAGGAAAATCGCCATCTTGCCCATGAGGGTGCTCCTGCCTGTTCAATATGCAGTTATTGTGAGCCGCAGTCTGTTTGCATTACAGATGCAGATGGCGATGAAAAATACGGATCAGAGCACAGCCTGAACCCGCGCTTCATCCCTCCATGCTGGCGATCCTCCATAACAACACCCACAAAAAAGCCCGCTGACCGTCACCGGTTCAGCGGGCTCTTCAACAGCGCTTCTACTTACAAAGCCATGTCACTTGCAGCGTTAGCCTTCGGAGCAGCCTTCTCGGCATCAGCCGGAGCAGCCACCGGAGCCGCTACCTGACCCATCGCCGGCGGCGGAGTCAGTTGCAGTACCTTGGCGGTATAGGCCCACTCTTCAGCCACTTTCTCAGGGTTGCCGTTCAACTGGGTGCCGTAGCTCGGCACGATCTGGTGCAGTTTTTCCTGCCAGGCCGGGGAAGCGACCTTGTCCTTGAACACCTTCTGCAGCACAGTCAGCATGATCGGCGCGGCAGTCGATGCACCTGGGGAGGCGCCCAGCAGGCCGGCGATGGAGCCGTCTTGCGAAGCCACGATCTCGGTGCCCAGCTTCAGCACGCCACCGGCGGCTTCGTCACGCTTGATGATTTGCACGCGCTGGCCGGCTTGCCACAGGCGCCAGTCTTCAGCCTTGGCGTTCGGGAAGTATTCCTTCAGGGCGTTGAGGCGGTCTTCGTCCGACAGCATCAGCTGGCCGGCGAGGTACTCGACCAGCGGGTATTCCTTGATGCCGACCTTGGTCATTGGCCACACGTTATGCGTGGTCGTGGTGGTCAGCAGGTCCAGGTACGAACCTTCTTTCAGGAACTTGGTGCTGAAGGTCGCGAATGGGCCAAACAGGATGACACGCTTGCCGTCCAGGACACGGGTGTCCAGGTGCGGAACCGACATCGGTGGTGCGCCAACGGAGGCTTTGCCGTAGGCCTTGGCCAGGTGTTGCTCGGCGATGGTCGGGTTCTCGGTCACCAGGAACGAGCCGCCAACCGGGAAGCCTGCATACTCCTTGGCTTCAGGAATACCGGACTTCTGCAGCAGGTGCAGGGCACCGCCGCCAGCGCCGATGAAGACGAACTTGGCGTCGGTTTCGAACTTGCTGCCGTCTTTCAGGTTTTTGTAGCTGACGCGCCAGGTACCGTCTTCGTTCCTGGTGATGTCCTGCACTTCGCTGGACAGCTTCAAGTCGAACTTCGGGGTGGTCTGCAGGTGCGCGACGAACTGGCGAGTGATTTCGCCGAAGTTGACGTCGGTACCGATTGGCGACCAGGTGGCGGCAACTTTCTGTTTCGGGTCACGCCCTTCCATCATCAGCGGCACCCACTTGCTGATCACAGCCGGGTCTTCGGAATACTGCATGCCGGCAAACAGCGGGCTCGCCTGCAGGGCTTCGTAACGCTTTTTGAGGAAACTGATGTTGTCGTCGCCCCACACAAAGCTCATGTGTGGCGTGGAATTGATGAACGAACGCGGGTTCTTCAGCACGCCTTGCTGAACCTGCCAGGCCCAGAACTGACGGGAGATCTGAAACGCCTCGTTGATTTCAACGGCCTTGGGAATCGACACATTGCCCTTGTCGTCTTCCGGGGTGTAGTTCAACTCGGCCAGGGCAGAGTGACCGGTACCGGCGTTGTTCCAGCCGTTGGAGCTTTCCAGGGCCACGCCGTCCAGACGCTCGATCATTTCCATCGAGGTGCCGGGTTCCAGCTCGTTGAGCCAGACACCCAGGGTCGCGCTCATGATGCCGCCGCCGATCAGCAGCACATCGACTTTCTTTGCCTCTTCCGCTTGAGCGGACGTGATCCCCATCGACAAAGCCAGCCCAAGCAGGGCCGTGTTCATTTTCTTAAACATCTGTAGCACCTATGATAAAACGCCATCCGCCCTGCCATCCGCAGTCTCGGGCCCCGTATTTCACGACATTCAGGCAGGATGTCGTGGGTGCTCGCGCCGCTGGATTGGAGGGTGGGCACACAAGGCCGATTGAGTGCATCGACCTCAGTTTATATGTCCCTACTGAACTGACTTTTTATCTTTATTGGCTTCAGCTGCTTGAGCGACAGTGATTCCGTTGGCGCGTCGCATGGACACGCAAACTGAATGGATCGAACCAAGTTACTGCAAAGAATATCACGTCAGGACAAACCCGCGCGTCTGTTCCCGACTCGCTGGTCCGGCTGCAGACGTCCGGGCCACTATACTCAAGGTGTTTTTTCACCCAAGCCGGCGAGGCATCTAAATGAGCGACAAACCCGATTTGCGCAAATACTCCTCTCAGGTAGTCGACGGCGTGGAGCGCTCGCCGGGGCGCGCCATGCTGCGGGCCGTGGGTTTTACCGACGAGGATTTCGCCAAGCCGCAGATCGGCATTGCCTCGACCTGGGCCATGGTCACCCCTTGCAACATGCACATCGACAAGCTCGCGCGGGAGGCCGAACGCGGAGCGAATGCGGCGGGTGCCAAAGGGGTGATCTTCAACACCATCACCATCTCCGACGGCATCGCCAACGGCACCGAAGGCATGAAGTACTCACTGGTGTCGCGGGAGGTCATCGCTGACTCGATCGAAACGGTGGCCGGTTGCGAAGGCTTCGACGGACTGGTCACGGTGGGTGGCTGTGACAAAAACATGCCCGGCTGCCTGATCGGCATGGCACGCCTGAACCGCCCCTCGATCTTTGTGTATGGCGGCACCATTCGCCCGGGTGCGGGCCATACCGACATCATTTCCGTGTTCGAAGCCGTGGGCCAGCATGCGCGTGGCGATATCAACGAGATCCAGGTCAAGCAGATCGAGGCAGTGGCCATTCCCGGCCCTGGCTCCTGCGGCGGGATGTACACGGCCAACACCATGGCTGCGGCCATTGAGGCCCTGGGCATGAGCCTTCCCGGTTCCAGCTCCCAGAATGCGGTGGGTACCGACAAGACGTCAGACAGCTTCCGCGCCGGGAAACAGGTCATGGAGTTGCTCAAGCTCGACCTCAAGCCGCGGGACATCATGACCCGCAAGGCCTTTGAAAACGCGATTCGCGTGGTGATCGCCCTCGCCGGCTCGACCAACGCCGTGTTGCACCTGCTGGCCATGGCCCACGCCGTGGACGTCGAGCTGACGCTGGATGATTTCGTCGAGCTGGGCAAAGTGTCGCCGGTGGTGGCCGACCTGCGGCCCAGCGGCCAGTACATGATGAGCGAACTGGTAGCCATCGGCGGCATCCAGCCGCTGATGAAACGTATGCTGGACGCCGGCATGCTGCATGGCGATGTCATGACCGTGACCGGCAAGACACTGGCCGAGAACCTGCGCGATGTTGCCGATTACGTGGCCGGCCAGGACGTGATCCTGCCCTTCGACCAGCCGATCAAGAAGGACTCCCACCTGGTCGTGCTGCGCGGCAACCTGGCCCCCGATGGCGCGGTGGCCAAAATCACCGGCAAGGAGGGCCTGCGATTTGAAGGCACTGCCCGGGTCTATCACGGTGAAGAAGGCGCGCTGGCGGGCATTCTCAACGGCGAGGTGCAGGCAGGCGATGTGATCGTGATTCGCTACGAAGGACCCAAGGGCGGACCCGGCATGCGCGAAATGCTCTCGCCGACTTCGGCGGTCATGGGCAAGGGGCTGGGCAAGGAAGTAGCGCTGATCACCGATGGCCGCTTCTCTGGCGGCTCCCATGGATTCGTGGTGGGCCATATCACCCCGGAGGCATTCGAGGGCGGGCCGATTGCGTTGATCGAGGATGGCGACCGAATCGTTATCGATGCCGAAACCCGGCAGATCACCGTGGAAGTTGCGGCGGCTGAATTGGCCAGGCGCAAGACGACTTGGGTGCGCCCGGAGGCCAAGTACAAACGCGGGGTGCTGGCCAAATATGCGAAGACCGTGTCCAGCGCCTCGGAAGGCGCTGTGACGGATAAATATCTCTGAGCCGATTCCGGACTGGTTGCATGATCGCAATCGCGAGCAGGCTCGCTCCCACAGGGAGTCGCAGCGGACAAGGGTTTTGCGCCTCCAGCGAGTTCGTTGCAGGCGTGAAAAAACCTCCGATGCATTTTTGGGCAGAGGACACAGCAGTATCAAAGGATCGCAGGCTGTGCCAGGGCCGGTCACGGCTTCAAAGCCGGAACCTGTTCACCGACTGCGACAACTGCCCTGCCAGGCTCGCCAGCTCATCAGTAGTGTTGGCCGTCTCGCCAATCACACGGCTGTTGCCCTCTGACATCCCGGCAATCATTTCCACCTGATGGGCGATTTCGTTGCTGGCCAGGCTTTGTTCGCCAATGGTGCGAGTGATGTCGTTGACCAGTTGGGTGGTATTGAGCGTGGCATCGAGAATTTCCCGGATCGCCCGCTCGACCTCGGCGGTCACCGCCATCCCCTTGTCGACCTGAGCCACCCCCGCTTCCATGCTGCTGACCGCTTCGCGGGTGCTTTGCTGGATGCGCGCAACCATGCCGGCGATTTCCTGGGTCGACGCACTGGTACGCCCCGCCAGGCTGCGCACTTCGTCAGCTACCACCGCAAAACCACGGCCCTGCTCTCCGGCGCGGGCGGCTTCAATCGCGGCGTTCAGTGCCAGCAGGTTGGTCTGGTCGGCAATGCCCTTGATGACCTGGATGATGCTGAAAATCCCTTCGGACTCTTTGTCCAGGGTGCGGATGACCTGCGCCGACTGCTGCGCCGAGCGAGCGATGCCATCCATGTCGCTGACCACTTGATGGATCACCCGGCCGCCTTCCTTGGCCAGGTTTTCCGCCTGGTTCGCCATGTTCAGCGCACGCTCGGCATGCCGGGTGATCTCTTCGATGCTGGCGGTCATTTCGCTCGCGGCTGCGGCCATGGTGCTGGCGGCACTGCTTTGCTGTTGACTGCTGTCAGCTACCTCATGGCAGCCATTGCTTAACCGTTCGCTCATGCCGCTCACGCCGTGGGCGTTGCTGCGCACGACCTCGATCATACCGCGCAAGTCGCGCTGCATGGTCGCCAGGCTGCGAATCAGGGCGCTGGCTTCATCTTTGCCGGCAGGTTCGGCAATTGCCTCGCTCAGGTGGCCGTGGGCGATGCTGTCGGCGATGCGACTGGCGGTTTGCAGCGGGCCCATGATACTGCGCAGCACCCAGCGCCCCTGCACCAGCAGCAACAACAGGCTGGCGATCAGCACACCACCGAGGGCAATATTGGCGTTGCTGATGGCCTGTTGCGTACCGACGCTGGTTTGCTGGGTATCGGTTTCGATCAGTTCGCTGAGCGCAGCCATCTGGTCTTCGAGCTGGCTGAACGCGGCATTAAAAGTGCCGAGTTCCTGTTGCGCAGCCAAAGGATTTTCCAGCGCCAGCCCGACAATCCGCTCCGCGGCGCTGATGTAGGTATCGAGGCTCGGCTTGATCTGATTGAGGCCAGCCTGGATGGTGGGGTTGACCGGCAGCTTGAGGTTGTTGCCCAGCACTTCACGGAAATGGCCCGCGTGCTCATCGATGGAGTTGCGCACCTCGGCCTGGCTGCTGTTGCTCTTTCCCAGGCCAACCAGCATCGCCGACAACACGTCGGCGCGCAGGGCGTCATGCATCATGTCGGCTTCGAGGTGATTGCGCAGCGCGGCCATGCTGACTTCGCTATCGCTCACCGCCTCCGCCATCTGCGTGTTTCCCACATAACTGACCAGGCTCATGATCAATGCCGTCAGCAAACCGGTACCAATCAGCAGTATCAAACGTATTTTTATCGACACTCTTTGCATCCCCGATCAGTTGGGTGCAGCCATGCTGCAGATGGCTGTTCTGATCAGGTTATCGACTGCGCGAAGCGCTAATTGAAGGCTATTTGCAAACGAGCGTTTTGTTGCTCGCCGGGGTAAGTAACGATTGCAGGGCCAGTGCATTGCCCACGGCATAACCGCTGGCGGTGTTGTCGAAAATGCACCAGGCCTGGTTTCCTGCCTGTGCCGCCAACTGCACTTGCTGCGCCAGTGCCTGCAGGCGGACGCTGTCGTAGGCGCTGTGGTAAATACGGGGCGAGCCGTGCCAGCGCCAATACTCAATCCCCGGCCAGCCACCCGGCACGTCACCGCCAGGAATGACCGCGGGATCAGCCGCCACCCGGCCGACCTGCTGTTCAACCAACAGGGCCTGCGCGTGTTGCCAGCTGGCATGCCGGGGCTCAAGCACCACGGGCCCGGCGTAGCGCAGGCGCAAGGCGCTGAAAAAAACCGACGCGCAGGCTTCGTCGTACGCCAGGGAGGGCGGCAACTGGACCAGTAAACAACCGAGTGCATCGCCCAGTGCCGTGCATTGCCCTAGGAAGTCATCCAGCAGTGCCTCACATGCCTGCAGACGCTGACCATGGGTTATAAGCTTGGGCACCTTGACCGAGAAGCGAAACCCGGGCGGCACCGATTCGGCCCAGCGCTGATAGGTCTGCGGGCGATGGGGGCGATAGAACGAACTGTTGATTTCGACGGCCGTCAGCTGCGAGGCATAACGCTGCAAGTGAGTGCCTTCGGCAGCAAACATCGGCCACTGGTCGCGGGGCAGATTCCAACCAGCGCAGCCGATGCAGGCTTGGTACCGGGTCATTGGAGCAACGCTGCGGTTTCAACATCGATGTCTGCTTGCATGTCGCGCCCTCCTCGCTATGCGCATCCTTGTTCTTGGAGGAAAGCGGATCACGCAAGTTCGTTTTTTCCTGCCTCAAACACCCGGATAGACAATTTCCAGCCAAGGCCAGCGCGCCTGATAGCTGAGCGCTTTCTTTTCGAACAGATCAAATTGGTGGTTCACCGGATTGATCCGCAACAGTCCCTTCTCGATATCATCCAGGCCATAAGGCGCATACACCTCGCCGCTCAGCACATCCACGCCAATGCAGGTGCCCTCGATCAGGTAGCGATCAATGCCCTCCTTCGCCGAATTGAGCTGTGGGTACGCCCCGCCGAAGCGCTCGCCGTACCACAAGTGGACGCGGGCCTGGTTCTTGATTTCAATGTTGAGGTCGAGGTCTTGAAACAGCGCTTTGGCCGCCAGGATGACGTCGTTCTCCGCCTCCCAGGACAAGTCTTGGTCAAAGTAGAAAACGTCGTAATCCTTGATGCCCCACGCGGCGGGTTTTGCGTCGTGATGGTTCCATACGGCCTGGAACAGGCAGCCGGCAGTGAGCATGCACTGCTTTAGGCCAAGGGCCGGCAGACGGTCGAGGATCTCGACGTTGGCCGGGTTGGTCCGGGCGATTTCCATCAGACGATCGGGTGTCAGTACCATGGCGAACTCCTTGTCAGCAATCAGATCCCTGGAAGCAGGACGATACCGCAAAACAAGCGAGTTTTTCATCAGTGAGGTCTTAAACCAGTGGCAAGGTCACCACGAACTCGCTGCCCTGGCCATCGCCTGTGCTGTGCCCGGTCACGCGGCCACCGTGCGCTTCGACCAGCTCACGCACCACGGTCAGGCCGATGCCCAGCCCGGCGCCGTTGAAGCCGACGGCAGTAATGTCCTGCACGAACGGCTCGAAAATATGGGGCAGCGCCTGGGCGGAAATACCGATGCCGTTATCACCAACACACATCCTCAGCTCGCGGCCCTGGACTGTGACCCTCAACGTGACGACGCCGCCCGCCGGGGTGTATTTGGCGGAGTTGCCCAGCAGGTTGCCGAGAATTTGCGTCAGGCGCACGGCATCGCCATTGACGCTGAGGGGTTGCTGCGGCACATCGGCCGTGAACTGCAGCCGGTGAGCGCGCATCACCGGCCGGCACACTTCGACGGCGTCTTCGATGATCGAGACCATATCGACCAGGCAGCAATCCAGTCGCAACTTGCCGGTACTGACACGGGACACATCGAGCAAGTCCTCCACCAGACGCGACATATGCCTGACCTGCCCCTCAATCAGTAGCTGCATGCGCGGCAGCTCTGCGCTGGGCACGCGTACCAGGCGACCGGCGATCATGCTGATCGGCGTCAGCGGATTGCGCAACTCGTGGGCCACCACAGCCAGGGTGTTGCGTTGCAGCAAAAGCGTGTGTTCGGCCGAGGCTTGAAGTTGTTGCGCACTGAGGGCTGCAATAACCAACTGCTCGTTGGCTTCGCGCATTTCCAGGAACAGCTGCTGCTCGCTATCAGTACGCCGGTTTTTGTCGGCATCGGACTGCGCCGACAGGATCGCCAGCACCAGCTGTTGATTGGCCTCGATCAATTGCTCGACCTGCTGATTGTCCAGGCGCTGGGCGTTGGCCTCGCTCAGTTCCTTTTGCAGGGCCGCCAGCACTGCCCGTGCTTCAACGGTTTTCTGCCCCAGCAGGAACAATTCACGAGCGGCAGTCGCCAGCGCTATTTCGTTCCGGCCATCAGCCTCGTCCATGATATTCCTCATCCATTGTCGAGGTCGGTGTGGCGCTGGGTTGGGCGGCCACCGAGCAAACCTTCCTGATCCGGCAAGCGGTCGCCAATCTGCAGTCCGTTTTTGTCTATGCGGTACAGCCGCAGCTCGTCAGAGTGCGCGCTTGAGCGCACCTTGACCACCGCCATGATGCGCAACAGGCGGCTCTGCACTTCGATGTAGCGTTGCACGATGATCGCGTCGGTGAGAAATGCCGTGCCGTAAGGGCTGAATCGCAGGTCGGTGTAGCGGTCTTCCAGCTCGGAAGTCATCAGCACGCTCACCCCGGCACCGGTCAACGCAGTGACCATCCGCGACAGCGACTCGCGGAAATCCTCGCGAAAGGTCGGCGCCAGCGCCAGCTCGAAACCTGACAATGAATCGATCACCACCCGGGTCGCCTTCAGGCGACGGATTTCGCTAAGCAGCAAATGCACGATCTCATCGATGGACAGGTCCGGCGCGCGGCTATCCACCAGGCCGACCTTGCCGGCCTCGATCAGGCTCGCCAGGGTGGCGTTCTGCGAATGATTGGGACGCTGTTCAAAGACGGCAATCACGCCGGTTTCGCCATTGCGCGCACCTTCGGCCAGGAAGGTCGCGGCGAGGATGCTCTTGCCCGAACCCGAAGGCCCGGCCACCAGCAGCGAATAGCCCCGCGGCAGGCCACCGCCGAGCATCTCATCAAGTTGCGGAACACCCATTTTCAGGCGCTCGCCGACAGGTGCCCGAGGTACTTCGAAGTGTTCGGTTGCAACCGGTGCGAAGACCTTTATCCCCGATGTGGCGATGCGGAAGGTGTGCAGTCCAGGCATCGTCGGCTGGCCACGCATCTTCATGATTTCCATCTTGCGCACCATGGAGTTGCGCTGCACGCTCTGGCGCAGCCAGATCAGGCCGTCGGCCACGGTAAAGATCGGATTGGTATCGGTTTCGGTGAAATACTCACCAATCAGGAAGGTCGTCGCCTGCCAGGTGGTCATCAACATGCCCAGTTGCTGGACGAACTGCGGCAGATTGTTGTTCGGGTTGTCCTGGGTCTGGCTGGCCAGTACTACCGAGCGGAACGAGTCGACAAAGACCAGGGCCGGCGAGTGGGTTTGCACCTCGCTGACGATGCGCCGCAGCACTTCGTCCAGATCACCGGCCAGGGTGTCGTCGGCCAGGTTGATATAGCGCACCGAGTGGTTGATGGCTTCACTGTCGAAGAAGTCGAACTGCTGTTGATAGCGCAGCATCTTCAGCGGTGGTTCGCCAAGCACGGTGAAGAACAGCGCCGGGCGTTCAGGGGTTGCCAGGGCAAACATCATCTGATGCGCCAGGGTGGTCTTGCCGCAGCCCGGAGGGCCGGCGATCAGGTTGAACGAAAATTCCGGTAATCCTCCGCCCAGCACCTCGTCCAGTCCTGGCACGCCCGTGGCCAGACGGTTGATAGTTACTTTGGTGCTCATGGCGAAATTTCCTGCGAAGGGGTGTCGCTCAGGGAAGGTCCCCACACGTCACGAAGCAAACGTGCGGTGAGCGAGGGCCCGATCAGCGTGGTCAACAGCTCGTAGAAGATGGTCAGCATGACTTCGCTGAAGAGCAACGCATCGGCATCGCTCTGCTCGACGAGCACCGACCCGAGGGCAAGCACATCCAT
This sequence comes from Pseudomonas sp. 65/3-MNA-CIBAN-0223, assembly GCF_040310425.1. Lineage (NCBI taxonomy): Bacteria > Pseudomonadati > Pseudomonadota > Gammaproteobacteria > Pseudomonadales > Pseudomonadaceae > Pseudomonas > Pseudomonas sp. 65/3-MNA-CIBAN-0223. The sequence continues at coordinate 48,542 of NZ_JBEOPV010000016.1, forward strand.
CGACGCCGGAACACTGGCACACGTGGCGGCGAATTGCGGGTGCCGGGCGGTGCAAAGATGCAGGCTGCGGCGGTAAAGCGCGACAACCCCCTGATTGCCGATGATCGGCGCGAGGGCTGCGTCCATATCCTGCAAAGTGGTGGCCAGCGCCTGGGCAATCCTTGCGGAGTCGGCGTTGGGGCCAACACGGTGCGCCAGAGAAGCTACGATCCGGCGGCTCTCTTGGCTTTGCGTGGTCATGGCAAACTGATATCTGGTGAACAGACCTTGATGGTACACCCTATGGACGCGTCGGGAGTCAATTAACCACGAGGCTGGCGGGGGACGCCGCAGCCATTGGCGATGATCACTGCCCAGTCGAGCAGCGCCTTGATCTGTAGACGCAAAAAGCCTATAACTTGATCCATAGATTATCAAGTGAGGTATATTTCATGGCCAACGCCCTTCCTGCACAGGCATTTTCCAAGGAGCAATGCGTGGCCGGCCTGCGGGCGGCGGTCGGGATCATTGAGAAATGGGCAGCGTCCAGCGAGCAGGCCTGCCGGATCCTGCGTATTTCCCGCAGCACCCACACCCGCGCCAAACAACGTGACCCTGACTGGTCGGTGGCGCTGGATGCCGATCAGATGCAACGTATCAGTTTTGTCCTCAACATCCACGCCGCGCTACGCCTGGTGTTTGATAACCCGGACAATGTTTATGGCTTCCCCGCCATGGCCAATCACAACGAGTTCTTCAACGGCCGCTCGCCCCTGGAGATCATGTCTCAGGGGGACATGGTCTCGCTCTATGAGACCGTCCGCCGGATCGACGTCCTGCGGGGTGCACAATGGTGACCCTGGAGCAGTTGCCGACCCTCGCTGGGGAGCCGGTGCAGGCTTATCGCCTGGTCAATTCGAAGTTCCCGCCCATCGACTTGTTCGATGACGTGGCCGACGCCCGGGAGTTCGAAGCGCTCTATCAGATCCAGGCACTGACCAACCCCAGGCTCAGGAACGAACTCGGTCAGCTGGAGATGATTGCGCGTAGCGAAATCCCCTTCGGCATTCCCGGCTGTTCCTACGCCACCGCGCCCTTCACCCACGTCAACCCGGGCGGCTCGCGCTTCAGCGATGGCAGCTTTGGCGTGTTGTACCTGGCAGCCTCGATGGAAACTGCCCTGGCGGAAGTGCAACATCACCAGAGCCTGTACTGGTCGAACGTCCGTGGTTTGAACTATGAACGTTTTGTGTTCCGTGGGTTGTCCTGCTCGTTCGTCGATGCGGCGATGAAAGATGCCACCGCCCTGGCGATGAACGATGCGATTTACGCGCCCGACGATTACGCGTCATCCCAGCGCCTGGGCAAGGCCGTGAAGCTGGCAGGTTGTCCCGGCTTGCGCTACGGGTCGGTGCGCTTGCAGGGCAACCACTGCTGGGCACTGATGACCCCAAGGCCGGTGTTGTCGATCATCCAGAGCGCCCATTACGAGATGATCTGGAACGGGCAGATCACCGGGGTCAACCAGATACACGAGGCCTGAGCACTGACAGGTCGATACTTGCATCCCGCTCGTTAAAAAGCCGGTCGACGCTATCCGGAAAATGCTGAGCACTGTCCACAATCTGCACACTTTTCTCACCCCAAGCGAACCTCGGGAAAAAACAGCAAAAGCCGTGCGATTACCGGTCATTGGCCTTTGCCGCTGCGCGTGCGAGCCCATACCCTTGGGTGCGGCAATGTCTGCCGGATAATAAAAACACAGCGAGAACCTCACCTTGAAGCGTCCGATCCTAGCTCCCCTGTACCTGGCATTGTTGACTGCACTTGGCGCCCCTTCGAGCCAGGCGACTGACCTGGACTGGGTGGATTCCGCAGTCAGCTCGGTCAACCAGCAAGTCATTGATCTGCGCCGCACCATTCACCAGCATCCAGAGCTGGGCAACCAGGAGGTCAAGACGGCTGCCCTGGTCGCCGCTCAGCTCAAGGCCTCGAACATCGAAGTGCGCACCCAGGTCGGCAAGACGGGCGTGGTCGGCGTGCTCAAAGGCGCACTGCCTGGGCCCGTGGTGGCCCTGCGCGCCGACATGGATGCGCTGCCGGTCAAGGAGGCGACCAACCTGCCCTTCGCCAGCCAGGCAACCGGTGTGCGGCTGGGCAAGACCGTGCCGGTGATGCACGCTTGTGGCCATGACACACACACCGCCATGCTGTTGGGTGCGGCCAAGGTATTGGCCGAGCATCGCGATCAACTGCGCGGCACTGTCGTTTTCCTGTTCCAGCCAGCCGAAGAAGGCGCGGCCGATGTGGACGAGTTCCAGACCGATACCTTGATCGGCGCCCAGGCAATGATTCGCGATGGCGCCATGGACTCGCCCAAAGTCGAGGCGATATTTGCCCTGCACGTAATGGCGGGCTACCCGAGCGGGCACCTCTTCTACAAGGCCGGTACGGTGCTCAACAGCAGCGATTCATTCCGCATCCAGCTCAAGGGGCAGCAGACCCATGGCTCAGCTCCCTGGAGCGGCAACGATCCAATCGTCACCAGCCAGGGCATCATTGCCGCGATGCAGACGCTGGTCAGTCGACGCATCGATCTGACCAAGGGAATGGGGGTCATCAGTGTCGGCACGATCAATGCCGGCTCGGCGGCGAACATCATCCCCGAAACCCTGGAGATGACCGGGACCATCCGCACCAACAACGCCGACATACGCGACAGCATCCTGCAGAAAATGCCGCCGCTGGTCAGTGGCATCGCCAGCGCTTATGGAACCGAAGCCAAGTTGCTGCTGGTGAACAATGCCCCGGTGACCATCAACGACCCGACCCTGACCGAAGCCATGGTGCCGGCACTGGAGCTGGCCGCGCCGGGCAAGGTCCAGCGGCTTGAGTCATCGTTGTCGCCCAGCGAAGACTTTTCCTACTACGCCCAGAAGGTACCCGGCCTGTTCGTATTCCTGGGCGCCACCCCTGAAGGCCAGGACATGTCCAAAGCGCCCAACAACCACAGCCCGTACTTCACCGTCGATGAAGCCACCTTCGCGACCGGGGTGAAGGCGCACGTGCAGTTCGTGCTGAACTATCCCGAGCGCGCAAAGGGCAAATCCTGAGTATTCACAACGCTGGAATCAGGTGACCGAGGCGGCCTCATCGCGGGCAAGCCTTGCTCCCACAGGGTTATGCGCCACACAAGGTTACGCATGCCCCTGTGGGAGAACGATGTAGTCGTTCCCCTGGATGATCCCGCTGTGGTCACCCTCGACCAGATGGATATACCGCCCCCCCACCAGGTCGATCGGCAGGCAATCATCCACGTCCATCAGCGCATCAGTATGCGACTGACTCCAGTGTGCCGGCATTTGGCGCTTGCCCTTGGCAGCGGCTTCTTTCCTGTTCCGGGCGACCACCAGCAGGTAATGGTGAGCTTCACCAAACACCGATGTTTCATAACCACCCAGGTTGATGAAGTACAGGCGCGGTGAATCCGCTGCCGGTGCCATCGGACTCAACTCGACTTTCCATCCTTCCACACCATCAACGCGCATCCACGAGTCGATGTGCACGCCGGCTGGATGGCCAAACCAGCCTTCTCGCAATTGCCCATAGGTACCCTGAAGGTCATCCGCAACGGCAAACACAACATCATGAACCTCAATCCGCGCCCTGGGATGTTTGCCTCCCAGCATCACCACAAACAGCATTACCGTCCTCCTGATTACGCCAGACTACCGCTCCCCTGAGGCGCCGCAGTTGCTATTGCTCAAAGCGTCCAGAAGACTCCCGATCCTGTTCATAGTGCCTGTCCAGCGCAAAGGCGGGCAACCACGACTCACGACGCGAGGTCCAGCTTTCGTAAGTGGGCAGGTTCTTCCCCACACGCCAGCGGCTGTGTACCATCAGCGCGGGCCGATGCTGCCCGCCGCTCGCTTCCGCAAGGAAGGGTGAAAGCATGTATTCAATACCCAAATCCAGTCGCAACTCTTGACGGTCGAGGTTTGGCAACGCGAGCACCAACATGCCTTGATCAAAGGAGCTGTGATGATTTCTATCGAACAAGCCAAGCAAATGGCCAAGCGCCTGCGCGCCTCACTGCAAGCGCACGACCAGCAAGCGTCTCATTCCATGGCGCTGGAACTGGTCGCCCACCAGTTGGGTTACAAGGACTGGAACACCGCTGCGGCGCTGCTGCCTGCGCAAGTCCGGCAAACGGCGGTCACCTTCACTAAAGCCATTCCGATCCTGCGAATGTTTGACGAAACCAAGGCGCGGGAGTTCTACCTCGACTTCCTCGGCTTCAGCGTGGAGTTCGAGCATCGTTTTGAAGCGGATCTGCCCCTGTATCTGGGGATCCAGCGCGGTAGCCTGCAACTGCATCTCTCGGAGCATCACGGCGATGCGAGCCCGGGCGCGACGACCTTTGTCCCGATGGACAATATTGAAATGTTCCGTGACGAACTCCAGGCCAAGCGCTACGGCTATGGCCGGCCCGATATCGTCGAGCAAGGCTGGGGCAAGGTGCTTGAAGTCCATGACCCGTTTGGCAACCGCATCCGGTTCTGCCAGGACTGACACTGCCACGGCGGACCGCCGACAGCGGTCCGCTTCTTCACTGATTCGCCGCGTCGAGACCCGACTCCGGAACATTGAGAAAGGCATTCCACAGCGCATACGCATCGTGGTGCCTTTGGGTCGCGTCATCCCACGCAGGCCCGGAAACGCATCGGGCAGATACCAGCAGCATCATGCCCATTGTTGCGGCGTCCAGTTCGATCAGGAGCGCGTGCGATTGTATTCTGAAGTCTTCGACCGATGTCATTGAGTGAACCCCGGGCGGATAGCACCGCCATTGCAGAGCCAAGCCCTGTGAAACATCGAGTGCGGGCATCGTGCAAGATTCAACCGGCCTGACCGCCGGTATCCCTGCATGCCAGCGCGGCTATTGCAACAACCCGTCCGTGCGCCCCGTTGTTGCCAACCACGCCATCCCGACCTATGGTCCTTTCCATACCTATCGCGATCCAATCACTGACCCTCCATTGCCGATAAACAAGCGAGGTGATGACATGCCAAGCGACTCCCGCCCTGCCGTGCTCGAACTGATCGGTAACACGCCCCTGGTGCGTGTCAGCCGATTCGACACCGGCCCCTGCACCCTGTTTCTCAAACTCGAATCCCAGAACCCCGGCGGCTCGATCAAGGACCGCATCGGCCTGGCCATGATCGACGCGGCCGAGCGTGACGGGCGCCTCAGGCCCGGCGGCACGATCGTCGAAGCGACTGCCGGCAACACCGGGCTCGGCCTGGCGCTGGTAGGCCGCGCCAAGGGTTACCGGGTGGTACTGGTGGTGCCGGACAAGATGTCTACCGAGAAGGTCCTGCACCTCAAGGCCATGGGCGCCGAAGTGCACATCACCCGCTCCGATGTCGGCAAGGGCCATCCGGAGTACTACCAGGACGTGGCCGCACGCCTGGCCCAGGACATTCCCGACGCGTTCTTCGCCGATCAATTCAACAATCCGGCCAACCCCCTGGCCCATGAATGCAGCACCGCGCCGGAAATCTGGGCGCAAACCCAGCACGACCTGGACGCCATCGTCGTCGGCGTCGGTTCTGCCGGCACCCTGACCGGCCTGACCCGCTTTTTCAAACGGGTGCAACCGGACCTGGAAATGGTCCTGGCCGACCCAGTCGGCTCGGTCATGGCCGAATACAGCCGCAGCGGCACGCTCGGCACGCCCGGGTCGTGGGCGGTGGAAGGCATCGGCGAAGACTTCATCCCCTCCATTTGCGACCTGTCCAGCGTGCGCAAGGCCTACTCGATCAGCGACGAGGAAAGCTTCGATCACGCGCGCCAACTGCTGCGGGTCGAAGGCATTCTCGGTGGATCGTCCACCGGCACCCTGCTCGCTGCCGCGCTGCGTTACTGCCGCGAACAAACCCAGCCCAAGCGCGTGGTCAGTTTCGTCTGCGACACCGGCACCCGCTACCTGTCCAAGGTCTACAACGACCAGTGGATGAATGATCAGGGCCTGCTTCAGTACAAACGCTACGGCGACCTGCGAGACCTGATCGCACGGCGTTTCGAAGACGGCCGGGTGATCAGCGTGGGCCCGGACGATACCTTGCTTACCGCGTTCCAGCGCATGCGCCTGGCCGATGTCTCACAACTGCCGGTGCTGGTGAACGGCAAGCAACTGGTGGGCGTCATCGACGAATCCGACATCCTGTTCGGCATGCAGGAGGACCCCTCGCACTTTCGCCTCAGCGTCGCCAGCGCCATGACCGACAAAGTCCAGACCCTCGCACCCGCTGCCAGCCTGGCGGAACTGCAAGCCGAGCTCGACCGCGGGCTGGTGGCGATCATCGCTGACGCCTCGGGCTTCCACGGCCTGATCACCCGCTTCGACCTGCTCAACCACCTACGGAGATCCCTTGCATGAGCCAGCATGACGAAAACGCCCCGGCCCACGCCTTCGCCACTCGCGTGATTCACGCGGGGCAGACGCCGGACCCATCCACCGGGGCGTTGATGCCGCCGATCTATGCCAACTCCACTTACCTGCAACAGAGCCCCGGCGTGCACAAGGGCCTGGATTACGGCCGCTCCCACAATCCGACGCGCTTTGCCCTGGAGCGTTGCGTCGCAGACCTCGAAGGTGGCACCCAGGCATTCGCCTTCGCCTCGGGGCTCGCGACCATCTCCACGGTGCTCGAACTGCTCGACGCCAACGCCCACATCGTCTCCGGCAATGACCTGTACGGCGGCACCTTCCGCCTGTTCGACAAAGTTCGCAAACGCAGCGCCGGGCACCGTTTCAGCTTCGTCGACCTGACCGACCTGGCCGCCTTCGAAGCAGCCCTAGAGGACGACACGCGGATGGTCATGGTCGAGACGCCGACCAACCCGCTGCTGAGCCTGACCGACCTCGCCGCGATTGCCCGCATCTGCCGCGCGCGAGGCATCATCTGCGTGGCCGACAACACTTTCGCCAGTCCGTGGATCCAGCGCCCGCTGGAGCTGGGCTTCGACATCGTGCTGCACTCGACCACCAAATACCTCAACGGCCACTCGGACGTCATCGGCGGCATCGCCGTGGTCGGCCAGAACCCTGAACTTGCCGAGCGCCTGGGTTTCCTGCAAAACGCCGTCGGCGCCATTGCCGGCCCATTCGACGCGTTCCTCACCCTGCGCGGCATAAAAACCCTGGCCCTGCGCATGGAGCGCCACTGCAGCAACGCACTGGACCTGGCGCAGTGGCTGGAACGCCAACCGCAAGTCGCCCGCGTCTACTACCCCGGCCTGCCTTCACATCCCCAGCACGAGCTGGCCAAGCGCCAAATGCGCGGCTTCGGCGGCATGATCTCCATCGACCTCAACACCGACCTGGCCGGCGCCAGGCGCTTCCTGGAGAACGTTCACATCTTCGCCCTGGCCGAGAGCCTGGGCGGTGTAGAAAGCCTGATCGAACACCCGGCCATCATGACCCACGCCACCATCCCGCCCGAAACCCGGGCACAACTGGGCATCGGCGATGGACTGGTGCGCCTGTCGGTGGGGGTTGAGGACGTGGAGGATCTGCGTGCGGATTTGGCTCAGGCGCTGCAGAGGATCGACACCCCAGTATAGGAGCGAGCTTGCTCGCGATGTGAGCAAGAGCGATGTGGAAATTCAGGTAAGCAGCGTCAGCGTTAAAGCCCATCGCGAGCAAGCTAGCTCTTACAGTCGATGGGTGCGTCTGTGCAGTGGAATATGAATCAGAAAAATGGCAGGGGCGGCTGGATTCGAACCAACGCATGGCAGGATCAAAACCTGCTGCCTTACCGCTTGGCGACGCCCCTGTATAGATCGCGACGAGTGCTGTGCACTGTCTTTTTTGATGGTGAAGCGGGTGAGCAACGACGGGCGTTGCTACGTTCGCTGCCAGTCCGGTGAGGCCCTGTGCAGGAATGGGCGCAAATTTACCAACTTCTGCGCCATGTTGGAAGCAAAAAGTGGAAATAATTTTGTTTTAAAACAGCTGCTTATCGTATTCGCAGGGCTGCACCGGCGACTTGGCTCATTTGACCAGGGCGCCGGACAGATCGAATTCAGCCCCTGGCCGCCATCGCCGTGACTTCCACGCGCATCCCTTCCACCGCCAGCGAGGCCACGCCGACAGCGGCGCGAACGGGCCATGGCTTGGCGAAAAAGCGCTTGTAGACTTCGTTGAAGGCGGCGCGATCGGCCATGTCGGTGAGGTAGATGGTCAGGTGCAGGACGCGATCCATGGAACTGCCGGCGCGCTCCAGCGCAACCTTGAGTGCCTGCAGGGTGCATTCGCTTTGCAGGGTGATATCGCCCAGCTCCAGGCTGCCATCGGCGTGGGTCGGGATCTGCGTGGAAACCAGCAGACCGCCGAACCCGACCACGTCGGAGGAGATGGAATCGGCGTCGGGATCAGGGACGAAGGTGATGTCTTGGTTGGCCATGGGGGTCTCTTTCATAAAGTGATCGGCTGGGGTACGCCTTGAGCGGGCATAGTCTACAGCTGCTGCGCGGTGGTGTGGATGGTTGACGCGGCGGATCTGTGTCATGCGCAGGGAGACTGGCAACTGGAATCCATTGTGGCTGGCAGGGATTACTGTGGGAGTTGCAGAATTTGGAAGAAGGTTCTCCAACAAAGGATTAGCCGATTGAGTCTAGCAGCGCGGGGTCATGGCCTATCCTTCCACTCAATTGATCACTGCGAGTAGCGTCATGACCACCCCTGAGTCCGCCCTGCTGCAAAGCTGGCACCACAACGCCCGCGCCTGGATCGACGCTGTCCGCAGTGGCTCGATCGAAAGCCGCCGCCAGGTCACCGACCAGGCCATTTTATTGGCAATCATGGGCCGCCAGCCTGAGCGAGTGCTGGACCTGGGCTGTGGCGAAGGCTGGTTATTACGGGTGCTGGCTGAACGCGGGATCACCGCAGTTGGAGTGGACGGCGATACGACACTGGTCGAGGCCGCGCGGACGGCGGGCAGCCCACAGGTCTACCTGGCGAGCTATGAAACCCTGGTCGATGCGAAGGTCGACATCGGCCGCGACTACGACCTGATCTGCGCCAACTTTGCCCTGCTGCACCAGGACATCATCCCGCTGCTCAGCGCCATGAACGCCCTGCTCGCCCCCGGCGGCGCGCTGGTGATCCAGACGCTGCATCCCTGGACTGCGGCGGCAGGCGACTATCAGGATGGCTGGCGATCAGAGACCTTCGCCGGGTTTTCCGGGCACTGGCAACCCATGCCCTGGTACCTGCGCACCTTGTCCAGCTGGTTCAACGCGCTGGACATGGCGGGCTTGCAACTGGTGGGCCTGCAAGAGCCGCAGCACCCGCAAAGTCCGGTGCCGCAGTCGTTGCTGATGGTGGCTGAACAGCGTCTCCCGGGCGTTTAACCTGGCCACCCTCCACGACCGCCCGGCTCAAGGGCTGTGCTCAAGGTCGTTCATGTTGTTCTTTGCCAGTGCAACTCATTGTGGCCACAGATCGACCGGAAAATATTTCTGCGAGATTTGCGTGTACTTGCCCGACTCATGCAATTGCGTGAGTGCCTGGTCGATGCGCTCCTTTAGCGCGGTATCGCTTTTGCGCAGCCCGGCGCCGACGCCCAGGCCGTACTGCAAGGGGTCCATCTTCACGCTGCCGGTGCCTTTCTCTTCATATGCCGCGCCATCTGCGGAGCTCAGGAAAGCAATATCGCCGAGCTTGTCGAGAAACATGACGTCAATACGCCCGGCCAGCAGGTCCGCGTTACAATCATCCTGGGTGGCATAGATGCGAATCTCGGAGTCCTTGCCGTAGGCGCTGCGGATGAACTCGGCGTTGGTGGTGGAACCCTGCACGCCGATGGACTTCCCGGCCAGGCCTTGTGGGGTCAGCGTCAGCCGGGTGTCCTTGGCCGCGACGAAAATCCCTGTGGTTTCGTAGTACGGACGGGAAAAGGCAATCACCTTCTGCCGTTCCGGGCTGATGCCCATGGAGTTGAACAACACGTCGAACTTGTTGGCGAGCAACGCCGGAATAATACCGTCCCACGCCACCTCCTTGATCTCGCACTCGGCTTTCATCTGCTCGCACAGTGCCCGGATCAGGTCGGGTTCAAAGCCGGTGAATTGCCCGGTGGGCGTCTTCACCAGGAATGGCGGGTAAGGCTCGGCGGCCACACCAAAGCGCAGCTTGTCCTCGGCTGCACTGGCGGGAGCCGCGAAGGAACATAACGTCATGCCGACGGCAGCCAACAACGTCAAATTGCGCAGCATTGATTTCATGGTCAGTCCTTTTTTCTCAGGAAAATGGTTCGATAGCGCGGCTTGCTACACCCCGGGTGACGGCAATGGCAGCCAGCCCTGGATGTTTTGCCAGTCCGCTTCGAGGGCGGCAAAACGTGACAGCGAGAAGCTCGAGATGTCGGCAAAACTGCAACGGCCGTCGACCACCAGATCGCGAATCGCATGACCGCTCGCCGGCGACAGGCCGAACCCGACCCCCGACAGGGTGGCCACCGTCACATTATCCAGCGCGGCGGGCCGGTCGATCACCGGGCGCCCGTCGGGGGTATTTTCGATGAACCCGGCCCAACTGCGGATCACCCGCTTGTGCGCCACCTTGGGAAACAGTTCGGCGAGCCGTCGGGCAATATTGCATTGCAGCGGAGTGGACTGCGCACGGTTGCGGCTGACGTCGCGCAGGTCGACCCACTCATGCGGCCCGCCGCCATACGCCAGGTTGCCGCGCAGGGTCTGACGACCGTACAGGCCATTGCCATCCACCCCGCCCACCTCCAGTAGCGGCAGTGGCTCGGTAACGATCATCTCGGCGCGTGCAGTAACCAACGGAATCTCGACGCCGAGCTGAGCGGCCAGTTCACCGGTATGCGGGCCTGCGGCGATCACCAACTGGTCGCACGAAATCAGCCCCTGGGCAGTGCGCACGCCGGTGACACGGTTACCCTGACGCTCGATGGAAAGAACCGGCGAGTGCTCGAGCAAACGGCCACCAAGATTCTTCAGTGCCCAGGCATACGCCTGCAAGGTGCGATGCGGATTGGCGTGGCCGCCAAAATGATAGTAGTAGCCGGCCAATACGTTGTCGCCGGCAATGGGCACCACGTCACGCACCTGTTGGGGGTCGAGCCGGTCGACGCGCAACCCGTACCAGGCGGCTTCGTCGACAACCTTTTCATCGATCGAGACCTGATGCTCGGTCAGATCGATACTGATGCGATCCGGACGATATTCGGTGGGATAACCTAGCAGTTCGTCCATCAGTGGCCACAGCCGTTGCTCTTCGACGAACAGCGGACTGTGGTGGTGGGAACAGCCGCCGCCATTACGGCCCGAGGCGCCCCAACCGATCAGGCCCGCTTCAAGTACCAGCACGTCAACGCCATCGCGGGCCAGCCACCAGGCGGCACTCAGGCCAGTCACTCCTGCGCCGACGACGATCACGGATGCACGGTTGGACGATTTCTTCACTGCGCGCATGGTGTCAGCCCTCGACAGGTGGCGTATGGGTGGTGCCCGTCGGGCGCCGGGCCACTGTTTGTTGCCCGGTGCACAGCCAGAACGGCGTCCACTGGGACGGCATGTCGAACCAGGCATCCCAATGACCGAACATCTGCGGCGTTTCCTCGACCTGACCCAACTGTCGCATTGACAGCGGCCGCACGGGCGGGCGAAACGAGGCCAGTGCGATACCGTCGACACTCAAGCCGGCACTGATCCCCAGCAAGGTCGCCACCTGTTCGCGGCAGCGCCGCCCCTGGCACGGGCCCATGCAGGCGCGGGTCAGGCGCTTGGTCACGTCCGGATTCGGCAGCGACGACGTCATCGCACTCTGCACGGCAGCATCGGCCGGTATCCATTGCAGATAGCGCGGCGGTTGCTGGCCTATGATTTCACTGGCTGTGACCTCTTCGCACAGGCATACGTAGGGCTCATTGCGGGCATGCACAGTGGATGCGCGGACCCACGCCGCACGAATTGCGGCGACATCGAAGACGGGGCCGTCCGGCAATGGCGCGGGTTCGGGCGGCGGCGTGACTACGCCCAGGGCCGCCAGCGCGGTGTGCGCAGCCACCCGGCCTTCGTGCCTTGCGATGGCATCGTCGAGGCTTTTCGCCGTCCAGGTTCCAGCGCAGTCCCCGGCCACCAGGATAAACGGCAACGACGAGCGCTGCGCCCGATCAATGTCGGGGACATGCCCGCCGCGTCCGGCCTGGAAGGAGGTGCGGCAGCCGGCCGCTTCGACCAGTTCGATCGCCGCAATAGCGGCCACGCCGAGCAGTACCGTGTCACATTCAATCTCTGTTGCAACCCCGGGCAGTGGACGCCCCGCCCCATCGATCGCAACAGCAGTGATCCCCTGCACGCCGTGCGCATCTGCGCGCGCCTCGCCAATCACATGCCCGCTCAACACCTGGGCGCCTTGCGCCACCAACAGGTCGAGTAGCGCAGGGTCAGCGCTGACCCGGTCAGCCTGCTCGACGATGGCCACGATCTGCACACCCTTGGCGATCAGCGCACAGGCCGAGACCAGCGCCTGGGTGTCGCTGCCGAGCAACACTGCACGTTTGCACTCCAGCGCGTCATAGACAGTGGCCAGACGATGCGCAGCGCTGACCCCCATTACGCCGGGGTGATGCCAGCCGTCAAACGCCAGGCCCATGTCCCGTCGTCCGGCGGCGACTATCACTTGCCTGAAGCGCAGCAAACTGGCGTTGTCTTCGTCGGCCAGGCCGGCAATCGAGCCCTCGATCCAGGCGGTGGTGCGCTGTTGCGGGAACAACCCCCACACCGCTGTGCCCAGTCGCACATCGACCCCGGCGTCGAGCGCCTCGGCGATCTGCGGACGCGCATCAAGCAGGGTCGGCAGCACGCTATTGCGATTGGCGACTGCGGCGCCCATACGGCCTCCGAAATGCAACGGCACTTCTTCTCCCATGGTCTCCAAAGGCAGCGGATTTTCGTCTACCAGCGTCACGCGCAGGCCATGCCCGGCAGCAGCCAGGGCGGCAGCGAGCCCCGCGGGCCCGGCGCCCACGATGAGGATATCGGTCTCGTCGCTGACCGGCGGAGCCTTGCCAGCCACCGAAGCGGGATCGTAATAGGTGTCTGGATCGAGAGGTTTTGTCATCGTTGTACCCTCGCAAGGACGTGCACAGTAATTGACTAGAACAGCGAAGAAGGCGGCTTGACATCGCCCTCGGCAAATCGCGACAGGCGCAGCTGGCGCATGTCCAGGCCCGGATTGCCCGAGTCGATCCAGTCCGCCAGGATCTTGCCGACGATGGGGCCCATGGCAAACCCGTGGCCGCAGAAGCCGGTGGCCACTGCCAGGCCGCGGGGCGAGGTGTGCGCGTCGATCACCGGAATACCGTCCGGCAACACATCGATGCCGCCGGCCCAGCGGTCAACGATCTGCGTATTCACCTGATCGGGAAACGCCGCCTTGAGCGCGCGCATCGCGCTTCCGAGGCCCTTTTCATTGGGCTGCAGCAATGGATTGCGCTGGTGAATCCCGGCGCCCAGCCGCGATGCCTCGGACCACGGCATGCGCTGGTGCAGATCGCTCAGACAGGCGCCGTTGAGGTTGAAGCGAAACGATTTGCGGTGTGCCCACAGCGACGGCGCATACCAATGCAATGCCCGCAGATGGCCAAGCGTCATGTCGACGTCGACATGAGCGTCGTCGGCCACGTTGAAGCTGCCGTCCAGCCGCTGGCGGAAGCCCACACCGTTGGCAATCGTGGAAATACCGCTCAGGGTCGGCCCAACGCTGGTACGCGCCACCGTGCCCCGTACCAATTGCTGCGGCAGGGAAATACCCAGCATCTTCAGCAGTCGAAAAGTGCTGACACCTGCCGCGCACACCACGGTTTTCGCCTTGACGTAGCCACGCTCGGTTTCCACTCCGACCACCTGGCCGGCAGCGACGTCGATGCCTTTGGCACCGCACTGTTCAATGATCTGCGCGCCCAGTTCCCGGGCGCGCATTGCGAAGGCGCGGGCCACACGTGTGGGTTCGGCCTGACCGTCGCTGGCGGTATACAGACCGCCAAGCTGCGGCATCGCGTAACCCGGCAGTTTTTTTTGCACCTCCCGAGGCGAAAGCATCACCGTATCGACCGAGAAACTGCGCGCCACTGACAGCCAGGAGGCATAACCCTCGCGCTCGACCTCGTTGCCAGCGACGAACAGGCAGCCGTCATTGCGCCAGCCCAGGTCGGTCTGCAGGTCGTGCTCCAGCGAACGCCAAAGCCCGATACTGGCCTGCATCAACGGCACTTCGGCTTCGTCACGGGACTGCTGGCGAACGAAGCCCCAGGCCCGCGAAGATTGCTGCCCGGCAATGATGCTTTTATCAATCAGCAGAACCCTGGCCCCCGCTTTGCTAAGGTAGTACGCACAGGCACACCCCATCAGGCCGCCGCCGATGATCGCCACGTCGACTGCTTCCGGCAGGCGTTGGTCCTGGGGCGCCGAGCGGCTATCGAATGCCATTGCTGGAGTGTTCATGAGGGCCACCGTCCGCTGGAAAAAAGACGCGTAGCGCCGCGTCGTTGTTTCAATCAAGAATGTGCCCCGTACTGGCGAAATAACAGTGATGTATCTGCATTAATCCCATGTGAGGAGCGCATAGAACATGAGCCGCCAACTGCCATCCATCGAGCTTCTGCAGGCCTTCCTGACGGTGGCGAAGACCGGCAATTTCGGCAAGGCTGGCGAGCAGCTCAACCTCAGTCAGAGCGCGGTAAGCCGCCAGGTTGCGCAACTGGAGGCGCGCCTGGACAGCCGCCTGTTCGAACGCCACACCCGCAGGATCGTCCTCACCGCCGAGGGCCGTTCGCTGGTGCCGGTGGCCGAACAGGTCATCGGCCTGCTCTGCGATGCCTCGCACATGCTCGCCACCGTCGGCCGTAGTGTCAGCCTGCGTGCTCACCCGACCATGGCAGCGCGTTGGCTGATCCCGCGGCTCACGAGGTTTTATGGTATGCACCCGCAAGTCACCGTGAGCGTGGATACGGTGTATCACCGCTTCCCCGACTTCGCGTTCGAATCCATCGACGCCATGGTCGCCTACGGCACCGCCACCTGGCCGGACTTCGAAGCGTTGCAATTGTGGGAAGAAGAACTGATCCCGGTGTGCTCCCCGGCCTTGCTCGCCGGGACCACACCGCAAGAACTGCTCAAGAGTGCGCGGCTGGTAGACTCGAGCATGGACCGTCTGGACTGGCGGCGCTGGGCTGAGTACTACCCGGACTCAACCGGCATCGATAACGCTCATTTGACCTTTGATACGCTGGAGTCGGCCATCGTCGCGGTGAAATGCGGCCAGGGGATTGCGCTGGTTGATGCGGTGCTGACCGATGACGAATTGCGCAGTGGGCAGCTGGTGCGAGTGCATTCGGGCCGCATCGTGACCGGGGGGCGGTACACGCTGGTGTATCCGCGGCGGGTCAAGCACTCGAGTGGGTTTTCGGAGTTTCTGGAGTGGTTGGAGCAGGAAGCGGGTCTCGACGCTGCCCGCACCTGAGATTCGTTGGCGAATCAGCGATTGCTAATGACCCTTGCAACTCAATCCCGATCCTTCGTTGTACGGATCAGGTTATTTCGCAGCTTCACTATCGCTTTCTGCATGTTCACGAAATCCTCCGGATCAAGTCCCGTCTGCGGGAAGCCATCTTTCGAGAGCCCTTCACGCAACTTGCGGCCTTCACTGGTCAGATTGATGCGCACCTGGCGTTCATCTTCCGGGTCGCGTTGACGGCGCAGATAACCCATGGCTTCGAGCTTCTTCAGGATGGGGGTCAGCGTATTGGATTCCAGAAACAGTTTCTCGCCAAGGCTGCCAACGGTCTGGTTATCCTCCTCCCACAGCGCAACAAGCGTGATGTATTGCGTGTAGGTCAGCCCCAGCCGTTCAAGCATTGGCTTGTAGGCTTTACCGAAGGCGAGGTTGGAGGAATACACGGCAAAGCACAGGAAGTCGGAAAGCTTCAGATCAAGGGCGGCGGTCTTTTCATTGGATTTCATCAGCATTCTCGGTCGTCAGCGACGGATGGGCACATGGCTGGACTATACATCGCATGCGATGGTGTCGGTAGTGCTCCCCTCCTCCCAGGTCTGAGCGAAATGCGCCAACACCGGCCCACCAGAATCGATCCTGGCAAGCCGGCGCTGCGGTGGGTTACTCAGTGCGCACGTTGATAGCGACCTCAATGTTGCCGCGGGTGGCCTTGGAGTACGGGCAGATGGCATCGGCGTCATGCGCCAGTTCGGTGGCCACCTCGTGCGTCAAGCCGGGTACCCGCAGGGTCAGTCGGGCTTGCAGGAAGTAGGCTGCGCCGGTCTGGCCCAGGTCCACTTCGAGGTCGACGGCCGTATCGGCTGGCAGGGTCACTTTCATTTGCTGGGCGGCCAGGCCTACCGCTGCGATGTAGCAGGCCGACCAGGCGCCGGCGAACAGTTGCTCGGCCTTCGGGTGCGGCTGGACGCCGGTGAACACGTGCTCAGGGGTGGCGTTCGAGGGGGACGACAATTCGATGTCGAGGTTGCCCTTGTTACCGTTATAGGTGGTGTGGGTTTTGCCGGTGACCAGTACTTTTTCGATCTTGCTCATGATTGAATCCTCAGGACTTTATGTATTTGTACGATTTAATCGCATGCGATGCATATAACAGAACTTAAACGGCGGATCCGATGATCCAGTTATTGCCGTTGTGGCCACGAACAGCAGGGTCAGTGCAGATGGGGCTGTAGCAGGTACTTTTGGTGTTCATGACCGGGTCTCCAGCGATTGGGTTATTTTCAATCGCTGTCGACTTGATCGCATGCGATGTAGTTATAGTCACGCAAAGCCCCATTGTTGTCAAAGCCTATTTTTAACATCGACGACGAGCGGTCGGCGCGCAACCTTTGGCTGCGCGCACTCCACTTGCGAGTTACACCGTTGACTGCAGGGCCTTGGCCGAACGCGCTTTGAACGCCAGCCCGAAGCAAAAGAATATCGCCAGCGCAAACCCGGCCGGAAACAGCCAGATGCTCGTCCAGTCATGGCCGCCGGTCAGCGCAAAGTGATCCGTCACCTGCCCCGCCACCCAGAAGCCAATCAACATGCCCACACCGTAAGTGGCCAGCGTGATCAGCCCCTGGGCCGAACTCCTGTAACGCTCGGGGGCCTTGGCGTCGGTGTAGATCTGTCCGGAGACGAAGAAGAAGTCGTAGCAGATGCCGTGCAACGCAATGCCGGTGAACAGCATGAACGCCAGGTCGCCGTTGTCGCCGTAGGCGAACAACAGGTAGCGCAACGCCCAGGCGAGCATGCCCACCAGCAGGGCGATCTTGATGCCGAAGCGCTGGATGAAACGCCGCCGTGGAACAAGCCGGTTACCGACCCAACCTGATGGCCGTGCAGTTTCGCTCCCGACGTACCGGCAACCTGGTGATCCTGGTGCCCACCATCGCCAACAGCTTTTTCGCCAAGGTCATCAGCGGTGCGCAACAGGCCGCCCAGCTCGCGGGCTACCGGCTGTTGCTGTGCGATACCCAAGGCCGCGAAGCCATCGAGCGCGAGTTTGCCGAGCTGGTGTACGCCCACCAGGCCGACGGCGTGATCCAGTTGCGCGCCTATGACCCTTTTGCAGCGCCCTTCCCCGGCGCCGAACTGCCGCCGATCGTCAATGCCTGCGAGGTGATCCACAACGGTCGTCACCCCAGTATCAGCCTCGATAATCGAGCGGCGGCCAAGGCCATGACCGAGCATCTGATCGAACTGGGTCATCGCCGCATCGGCCTGATCAAGGGCCCGAAAAGCAGCCCGCTGACCCGTGATCGGGTCGCCGGGTATCAGGATGCATTAAACCAGGCCGGCATCGAGGCCGATCCCGCGCTTGTCTGCCATGGTGATTTCAGCCTCAAGGCCGGTGATGACGGAGCCGCAGCCATGCTGGCACTGCCCGACCGCCCCACAGCGCTGTTTTGCGAGAACGATGAAATGGCCATCGGCGCATTAAAACGCATCAGGCAATCGGGCCTGCGGGTACCCGAGGACATTTCCCTGGTGGGCTTTGACGACATCCCGTTTGCGGCGTATTGCGATCCACCGCTGACGACCATCTCGCAGCCGGCCGAGGCCTTCGGCCAGCGCGCCGTTGAGATGCTGATTGCGCTGATCGAGAAAAAACCGCTGGCCGAACGGCACGTGGTGTTGCCGTTTGAGTTGACCTTGCGCGAGAGCACTGCGCGGGTTCGACAACACTGACCCTCAGCGCCACTCCATATGGGTGGTTTGCCACTGCGGGTCGGGGTCCACGGCGATCAACCGAAAATCACGCTTGCGCCAGAGGTCGATGGCTCCCGGCAGGAAGGGATGCGTGTGCAGGTAGATCACCTCGACCCCCGCCTGCACCGCCAATGCCTTCAACGCACGGTACAGCTGGCTGGCCAGCCCCGAACGGCGCAACCCTGGCTGCACGAACAGCCGCACCACTTCCACCACCTTGAGGCCGCGGTAATCGAGGTGTTTAAAACGGTAGTCGTAGGGTAGATAACCAATGGAGGCGACGATCCGGCCTTCATCACGGACCAGCAGAAACTGCCCCCCGCCCTTGAGATACACCTCTTCGAAATTCAACAGATCCGCAGGAGTGCCGGTACCACTGAGCTTTGGGAACAGCTCGGCGCGAGCCTGCATGAGGAAGGTTTCGAGCTCGGGAATGTCGGCCCAGGTGGCGGGCTCAATGTTGGCTTGTCGATGCGTGGTCAACTTATGCGCCTTGTCTTTATGCCCATTTTGAGCGCACGGGTACGTTAGATTTCGGATAGGAAATCAATGGGAAGCCACACTGATCCATCGGCTGGATCTAGCGCCCGGCAAGTCGGCGGCAGATACCGAATGCTGGCTACAACGAACCAGTGGGGCAGCAACTTTTCGGGGCGAAAAACGGTGAAAACCGAAAAATCTTGAGCGAACCATTCTGGCGAGGTCTGGCGGATCTTGTATCAGTCTACGGGAAGTGGCAGGCGATCATGCGCAAGCGTCAGCAAGGGTTGCAAACCAAGCCTGGGGACTCGATGAGAATCGGCATTCGATCATAAATCACCAGGCGCGCATTGAAGATCGCAATCACAGACGCGCAGAAGGCTGGGCGAGTCTGAGCGTTGTATCGGCAACCCGCATCAATTAGCTGCTACTCACCTGAGATTACAAGCCCCAGCAGTAGGGCAACACAACGACTGCGTAGACGTTACTCTGTGAGAGTTGTCGTAGGAAATATCCCTCACAGAAAAAGGAAAACGGACAGCAAATTCCGGACCAATCCTACTTAACAACCATCTCAAATAATGAATAATAATCTCGCACTGAAAGGATGTTATAAATTAAAAGGACGCCTGCATGAATATTAAAGAAGCAACTTTACTGGAGCATGAAATATGCGCAGCAATTGCTGCATGCAAATCAGTTGAAGATTTAAACGAAAAATGTATTGAAGTGACAAAGCAGATGAACTTTGACTATTTTCTGTATCGCATTCAATATCCAACTCCTTTCACAAACCCTCGAACCAAAATACTGGGAAACTATCCCCTTGGAAAACCTACGCCCAAAGCAACCAACCACAGGACTACGGGCCATCTGAAAATAGATTCAGAACAACTGAAATCGTTTAACTCGACGCCAATCACATCGCGTAAAATAGAGTCACACAGTAAAATATACTTTTTTACTCAATCCGCACAGAAAAACGACGGCATACACGAGCAAACCATTATAGCAAGGACCGGCCGTAAGATCACACAGCCAGAACTAGTAGCCGTTCGAGCAATAATTAACAGCATTACGACTGAAATATACAACAAGCTTCTTACGATTGACGGCCAAAACACAAAAGCCGTGGTTTTAACGCCGAGAGAGAAGGAAATATTACTCTGGGGAGCAGATGGAAAAACCTCAGAAGAAATCGCAATGATTTTAGGACTTTCGCAAAACTCAGTAAACTTTCACCACAAGACAATTCAGAAAAAACTTGGCACCTCCAATAGGGCGCAAGCAATTGCTCATGCAATAATCAAAGGATACTTATGATCGCATGCCGCGAGGACACTATAGACATTCCAAATTTTAGTCCTTTCGATAGATCCAAGAGTATTGGTAGGTTTTCTTTTCAACCCTGTGGGTTCGACGCCTGTAACTACCCCAGTCCTGGCCGGAACAGTAAGTGCATATCCCTGTTGTTTGAATTTGCATACCATCCAATCCTTCGGCTTCTAGCAAATAAAAACAATACATCGGGAGATCCAACCATGCCTCGCCATGGCTGACCGGTGCTCGAAGCCCGCTGTCAACCAATTTTGACCTTTGAGGTTCACGTGACCAAGGTGCTGACCTGCCACACCACAGATGCCCATGTATCTGCTCAATTTTATCAACAAGTTGTGCCCCGACCTCATAGCAACATGATTGTATGGAAGGACCAAACGCAACCCGCAGGCCGCCTAAGGAGACGCCGGCGAGTCGGAAAGTACTGAAGGAATTCTCGATAATTCCAGCCGCCAGTCCTTGCCAACCACCATGTATTGCTGCAACGAACTCATCCGTTTGAGAAGCTATAAGAATGGGCAAACAATCTGCCGTCACAATGCCGATAGGCCGCCCCGTGCGTGTGAACACTGCGTCACCTGCAATGGTACCCGCAGTCTCCTCCTCACCTACTTCAATTACGACAGCACCATGTTTCTGAGCGCAATAGAAAAACCCCCTAGGCGTACAAATATCACGCACAGCTCCAAATGAATGAGCAACAGGTAAAGCGTCAAGATTATCAGCGAAAAAGGCCATCTTCAACTCCCATTAGAGCCTCAGCCGTATTTATAACAGTACTGGAACTCAGAATCAAAACAGAATTTACTGTAGACCGGTGCCGTCAGGCGCAAATATACAATTCTAACCAAACTTCAATGCTTGCTCATTGCGCAGGCACAAGTCGTGCCAAACTCAACTACCAAATCTTGTAGGTGCGGCCTCACTGAACTGCATCTATAAACCTACTTACACAAGCAGACCCTGACAATCTTGGTGAAATTGACAAAGGTGCAAGGAAGTCCTATGACCCAACATATAGAAAATTTCAAAATACGTTGTGGAAATGTGACGTTGCGCGGTCAGCGCTGGACCTGCAAGAAGCCGAAGAAGATACTTTTGATTATGCACGGAGCAGGAAACTCAAGTGGTAAGGGGTTCTACTACCTCCAAACATACCCACACACCCACAATTATGACTCGATTAAAAGTTGAATAATGAGTGGGAGCGGTCTACCTGGCTTGTGCTTAGTCGCAACAGGCGCTAAACAGCCATTTGTACCGGACGGAACTGGGCAGAGGTCATCGCTGGCCATGTCAGAATCCTTAAAATACCTTCCACTCTCCGAGTAAATCTGACTATCGATCAAGAAATTACGATGTGCTTGTCATTGGCCTCTTGGTAACAAGGACGTTGAGATTCTCCGCTCTACTGGATCATGCTGAAGGGCATAATTTTAAACTTCTGAGCATTTACCGACAGGAAAACGCGATACAAGGATCAGTCACAGAGCCCCTCACCCAGCACCCTCAGCCCAACAACCAGCGCATCAACCAACACCCGAACCTTGGGCAGCGCCTCGCGACTTTTGGTCCAGGTCAGGTGGATCTCCATCCCGTCGCAGGCCAATTGCGCAAGCACCTCGACCAAGGTCCCGTCTTTGAGCTGCTGCTCCACCAGCCACCGTGGCAACTGCGCGATGCCGCAGCCAGCCAACGCAGCCATCATCAAGCCCTCGCCATTGCCCACCACCAGAGGCGGGTTTACCTGGCTCCTGTGCGTTGCGCCCTGTTCGCCCGCAAAGCTCCAGGGATGGATGCTTCCATCCACCCAGCCAAAGGCAATGCACTGATGCTTATCAAGATCGTGTTTGTACAGCGGAGTGCCATGGCGGGCCAGATAGTCGGGGGATGCACAAAAAATATGCCACTCGCGCCCCAGCAGGCGATGCCCGACGGTTTCCGGCCAGGTGTTCGCGCCCCCGATGCGCAGCACAATGTCCGCGCCTTCCTGCAGCGGATCGATAAAGCCATCGCTGAAGGATATGTGCGGCATTAGCAACGGATGATCCTTGGCAAACTGCAAGAGGATCGGCAGCACCCGGGTGCGCCCAAATGCACCCGGCAGGTCAAGGCGCACACGGCCGCGAGGCTCGGTGTTTTCGCTCTGGAGTGACAGCTCAGCCTCTTCGAGATCGGCAAGCACGCCCTTGCACGTACGCAGGAATGCGACGCCTGCGTCGGTCAGCGAAAGCCTCCTCGTTGTACGGTGGAACAGTTGCACCCCCAGGCGTTTTTCCAGCCGGGCGATGCCTTTGCTGATGGCCGAGGCCGTCAGGTTCATTTTCTCCGCAGCCGCCGTGAAGCTGCCGGACTGCGCGACGCACACAAATACATCGATACCTTTCAAGCGTTCGGAGGAAAACATATGCACCCTGTATTCATGAATTCAGTTCATGTGCTTCGATAAAAAGCATCCTAAATCAGAACCCAGGGCAACAGTAAACTGGGAATCAACACATTGATGATGATTCTCGAATGCTGGCCACGCTTAAACGCTATCCCTCCTCCATTAACCTGCTGCTGGGCGCGTCACTGGTGTTGACCCTCGCCCGCGCGATCACCTTGCCCTATCTGGTCATTTACTTGTCGGGCCACTTTGGCTTGAGCGTCGCCGATATCGGCCTGGCGATCGGCAGCACGCTGATCATCGGCTCGCTGCTGAGCCTGTATGGCGGCTTCCTGGTGGACAGGATGTCCAGTTACCAGCTCATCCTCATATGCTGCGGCGTGTTCAGCGGCGGATTTCTCGGTGCGTATCTGGCACCCGTCCTGTGGCTGTTCTACCTATGCCTGGTGCTGATCAACCTGGCGTATGCCGTTATCGACATCGCAGTGAAATCCGGATTTGGCAGCCTGCTCCCCATGGACCGCCGCAGCGAAGCGTTTTCCATCAAGTACACACTGACCAATATCGGCTACGCCGTCGGGCCATTTCTGGGAGCCGGGGTGGCGGCCCTGGACATGAGCCTGCCCTTTTTGCTGTCGGCGGGACTGGGCGTCGGGTTTTCCTTGGTCTACTTCGTGTGGGGTGACAGGCGCCTGACGAGTGCCGGCCCGGGCCTGCAGCCGACGCCATTCCTGGCAGTCGGCAGGTTGTTGCTGCGTGACTACCGGCTGGTGTGCTTCACCTTGGGCGGGTTGCTCAGTGCCGTGGTTTTCGGCCAATTCACCGCGTATCTCTCGCAGTACCTCGTGGTCACCACCACACCCCAAGAGACGTACCGGATTATCAGTACGGTAGTGGCGACTAACGCCTTGATGGTGATCAGCCTGCAATACAGCATCGGCAAACGGATCAGCCACCGACACCTGAACCTGTGGCTCGCAGGGGGACTCGGCATGTTCATCCTGGGGCTGGCAGGTTTTGCACTGTCGACCACTTTGCTGCTCTGGGTCCTTTCCATGGCCATTTTCACCGTCGGTGAAATCATCGTATTCCCGGCGGAATACATGTTCATCGACAACATCGCACCGAGTCACCTGCGGGGCATGTACTACGCAGCTCAGAACCTGAGCAACGTCGGCGCAGCACTCGGGCCGGTCCTTTGCGGAATAGTTCTGGCCATGCAACCTGCGCACTACATTTTCTACATGCTTGCGATGTTCGTGATAGCCGGGGGAATGCTCTACTTGCTGGGGGTGTCCATTTCAGCAGCGGTTACGACCGAAGTTGAGAATTAAATGCCCAAACCCTGCACAATCACCGCCTTTTTTCTCGACAGGAAACCCCCATGCAAAGGATTGTGACTCTGGGCAATGCCGGTAGCGGCAAATCCACTCTGGCCCGCGCTTTAGGCCAACAGCTGGGCTTGCCCGTTGTGCCATTCCTACATACCCTGGCCGCTGCCCCAGGTACCTGCCGCGTTACAACCCGATAGGGCTGCCGCCTGGAAGCTTCAGCGGGCTGGATCGAACCCCTTCCCGCTCCACAGGTCTGCTCTTGTATCACTCCTTTGGAATCACACCCATGTCCGCTCACCAGAGCCTCGTCGTCCTTGCACGGGGCGGTTACGCCGCTCGAGGCGTCATCTATTTGATCATCGGCATCTTCGCCCTGCTCGCCGCCCAGGACTCGACAAAACCCAAGGACAGTCACCGCAGCCTCGAGGCATTGCTGAGTCAGCCATTCGGTTATGTATTGGTCGGCCTGGTGGTGGCCGGACTGCTTGCCTTTGCAGCCTGGCGGGTGCTGCAAGCCGTGCGCGACGTTGATCATCACGGCAGCAACTTCAAGGGGCTGGTGATTCGGGCCGGCTTGCTGGCAGGAGGCCTGGTCAACGGGGCGTTGGCCTTTTTTGCCCTGGGCCTGCTGGTCAGTGGCCTCAAGAGTTCGGGCGGTGATGGCGGTTCGCAAACCAAGGACCTGTTGGCGCAAATACTGTCCTGGGAACATTCGAACCTGCTGATCTACCTGATCGCACTCATCCCCTTCGGCGTGGGCATTGCTCACCTGATCAAGGGCTGGAAGGCCACGTTCGAGAAGTACTTTGAAGCAGATGAAGACGTCATGCGTTACGTCCGCCCCGTCTCGCGCTTCGGTTTGATCGCCCGGGGTGTGGTGTTTCTCGAAATTGCTGTTTTGTTGGCGATCAGCGGTTCCAACTACAAGGCAATGGACCCGCCGGGGATGAAGGACGCCCTCGATGCCTTACAGAACCTACCGGCCGGCGCTGTGCTGTTGATGGTGATGGCCCTGGGGTTGATCGCGTTCTCGGTCTACAGCTTTGCCGAAGCCGCCTGGCGCAAGATCAACATGGACGTACCTGGAGTGGCCGGCAGGTAGGGCTGGCCATTCGATAATAAGCTTGGGGAGCAAGGCTTGCCCGCGATGAGGCCGGGATTTATTGATCCAGGCCTGCCGAAAATTCGGCACAATCGATCTCTTCCAACAAGAGTCTCCCCCATGCTGATCGATGAAGAGCTTACCCTGAAAAAACTCGAGGTGTTCCTGGCTTTCATGCGCACGGGCAACCTGGCTCGGGCCGCCGCCGAGTTACAGACCAGCAACGTCAGCGTGCACCGCGCCATTCACTCGCTCGAAAGCGCCTTGCGCTGCCCGCTGTTCAAGCATGAGGGCCGCAACCTGACGCCGCTGGAAAGCGCCTATGTGCTGGAAGAGCGCGCGCAGAAGCTGATTCAGGACGTCGTCGAAAGCGTGCGCCTGACCCGTGAAGCGGCAGGCTTTTCCGCCGAACGCTTCAAGTTGGGCTCGCTGTATTCACTGACTGTGAAGACCGTACCGCAGCTGATCATGGGCCTGAAGATTCGCCGCAGCGAACTCAATATCGACCTGATCCTGGGCTCCAATTTCGACCTCTTGTACAAGCTCAAGAACATGGAAGTCGACGCGATCCTGGTGTCGCTGGATGACAGTGTCAACGATCCGGACTGCGAGCAGATCCCACTGTTCTCGGACGATATCTTCCTGGCCACGCCCGCCGAGTCGACATTCGCCCAGCGCGCAGAAGTCGACCTGGCGGAAGTGCGCGATGAAACGTTCATCACCCTCACCCAGGGCTTCGCCACCCATCAGGACGGCAATCGAGTATTCAAGCAAGCGGGGTTCGAGCCGAAAGTGGCCATGCAGGTCAACGACATTTTCACCCTGCTGAGCATGGTCAGCTCGGGGGTGGTTTATGCGTTGCTACCGGGGAGGATTGCGGCGGTGTATGAAAACCGGGTGAAGTTGATTCCGTTGCAGGCGCGGTATCGGTTGCAGCAGCACATCGGGGTGGTGTTCCTGAAGGCCAAGGAGCGCGACCCGAATTTGCTGGCGTTGTTGGCGGAGTGTCGGATGTATGCCAATCGGCATGCTTGACACCGGGGTGAATCAATCGCGAGCAAGCTTTGCTCCCACATGAATTGCACTTTGCTTCTGTGGGAGCAAGGCTTGCCCGCGATGGCGTCAGAGCGGGTTAACCGACAATCCCCCGAACAATGAAGTACAGCAACGAAGGCCCAAGCAGGCACCCAAGCCCGGTGTGGAAAGTCGCCGTCAGCGCCCCATAAGGCACCAGCCGCCGATCAGTCGCAGCCAACCCTGCCGTCACGCCGCTGACCGTGCCGGCCAGCCCGCCGAAGACCATGGCTGAGCGCGGGTTATCCAGGCCCATCCAGCGTGCTGCGTCCTGACTATTAATCACTGCACAGCAATGAAAAAATCTAACCTCAGTTTAAAATTAACGCACTGATTTACAGACATAAAACCGAAAGGTTAATTTACGCATCGCACCAAATCGGCAAATCCAAGAATCTATATTAACCACAATTTGTAGGATAACTGCCTTATTGAAGTAGGATGCGACCTACAACATCAAAATTCCCGTAGGAAATTTCGGAAGTTTGATTTTTTATTTGACTCCAATCAGATTCAATACTTATATGAAACCGTCAAGGGTGGCTATCATCAATGGCAGGAGATTAAACTTTAAGCTGTGCACAGCTACATATACGCAGCTTTCTAACTCCGACGTTGTCAAACAGGAAAAATCTTGTGACTTAACTGTCACCTTTCAAAAGGAGAAAGGTATGAATGAAGAAACTTCTTATGATGAAAATTACTTAGATGATTTAGCCTCTGATATTGAGGTTATGACTCCTGTTCCAGATGGAACGTACGACATGGTTGCTGGAAAAACGGCGCCAGAGTTTTGATGAAGCAACCAGGGCATCGTGTAACGATGCCCACTTCTAAACTCAAAGGCTGCCAACAGATGAGAGCTGCAATCAATGAAGGTGTTTTATGCTTGACAGAACTCGGGTATTGTTTTTTTCACAATGGCACACACCTCCTGAAAATTCCGAAAAAAAAATTTATTGAAGCACTGGATTCCCATGAAAAATCCTTGGCGCTAACAGAGCGGTATCCAGCTTTCTTCAATATGTCTGAGGACAAAGAAGCAAGGAGTGCGTATGAACGAAGCGTGCTGCAATTTACTAAATAAGGACAGTGATAATTACGACCCTACTCGACTAGCGTTAGTTTCGCTGCCATACGGCGAAGGTCCGCAAAAAGTAATGCCTTTGGGGCTCCAGAACATATCAGCTTACGTAAAAAAACATGTAACACATGTAAAATGCAAAATATTTGATTATTCTGACTTATACACCTCAGACTCTCACGAATTAAAAGACCTGATAGACTGGCAACCTGCACTGGTAGGAATATCTATTTTCAGCAGCCATGTTCAAGCAGCGATCGCTTGGGGTGAATTAATTAAAAGCGCTCTACCTGAGACAGTTTTATTCTGCGGCGGCCCGCATATAAGCCTTGCAGCGAAAGATTTTCTACGCGTATCAAATGGTATTTTTGAACTGGCGCTTTATGGTGAAGGAGAACACTCAACAGCAACACTGCTAAAACTATTCAACAAATCACGTGAAGAAGCATCAGACTCTCCGCCCACAAAGAATACCAACAACAACCCTATACCCAAAAAAATACTTATAGACAACTACATACAAGAAATACCAAATGCAGTTTGGATTTCCGAAATCGGGGAAACGCACGAAACCTATAAACAGAAGATACAACTACCCGCAACCGAATGGGAAAATCCATTGTTGGAATATTGTTCAGAGCGTTTACAAAACCTCTATTTCACGGACAGAAGAGATGGAAAAAAAAGAAAAGCAATAGCACTCACTAGTAGCCGTGGTTGCCCTTTAGCGTGCTCATTCTGCGCCATCGTTGCGGCAGATAAAGATGGTCCTAAGTGGCGTGCCGTCGACGCAACCACCCTGATTGACTGGATTGCAGAGGCTCACAAAAAATACTCTTTTGAACATATTTACATGATGGATGCTAATTTTTTTGTACGAAAAGAAAGAGTATTGGATTTCTCTGAAAAACTATACAAGCTATTCGGCGGCGAGGTTACATGGAGCAGTTCCTCTACAGTAGGGTACCTACTTAAGCTGCGCACAGAATTACCAAAATTAGTAACACAAGGATTAAGACTTGTCGAAATGGGTATCGAGTCTGGCTCGCAAACTCAACTCGATTATATGAACAAAAGAGTTACAGTAAAAAATAATACAGACGCAATCATAGCCCTACAGATCAATGGCATCGACATCGGCCTCGATTTTATCATGTTTTATCATGATCAACAAAAAAGAGAAATCATAGAAAATCTGAGCTTTTTGCTTCACGCCGGTTTGACTGAACATGAATCCTTTGATCATTACTTCAATATCATGATGATATATCCAGGCACACCTGTCAGAGATAATCTCGAAAGGAAAATGGGTATTAAGTTCAATTTGATCGCCTTACCAAACAGTAGACAACTTATAGAAAATCAAGAGGTGAAGGAAATCTACGATGCTTATATAGATCATTTTGCAAAACCTCTACTCAACTCCCTAGAGAACGCCATTCTTATAAATATAGAGAAAATATCACAAAGCACCTCGAGGGGAGAAATTGCACATCTATCCTTGCTCAATATTTACCTAAGACATATGCCATTCAAAATTCTGTGGGGGCTCTGCCAGCTGACGGGCGAGCGGCGGACGATATTTAGAGGGGAAGAGTTCCTAACATACACCTCTATCTTAAAAAAAATCTCGAACGGAACAAAAGCCAATAATTCGCCGAAACGAGTCGCTTTAGAAACCTTTACTCTTGGTGTTGGTGGTAGAAAAGGTGAATTAATCGGAAAGTCTGCATAATTATCATTCGGGCGGGTGAATTTCATGAACATCGATTCGATAAGTCTAGGTGTGAGCGGCGATATAAACAAGTTAAAACAATTTATTGATTTCAATTCAAACACCAGTAGCATTTACCGTGGAGCTCCGATCAAGCACTTTAGCCTGGGCGTGCGACCATGGGAAAAACTGGAGAACTCAATAATTGATGTTTGCGCGACTGCTGACTTCACTATTTCCGTTCACCCAGTAGATATAAATTTCTCTGGAGTGATCGATATGTCAGAGTTAGCAAATCTCAAAAAAATAACTGACATTCTCCCCGTAAGATACATCGAAGAAGACATAGGCATATGGAGAAATGAGAATCTTTTTCTCGGCGCCCATCAAACAAATCCACCCTTAAACAAAAAATCGTTACAAACAACAATAATTAACGCCAATATGGTAAAGAATTTTCTTGAACTGCCCCTACTATTAGAGAATCCACCCGTATACAGCGAGTTCGGAAGCATACCGTTTTGGGACTTCTATTTAGAGCTATGCTTTCAGTCTGGTTGCTCCATGGCTTTTGACATCGGACATTACTTGGGCTATTGCAAAAGCAAAGATCTTGATTTCTCCATTCCTGACGGAAAACATGAAATATGGAGCTTCATCAAAACGTTGCATATTTCAGGAATAAAATCCTGGATGTGGAATGGCATTCCCGTGTGGCTCGACCAGCACTCCGACCCCTACAATATTGAACTGATGGAAGCTTTCAAGCCAACTATCATCCAGGCGTACAATACAGACAACATTTTGCTGGAAATGGAAGGGGCTTCCATTGAAGTTGAGCAATACAACATCAACCTCGTAAAAAAAACGCTCGCAGAGGTCTCAGAAAATGACAATAAAAAACACTGACGCTATCGACTTGATCTTCACTGAAATATATAAATCTAAAAATATTCTCACCCACCCGACCTCTGCATATGATAAACATTTCACTTTTGACTGCGTCAGACGATATCTAGACATATCCAGGCATTTGAATAGAAGATGGCCTTATACTATCAGATATCTACAATCAATCTATGGAGATAATATTTTAACCAACGTATTTGAACAAATGCACACGGCTGGGAGCACCTATAGAAATCTCAACGATGCAGCCTGCGGTATTTTTTTTAACGATACCACCAAGAACTCAAATACTGATTTCGAGTTATTACTTTACGAAGACTTTAGAAATGGCAAAGTTGGAACTCCAGTGTATACCACGAAGCAACCTTTTGAGAAATTCACACTAATCCCTTACGATCTGGACTCAATATATACGACACTGATGTTTTACGGTCGCGCTTACGCGCCGTCCACCCTATATAAAAACCTTACTCTAGAGCCCGGTATAACTTATAGAGCAAACGAATGAAAAGTGCACACACACTCGTCGCTAGATCAGATGCCTTGTATGGTGGCGTTGCAATGGGAGCAACCATTCTCGAACTAGCACTAATTGCAAGCAGCCCAAGTTTAGGCCAGTTTTCGTTGGAATTCTCGCTTGCAACGCAGTTAATCATCTCCTTATTTGTGGAATTTTACATTGGTCACTACTTTGTATGTAGATTGGGCACTGCCAATACCACCATCTATGGTTTTATATTCAAACTGGCATGCGCTTTTTTCCTGATGCTGGGATTTTGGGCATCATTGCTTGGATATTGGTACACAGGCTGGAGCTTGATTCTGATGGCTTTCGTGTGCGACTCAGCAGGAACAGGCTGTTTAAAAGCATCTTTCCGACCAGCTTATAACACCTTACATATAAAAATGACTGGCAAAGCCGCTGATTACATCAAAGCATTCAACCATCTTCTATACATTCGCATTGGAACCCCATTGGTTTTATTACTGACGGCCTCCCTTCTAATAAATGCTACGTCCTATTTTTATGCCACAACAACAATAATGTCGATGCTACTACTACTGAGATCAACGCAAATATACATATCGAACAGCGACCTTCGACCCATCAACGCAAGTAGAACTATTTTACATTCAGGACATCACGCATATCTTAAGCATTTCACTATTGCGACGAAATACCCAGTGCAAATAACAGGCTATGTTGCGGGAAACGTATTTGAATCGTTGATATTTATGTACGCAATAGGTTTGCTTTATCGGCATAGTGACCTCTTGGGCTTAGCCCAGCAATTTTCTTGGTTAGGGAGCTCACTGATTGCGTACATCGTATTTTTGGCATCTACTATATTAGGGAGGCTTGCGATATCCAGATTTATCATCAGCAGATCCAACATCAAACTCTCATCCTCCTGCTTGATTGCAACTGTTATCACTTCTCTACTGCTGGCACTTACAAGCAAGGACATTGCTTTCTTTTTATCGCTGGCGTTGTTTTGTTTATTAGGCGTGGTGATCGGTACGATATTTACCCGCCTAACATCAAATGAAGTCCTCCATAACGCGAGCGATAGCGATGCAGTATCTTTTTTTCTTGTCAGCGAACTTGCCACAACATTAACCCTCATCCTCATCATCACTGCGAGCAGCCTAATTTTTAATCCTGAGAGGATAATTGAGGGCCTAAGTTATAGCTTAGTTGCTCTAATGACGGCATATTGCCTAGCCATAACTCTTATTCGAGCCACAGCAAAAACTTCCAAATGACATCGAACAAGAATTTTAACTTTCCCATAAAATTTCAGCCCCGCCAATCCAAGCCTACTCCACCTTTGTGAAGGTTAGATCTGTGTAACTCCACATTTCACCGAGCAGCTCATGGACCGGTGAATGTGGAGACGGGCGTTAACAAGCTCCGAGAATCTACCCGACAATCCCCCGAACAATGAAGTACAGCAACGAAGGCCCAAGCAGGCACCCAAGCCCGGTGTGGAAAGTCGCCGTCAGCGCCCCATAAGGCACCAGCCGCCGATCAGTCGCAGCCAACCCTGCCGTTACGCCGCTGACCGTGCCGGCCAGCCCGCCGAAGACCATGGCTGAGCGCGGGTTATCCAGGCCCATCCAGCGCGCTGCCATGGGGGTGCCGACCATCACCAGGATCGCCTTGATCAGGCCGGTTGCAATCGACAGCGCCACCACATCCGAGCTCGCCCCAATGGCCGCGCCGGTGACCGGCCCGACGATGTAGGTGACTGCACCGGCGCCGATGGTGGTCATGCTCACCGCATCGCGATACCCAAAAGCCCAGGCAATGCTAGCCCCGACGATGAACGGCAGGATCGTGCCCAGCAACAACGCAATCACCCCGATCAGCCCGGCTTTTTTTGCCTCGGTGGCTTGCACTTCAAACGCCGTCGCGACGATGGCAAAGTCACGCAACATCGCGCCACCCATCAAACCGATACCGGAGAACAATGCAAGATCCGCCAGGCCTTTCTGCCCCCCTGTGAGGGTGCCTCCGACCCACGCCAGTACCAGCCCGATGACGATGGCAATCGCCGAACCATGGATCCGCCCAAACGTCAGGCGCTTGGACAACACCACCGACACCCACATGATCACGCCAACAAACGCAAAGGCGGTAATCAGTCCGTTATGCTCAAGGCCTTTCTCGATGAGGTCCCACATATCAGCGACCTCCCACTGGCGTGCCGACCGGGCTCAAGGCCTCAGGCTCGTCGGGCAAGGGCTCACCTTTATGAGTCCGGCTGATCAAGGCAATCGTTGCGCCGCAGATCACCACCGAACCGATCGCCGCCAGCACCGCCACCGGGCCACCGTGCAGCGCCGCGACGACGTTCTGTTGGGCTGCCATCGCGACCACCACGGGGATGTACATGGCGCCCCAGAAGCCGACGCCCATCTCGCAATCCTTGGTCATGCCGCCGCGTTTTTGCATCCACAAACGTGCGCAGATCAACAGGATCATCGCGATACCCACACCACCCACGTTGGACTTCACTCCCAGCATTACGCCGAGCAGGTCACCCATGATCACCCCTGCCAGCGTACAGATCGCCAGCAACGCCACACCGTAAATAATCATTGTTGTAGTTCCTCAATGTGCATCGTCGAATGTTGTTTTTGTTGTTCGAAGGCCTGAGCGGGGTCTAGGGTTGGCGGCTTCCCTCCTCATGCATCAGCAGCTGCAAGGTGTCGAGGCGCGCACCCTCGAAGGCAATCACCGTGCCCTGTTCAAATACCCGTTTTGCCAGGCCGGTCAGCACCGCACCGGGTGGCATTTCAATCTGCAGGCGCACCCCGCGCTCATAGGCGCTTTGCACGGTGCCGCGCCAATCGACGACGCGGCACATGTTGAAGGCCAGGTCATCACGCAAGGCTTCGGTGTTGATGATTGGCCGTGCGCGGCTGCCACTGAGATAGCGGGTTTTCGGGGTGTTCAATTGCACCTTGGCAAAGGCTTCAGCCAGGGTTGCCGCAGGCCTGTCGAGCAGCGGGCAATGGGAAGGAACGCTGACCGCCAGGCGCCTGACCAGGCCCGCCCCGTGAGCCTTCGCCAGTACAGCGACCGCCTGCATGGCGTCATCGCTGCCGGCAATCACCACCTGGTTATCGGCGTTGATGTTGGCCAGATACACCGGCGAGTCGGCTCCGTGAACCTGGGCTACCAGGGTTTCTAAGCGCGCCAGATCGAGCCCGATGATCGCGGTCATGCCGTAACCGGCCGGGTAGGCCTGTTGCATCAGCTCACCGCGCAGGCTGACCAGATGCAGTGCATCGGCAAAGCTCAAGGCACCGGCCACAACCGCAGCGGGATAGGCGCCAATGGACAAGCCGGCCACGTAATGGGGCACTGTCGCCAACTGGCGCGAGGCGGCAACTGCAGCGATCAGCAAGCACAGTTGCACCGCCCGCGTCGACTTCAGGGCCTGCACTGAATCCAGCAGCAGGACATCTTCGCCGAGCACTGCACTCGCTTCGAGTACAGTCTCGCGGGGCAGCCGCTGGAGCATCCCCGGCTGCTGGGCGCCCTGCCCCGGAAACACCAGCAAACTGCTCACGCTGCCTGCTCCCGCAGGTTCCATGGATCTGCAGTCAGGCAAGCACCACAGGCCTGCTTGAGCAATACCCGGTCCGAGCGCCCAGCCCATTCGCGCAATGCCACCGCGCCCAAGGGGGTCTGCAACTGCATATCCACCGGGCATGTTGCGCGATCCAGAATCTTCAACAACTCCCGGGCCTGGAGCCGAGGCAACGGCTCGGGCGTGCGCAGGATCAAGTCCAGGTCACTGTGCGGGTGCAAGGCCAGCGGTGCGCTGGCGAGATGGAACCCGGCGCGGGCCAGTTCGAACCCGGCGCTGGCCAATTCGAACCCGGCGCTGCCGCTCACCCCCCAGACCCAACCGCAGTCATCAAGCATTGGCCGCAGGTGCTTCAGGGTATGCAGCGCTGGCAGGTCGCGCTCGATCGAAACATGACACAGCGATTCGGGTTGCACCCGCTGACAAACCGAATCAACCCGCATGACCGCGGCAAAGCGTTGTTCACGCAAACGCCCACGCACCCCGACCGGTATTTCACCCGCGGGACCCAGCGCTCGCCGCACCACCACCGGGTGCCCTGCGCGGATCGAATCGAACACCCACTCAGGCGCGTCTGCCGGCAGCTGCTGCACAGTCATGCCCCAGAGCAGATCGTGGGCCAGGTACACGTTCACCACTGAGCCCTCAGCAATTGGCGAACCTTGCTCGAAGCCTCACGGTTAGTCGCGCCCAGACGACTGCTCAGGTCGCGACTGCCGCCAGCCACATCGGCAACTGCCAGACCCAGGCACTCCGTCACCCGCGCCACATCGTTGGCGGTGGGCCGCTCGATCTGCTCCACCGACAAGGTTTCCCACAGCAGGCCGAGGCTGGCGTAGCTGTCGATGTCATACGCCATGGGCGGCACGCTGGCGGCCAGGGTTTCCAGTTCTTCGACGCTGCGAAGTGTCACCCGGGCGGCCGAAGCCTTGCCCATCGCATGCACCATCACGCCCGGATCACGCAGGGCAATCAAGCGGTTGGCCTGATAGCCGTGGGCCAGAAAAGCCCCGGACATGGCCTTGCCCACCAGCAAGCCAATCACCGGATGACCGGCCAGACGGGCGCGGGCGTAGCTGTCCGCCGCCCCGGCCAATGCCTGGTGAATGCCCAGCGCCTCTTCGCGCCGGCCATAGGCCTGGCTTGGGACATCGACAATGGCGATCACCGCGCGTTTGCAAGGTTTATCCTGATCGGCTGCGATCAGTTCATCCACGGCACTCGCCAGGCCCCAACCCTCCAGCAGCCCCACTTCGCCGTTACGGGCCCGGGGAAAGCGGTTGTGCGGATCGGCCACTACTGCGATAAAGCGCGCGGCCTTACCACCCAGCTCCGCGTCTGCAACTCGCAACGATGGCGGCAGCCCCTCAAGCATTTTTGCGCCTGCACTCAAGGCTTGGAACCAATGCAGGCCGCGTAGGGAATACGAACTCATGAGCGCTCTCCTCGGTACAGGTCGCGAACCGTTGCCGGCTCGATTTGCGGTTCGGTGTCCAGTTGCGCCAGACGGTGCAGGAACCGCGCCGCCTGCTGGCTGCGCCGCCGGGCCGGCAAACCCTGTTGGAGTAATTCACTGATGTGCTGCTGGATCTGCACCACGTCGTCGGCGACATAGCGGTCCGCCAGGCCGCTGGCGAAACGTTGTTCGCCACCGGTGAGGCTCCAGATGAAGGGCCGATCGCGGGAATCGTATTCCTCAAGTCCGGCTTCCTGCTCGATCACTTGCGGGCCGTTCAAGCCCAGACGTGCTTCGCGCGTAACCACCAGATAACTGCACAACCCGGCCGCGATCGACATCCCGCCAAAACAACCGACGCTGCCCGCCACCACGCTCACCACCGGCTGGTACTGCTGAAGATCGACAATCGCTGCGTGGATATCGGCGATCGCCGCCAGGCCCAGGTTGGCTTCCTGAAGCCTTACACCGCCGGTTTCCAGGAGCAGCACGGCGCGGGTCGGCACCCCGTTACGGTTGTCCTCTGCGGCCAGCTCCAGGGCGCCGGCCATTTTTGCGCCGCCGACTTCACCCAGGCTGCCGCCCTGGAAAGCGCCCTCGATGGCGGCAATCACCACCGGCAAACCGTTGAGAAGGCCCTTGGCGATGACCACGCCGTCATCGGCCTGAGGCACCACACCCTGGCGCGCCAGCCACGGCGACATGACTCGCTGGAACGGGTCGAGCAATTCGCGAAACGTGCCGGTATCGAGCAACGCTTGGGCCCTTTGCCGGGCACCCAGTTCGACCAGGCTGCATGAGTTGGCCAACGTGGTTAAGTCAGTCATGGCCGATCTCCTCGAAGCCCTGTTCCAGGCGCAAGCGCACCACGCCGGGGGTGGCGCCGAAATCATGTATTTCGATGGCCATTGCCGGGTAGGCCTGCCCCTCGAACATCCGGGCAAACAGGTGTTGCCAACGCTGTTCACTGCCATTGACCGAGGTTTGCACGGCGATGGTCAGTTTGCCGGCCTGACCCGGCTCGATCAGCACTTCAAGGTCCCCGGAGCCGACACAGCCCACCAGGGTACGGCCGCGAGGCGGCTGCCCGGCGGGGAATTCAAACGATAAGGTTTCCATCAGAACGCTCCCTGAATCATGACGTCGCCAGATGCGATACGGTCGAGCAGCAGGCAGGCTGCGAGCAAGTCCGCGGCGCCGCCGGGCGAGGCATTCAATGCGATGAGTTGTTGGTCGAGTTCGTGCAGACGGCGACGCCCGGCAAGACTGGCGCTGCCACCAGCGTCGAGCACCGCCCGAGCGCCCTGCTGCATGGCGTGTAAACCCGGTTCGCCGGCGCGGTAGAGCACGCAGGTGTCGGCTAGTTGCGCCATGATTGCCAGCAACGCGTCGAGCCGGGCATTCTGCTCACCATGGCCGGCGTCGCGACTGCGTTGCAGCTGCGGCAAAGCCCGCTGGATCACTGCCGGGAAACCCGCCTGTGCCTCTTCCCGCGCACCGCGAGCGCCGTAACGTTGTGCCACCTGGGCGCCATGGCTGAGAACACGCGGTGCATCAGCGTCATCCAGCAACGCCAGCCGCGCCGCACGTGCCGCCACCGCATGGGCAGCCCGGGATTGCGGCGCGAGTGCTGCGGACGTGACCAGCAATCCCAAGGCCCAAATCCCGCCTCGATGAGTATTGATTCCGCCTGTGGTGGCGAGCATCGCTCGCTCGCCTTCCCTACCAATGCGGCCAATCGCTTCGCGCAGGGGCAAGCCCACTTCGCCGAATTCGATAGCGGCTTCGGCCATTTCCTTGAAGGCCGGCCACAGGGTCAGCGCCGAGGCGTGCATCAGCCCCAGGTGCAGGTCGGTGTGAGCGCCGTTACCGCGACGGTCGACCAGAGCGGGTTTGGGCGACAGGTCAGCTTCATCGATCAACGCCTCGACGGCCAGGTCCGCCAGCCGCTCGGCCAGGGTCACGGGTTTGGCTTGCAGGTTGAATGCGTGCATTACCAGCTCCTGAACTTGGCGGGCGGGTTGTAGAGGCCACCGGACCAATCCACCAGGTCCGCGACACTTTTGGCCGCGAGCAGTTGGCGAGTGGCGTCGGTGCGACGGATGCCGAGGTCTTCAGGCAAGGCGATCAGACCTTCACGGCGCATGCGCGCAGTGTCCTTGGGATTGTGCCGCAGGCCGATGGCAGTCACCCCGGCGACGGCGGCGATCATCGCCTGGCGCTCTTCCAGGGAACGCGCCTTGTACAGATAGGCGATGCCTTCTTCGGTCAGCAGGTGCGTGACGTCGTCGCCGTAGATCATGATCGGCGCCAGCGGCATACCGCTCTTCCTGGCCACTTCCACTGCGTCGAGGGTTTCGACGAACGTGGGTTTGCCACCCTCCTGGAAGGTTTCAACCATTTGCACCACGAGCTTCTTGCCGCGTTCGAGCATGGCTTCGGGCGCATCGCCGTGACGCATGTCGAGCCAGGCCGGGGTGTCATGACGACGCCCGCGGGGGTCGTGGCCCATGTTCGGCGCGCCACCAAAACCGGCCAGGCGCCCGCGGGTCACGGTCGAGGAATGCCCGTCACCATCCACCTGCAGGGTCGCGCCGATGAACAGGTCCACGGCGTATTGCCCGGCCAGTTGGCAAAACATCCGGTTGGAGCGCAGGGAGCCGTCGCGCCCGGTGAAAAACACGTCCGGCCGCGCAGCGATATAGTTTTCCATGCCCAGTTCGGTGCCGAAGCAGTGCACGCTTTCCACCCAGCCGCTTTCGATCGCAGGGATCAGGGTCGGGTGCGGATTGAGGGTCCAGTTGCGGCAGATCTTGCCCTTGAGGCCAAGGGACTCGCCGTAGGTCGGCAGGATCAATTCAATGGCGGCCGTGTTGAAACCGATGCCGTGATTGAGCGACTGCACGGTGTGTTTTTCGTAGATGCCGCGAATCGCCATCATCGCCATCAGCACGTGCACCGGTTTGATATGCCGTGGATCACGGGTGAACAGCGGCTCGATATAGAACGGTTTGTCGGCGACTACAACGAAATCGACCCAGGACGCCGGGATGTCGACGCGCGGCAACTCGCTGACGTCATCCACCAGTTGATTGACCTGGACGATCACAATGCCGTCGCTGAACGCGGCAGGCTCGATCAGGGCGGGCGTGTCTTCAGTGCTGGGCCCGGTGTAGATATTACCGGCACGGTCGGCCATGAAACCGGCCGACAGCACGACGTTGGGGATCAGGTCCACCACCAGCCGCGCATAGAGTTCGATGTAGGTATGGATCGCGCCGATTTCCAGCAGGCCGTCTTCCAGCAACTGGCTGATGCGCAAGCTCTGGGTGCCGGCAAACGAGAAGTCGAGCTTGCGGGCGATGCCGCGCTCGAAGAGGTCCAGGTGCTCGGACCGCCCCACGCTGGGCATGATCATGTGCAAATCATGCAGTTTTGCCGGATCGGCCTGGGCCAGGGAGCGGGAGAGGAAATCCGCCTGCTTTTGGTTATTGCCTTCCAGCACCACGCGATCGCCGGGCAGGATCAACGCTTGCAGGGCTTGGACGATCTTCCCGGTGGGCAGCACCGCGCCGTCGGCTAAATCCTTGACCAGCTCCAGACGCCGCTGCTTCTCGCTGCGCCGCCGCGTCCATCGCGGGTCGGGGGATATTGTTGTTGTCATGACCACTCCAGAGGTTCGCTGTCGTGGTCTCACCTTAGGAGTGTTGCGGGGGGGCATCAATCAAGCACAGCGACGAACCGTTACGGTTAGCGTAACGATTCATCGCTGAAGCAGGCACTCAGTTGTGGCGCAGTATCGAAAAGTTCAGCGCACTGGCTACGCACAGCCAGATGAGATACGGAAACAGAATCAAGCCGGTGACCAGGTCAAGGCG
Source organism: Pseudomonas sp. 65/3-MNA-CIBAN-0223 (assembly GCF_040310425.1). Taxonomy (NCBI): domain Bacteria; kingdom Pseudomonadati; phylum Pseudomonadota; class Gammaproteobacteria; order Pseudomonadales; family Pseudomonadaceae; genus Pseudomonas; species Pseudomonas sp. 65/3-MNA-CIBAN-0223. Next base: position 87,690 of record NZ_JBEOPV010000016.1, read on the forward strand.
CAAGGCCAGCACGACCATCGCCGCGACCACCAGCCACAGCAGCGAGATGATCACCATTCCGGCGAAGATCCGGTGGGCGCCAAAGAACACCGGAGTCCAAAGCGTATTCAGGGCAATTTGTGCCGCCCACAGGGCCAGCACCACCTGGCTTCCGGGCATCAGGCTCAAGCGATACCCCGCCCAGGCGAGCAACAGATAGATAATCGACCAGGCCACAGGAAACAGCCATTTTGGCGGGGTGAAGCTGGGTTTGTTGAGTTCTTCGTACCATTGCCCGGGTTTGAAAATGATCCCGGTGCTCGCCGCAGCACCGCAGGCTATGAGAAATATTAGAAAGGTCATCATCTGTCCTTAGCTGAGGCCAGCTATCTGGTTTGGAAAAGCCGTGACGGCAGTCTCAGGGTTGGACAACCCGGGGAAGCGAAAAAGTCTGCGGGGGGCAATTGTTTTTCACCGGCCTGGCTCACCCCAGCAACGCGGTGATCCACCGGGCCTGACGGGCCAGGTCTTGCACCTTGTGCTCCGCGACGCCCTTGCGCGCCATGGCGAAGCTGCCCAGGGTCTTGTGCTTTTGCTGCAGCAGACGCTGCCACTTGGCCAGGAACAACGGGCTGCGGGCCTGCATCTGCAGCGGGCCGAAGTACAACTCCTGGTCAGAATACTGCACCGGTACATCCCGTTCGGCCACGATGATTTCGTAATAGAAGCGGTTTTCCTGCAGCAGCTCCTCGCAGAGGATGCGGTAACCGTTGTCCATCAGCCATTGGCGCAATGGCGGCTCGCCGCCGTTGGGTTGCAGGATCAGGCGCTCGTGACCGCCGAGGTGCGCCTTGCCGTCTTCGAGAATGTCGCGAATGGTCTCGCCGCCCATGCCGCAGATGCTGATGGCCGTAATCCCGTCACCCGGCTCGATCGCTGCCAGGCCATTGGCCAGGCGCACGGTGATGTGCTGATCCAGATCACTTTCACGCACGGTGCGCTCAGCCGAGAGGAACGGCGTCAGCGCCACCTCACCCGCGACCGCGGCCGCAATCACCCCACGGCGCATCAAGGCCACCGGCAGGTAGCCGTGATCCGAGCCGATATCCGCCAGGCGCGCCCCGGCCGGCACTTGCGCCGCAACGCGCTCAAGACGCATGGACAGTGTATGTTGGTTCAACTGCGGTTCCTTCTTGCACGGGTATCCGGGCCGTAGCCGGATCGGGATGCGATTGTGTCGGCCAATGGTATGGATTTCAATAAGCGGCGGTCGTCGGATCAGTGGAACCACTGAAGAGTCAAATTCATCCAACATCGATATGCATAATCGCCACCGGTTTACGCGGTTCGATTTCAATGATGACTTTCAGGGATTGACGCTTTGAGAAGAACCCGAGCTGGCACGGCGAACGACACAAGTGATGGCCCGGTTACTGCCCAACCACGATCGTGGCGGACATTCGCACTGCCAGGCAGCATTTTCCTGACCGGAGTCGTCCTCTCCGTCACCCTTGGCACCCTGGATTCACGAGAAGAATCCCAGGCGGCGAGAGCCCAGGTAATGTCCACGCTGGCCAATATCAGGGCGCACCTTGAGAGCGAAGTGCGCTCAACGTTTGATGTGACTGAAGGCATTGGCCAGCTGGTGAGAGTAGATGGTGAAATTTCATCTGCTCATTTCGACGGAATGGCCCGGCAGGCGATTTCATCCCAGCCGCATATTCGCCACATTGCGCTGGCGCCTGACGACGTCGTGCGCAATATCTTTCCGCTGGAAGGAAACCGCAAAGTCCTGGGGCTGGACTATCGCAAGATTCCTGAGCAATACCGGGCGATCGAACGATCTCGCGAACAAAAAGAAGCGCTTTTGGCTGGGCCCGTACATTTGGTTCAGGGCGGCCTGGCATTTATCCATCGTCGACCCGTTTTCATCAGCCACTCTGGCGGCGAAGAAACTTACTGGGGCAATGCTTCAGTCGTCGCAGATGTGCTTCAACTGCTCACTGCCAGCGGTATCGTTGACAATAAAAACTTGCAACTGGCCCTTCGCGGAGAAGATGGAACAGGTGCAAGCGGCGCAATGATCTACGGTGCGCCTGAAATATTCGAGGGTGACGCAGTCACCACGTTAGTTGATGTTCCAGGTGGCCAATGGGAGCTCGCGGCGCTGCCGCAGCAGGGCTGGCCGGCGAGTTCCCTGTTCAAATCGCCGCTGTTTCTGGTGGCCCTCACCTGCACCGGCTTGTTCACCTTTTTCGCCGCGCAACTGAGCAAGAGCCATCTGCTGGTTCGCCAACGCCATGCTCAATTAGCCCACGAGGTTGAAGAACGGCGGACGCAGAAAGCCCTGTTGCTCGACATCGTCGACAACGCCCCATCACTCATTTACGTCTACGACACTGAGGGCAAACTTCGACTGTGCAACCGCATGTTCGAACAAGCTGCTGGTCTTACTTTCGAGGAAATGGAGGGCAAAACCCGCGAAAGTTATCTGCCCTTTATCGAGGCCAAAACCCTGCGCGAAAACGACCAACACGTGATTTCGAGCGGCGGCAGTTTACGTTTTGAGGATCAGGTCAAAAAACAGGGTATGACGCGCACCTACCTGACGACCAAGTGCATTTTGAAAGGGCCAAGTGGGCAGGCTTCAGGGGTGTTGGGGATTTCCACCGACATCACCGAAATCAAACAACGCACCGATCAGCTGCGTCTTGCGGGAATCGTTCTGGACAACACCGCTGACGGTGTGATCATCACCAATGCACGCGGACATATACTCTCGGTCAACGCAGCCTACATGAAGATTTCAGGCTTCAGTGCCGAGGAGTCCATAGGCTTGAAGCCGAACATACTCATCACTGACAAGCAAGACAACGCCTTTTACCGGCAGATTCTCAAAAGCCTGAAGACCAGCGGTTTGTGGCGCGGCGAGCTATGGAACCGGCGAAAAAACGGCGAGCTTTTTCCGGAATGGCTGACCATCAACGCTGTTTACAATGAAGATGGCAACGTCAATAACTACGTTGCGGTCTTTTCGGACATTTCAGCGATCAACCAATCGCAATCCGATCTGGAGCGAATGTCCCATTACGACCCGGTGACCGCCCTGCCCAATCGAGCCTTGTTCAATGAACGGCTGCAGCATTCCCTCGATTTGTCGCTGAGCTATAACCAGTTCCTGGCAGTGGTGGTGCTGGATCTTGATGGCTTTAAAACAGTGAATGACAGCCTGGGTCACTCCCTTGGTGACCTGCTTCTGCAACTGGCATCGTCCAGGTTCCTGGCGTGTGTGCGTTCCGAGGACACGGTGTCCCGTCTGGGAGGTGATGAGTTTGCGCTGATACTGAACAATCTTGCCCACCCCACCGACGCCATCATCGTTGCAAAAAAACTCCTGGTATCACTTCAGGAACCCTTCGATTTAAAAGGCACTTCCACCTTGGTGACGGCAAGCATCGGCATATCAGTGGCGCCCCACGACGCCGAGACGCCTGAGCAATTACTCAGGCAAGCGGATACGGCCATGTACGGCGCCAAGGAGGGGGGACGCAACGACTACCGTTTTTACCAGCCTGAAATGACCTTGCGAGCCCAGGAAAGACTCAATGGCGAGCGCTTCTTGAGGCGTGCAGTGCTCAACCATGAATTTGAAGTGTGGTATCAACCAAAAATCAACCTGCTGGACAATACAGTTGCAGGCGCCGAGGCGCTCGTTCGCTGGCGCGATCCTTTACAGGGCCTGATTTTCCCCGGCGAATTCATACCTTTGGCGGAAAACACCGGTTTGATCATCCAGATCGGCGAGCAAGTGATCGAAATGGTCTGCAGGGATATCAGGCGCTGGGCTGATCTGCAGATAGTGCACGGTGTCATCGCCATCAATGTGGCGCCTCTGCAAATCGACCGCAGCGATTTCGTCGAAACCCTCAAAAGTGCCTTGCGAGCCTTCGACTTGCCCGCGCATGTGCTGGAGGTAGAAGTTACTGAAAGCCTGATGATGGCCAGTCCCGAGCATTCCAGGGAAGTCCTCGGCACGTTGCAAGGACTTGGCGTAACCACTTCCATCGACGACTTTGGCACAGGCTACTCATCGCTGGCGTACCTCAAACTCTTACCCATTGACCATCTGAAAATCGATCGCAGCTTTATTTCCGATCTACCCAACGATTCGCGCGATGTGGCGATCACCAAAACCATCGTGGAATTGGGGCATGCCCTGGGCTTCAAGATCATTGCCGAAGGCGTGGAAACCGAAGCGCAACACAGCTTTCTCAAGCAGACAGGCTGCGATCAGGCACAGGGGTACCTGTATGGCCGGCCAATGCCTGCCGCAGATTATGAGGCCTGGCTGAATGGACGACAGTAGTCGGTCCTGAATACGTCAACGACACTTTTGAGCTGAGACGTTTCAGCCGTTGCCCGGATAATCGCAGGCTAACGGATGAAACGTCGAGGTTCAGCATGACAAGCGCCGCCGCAGAGCAGGTCAGCCCGAAGACCCTGAGAAAAGTGATAGTCGCCGCCGCTATCGGCAATTTTGTCGAGTGGTTTGATTTTGCCGTCTACGGCTTTCTGGCAACGACCATCGCCCAGCAATTTTTCCCCAGTGGCGATGCGAGCGTCGCACTGCTGAAAACCTTCGCCGTGTTTGCCGTGGCCTTTGCGTTTCGGCCCCTGGGCGGGATTTTCTTTGGCATGCTGGGGGACCGGATTGGGCGCAAGCGCACCCTGGCGATGACAATCCTGCTGATGGCCGGCGCGACGACCCTGATCGGTTTGTTACCCACGTACGCGGCGATTGGTGTCATGGCCCCGGTGCTGTTGAGCCTGATCCGCTGCGCCCAAGGGTTTTCCGCCGGCGGTGAGTATGCGGGTGCCTGCGCCTATCTGATGGAGCATGCGCCTGATGACAGACGGGCCTGGTATGGCAGTTTCATCCCGGTGTCGACCTTCGCGGCGTTCGCCTCGGCGGCGGTGGTGGCTTACGCGCTCGAAGCGTCCTTGTCCGCTGAAGCCATGGGCAGTTGGGGCTGGCGCCTGCCGTTCCTGATTGCCGCGCCACTGGGGCTGGTAGGCCTGTATCTGCGCTGGAGGCTGGATGAAACGCCGGCTTTCCAGGCCGTGACCCAACAGCATGCGGTGGCACACTCCCCGCTCAGGGACACGTTTCGCGACAACGGCAAAGCCATCTGCTGCCTGGGCGCCTTCATCTCGCTGACGGCCCTGTCGTTCTACATGTTCACCACCTATTTTGCGACGTACCTGCAAGTTGCCGGCGGCCTGAGTCGGGCAACAGCGTTGCTGGTGTCGCTGATCGCCCTGATTTTTGCCGCGCTGATTTGCCCGCTGGCCGGGTTGTACTCAGACCGGGTGGGGCGACGGATGACCGTAGCGAGCGCCTGCGTGCTGTTGATTGTGGTGGTGTACCCAGCGTTTCTGATGGCCAGTTCCGGGTCGTTTGCCGCGTCTATCCTGGGCGTGTTGCTGCTGGCGATTGGCGCAGTCTTGTGCAACGTGGTCACCGCGGCATTGCTCTCGGAAACCTTCCCGACCCGCACTCGCTAAACCGCGTCGGCGATCACCTACAACATGGCCTACACCCTGTTCGGCGGCACCGCGCCGCTGATGGCGACCTGGCTGATCAGCACCACCGGCAGCAATCTCTCGCCGGCGTTCTACCTGATCGCCATTGCCTTGCTGGCGCTCGCCGGCGGCCTGGCCCTGCGCGAGACTTCAAGGATTTCGCTGCATGATGTGCCAGCGAATGAGAAGACGTCCACCGTGATTGCGCCCGCTTGAGGTTGGCCACACCGCAGGTTGCCGAGCGCGAGGTACGGTGTGGCAGACACGCCTTCAGTGTACTGACAGGGGTCGCCCCTGCACCGTATCGGCTTGCGGGCGAATGATCATCAAGCCGGCTGCGGCAATCACCAACGGCACTGCCAACGCCAGGTAATAACCGGAAGGCCCTCCGTGTTCGAGAAACCAGCCACCGCTTGCCGAGCCGATGATCGCGCCCACCCGGCCCAAGGCAATTGCCCAGCCGGTCGCCGTTGCTCGCAATGCCGTGGGGTAGGCCTGGGCAACCATGTAGTTCAATACGATCTGCTGCCCGCCGATGCCCAGGCCTGCGCAGCCGGCAAGGATGAATACCAGAGTCCAGTTGCTGGCGCTATTGGCCAGCCCCAGGCACAGCACAATGCCGAAGACAAACAGCATCAGGAGCAGTAGCCGGGTGTTGATCTTCGGCAGAATGATCGACAACGGTATGGCGCAAACAACAAACACCGCGTTGACCGCGACGGTCCCCATGGGCGCCTGGTCGGCTGGCAGCCCGGTGGCTTTGAGCACGGTAGGTAACCAAGACAGGAACATGAACCAGGCAATCCAGTTAAACAGGTAGATTGTCCATATCCCCAGGGTATTGCGCGCTAGCCCGCTGGCGAACAGCGAGGTGACACGGGTTTTCACGTCCATTTCCGGAACACTGTAAGTCGTGTCCGCAGCCGGTTGACGCCCGGTGATTTTCCCCACGATGCGGTTGATTTTCCCCCGACTGCCATCTGCCCGACGCCGTGTCAGGAAATACAGCGACTCCGGCAGTGCGAACAGCAACACCACCAGCAATATCAGCGGCACAATACCGCCAACTGCAAAGATGCCCTGCCAGCCGATCGAGGGCAGCATTTTCGCAGCCAGCAAACCTCCCAGAATGGCACCTGCAGGCAGGCCCAGCAGCACGGTGGTCATGATCGTGCCGCGATGCCTGGCACTCCCGTACTCGGCCGCGAGCGACAGGACGACGGGCGTCGCTCCGCCCATTCCCAGACCTGCGATAAATCGCAGCAGTAGAATCTGCTCAGTGGTCTGGGCGAACGCGGTGGCCAGGGAGGCGACACCAAACAAGGCGACTGAACCGATGATGGTCGGCCGGCGACCAAATTTATCGCCCATCAACCCCAATCCCATGGCACCCAGCACCATGCCGACGATGCCTGCGGTCAGGATCGGCGCCAACGCGCCCGCGCTAAGGCCAAAAGCCTGGATGATGGAGGGTCCGGTAAATGCAATCGCCTGGGTGTCGAACCCGTCGAGAATGGCGACGAAAAAACACAAGGCAAAGACTCGCCATTGGAAGGGGCTGAGGCGATGGCTGTCGATTAGGTCGGGAATCGAATAGTGAGTGCTCATGGCGGTTCCAATCGAAGGGCATTTTTATAGTTTTTTTCGCGCAAGCAGAGCCTGCCGAATCACAGGCTAAGTCGCCGTGCGGCCAGGGTCTAATATCGATTGGGTGGCGTTCGATACCTGCCAGGTATGGCACGCCAGCAGGTTTGTCGTAGAAACGGCCCTACACACTGACCGGCAGTGTCTCCAGCAGCGCCTCCAAACTCATCGGTTTGGCAAAATAATACCCCTGGGCTTGCGTCGCTCCCATTTCGCGCAGCAAGTCCAGCGTCGCCTGGTCCTCGACGCCTTCGGCCACCACGCTCAGGTCCAGCGATTCGGCCATGCGCACAATCGCCCGCACGATCGCCCGGCTGCGCGGGCTGGAGGTAAGTTCGAGGATGAACGACTTATCGATCTTCAAGCCGCTGAATCGGTACTGGTGAACATAGCTCAGGGAGGAGAAACCGGCGCCGAAGTCATCGAGCACCACCGACATGCCGTTGTCGGCCAATTGCTGCATGGTCAGTCGGGCTATCGCCGGCTCCGCCACCAGCGCGCCTTCGGTCAGCTCCAGGCAGATGCGCGAAGGCGCGACCTGGTGGCGGGCCAGCAGGGCCAGGACATCACTGGCGAATTCCGGACGCGTCATGCTGTAGCTGGAGCAGTTAACGTGCACCGGCGGCCAGTTGGCGTGCTCCGGTTGGGCGAGGATCACCGCAATGCAATTGAGCATGTACAGGTCCAGGCGACCGATCAGGCGCAAGCCCTCGACATCCGGCAGGAACTCGCCCGGCCCGATCACCCGGCCCCCAGGCTGATGCCAGCGAATCAGCGCTTCAAGCGCCAGCAGTTCGCCGGTTGCGACGCTGACGATCGGCTGGAAATACGGCAGCAACTCATCGGTGCGCTTGAGCGCGTTGCGTAGCGCCCCTTCGCGCTCGACCTGGTCCGAGACTTCACGGCGCACTTCCTGGTTGAACACCGCAAAACTGTCGCGCCCGGCACTCTTGACCCGGTACATCGCCGCATCGGCATCGCGCAGCAAGTCCGCCGGCTCGTGATGGAACTGACTGTCGGCGCTGACGATACCGATGCTGCAGGATGAAAACACCTCAAGGCCGTTGATGAAAAAAGGCAGGTCGAACGCCACCAGGATCCGCTCGGCGATGTCGATCACCACTTCCAGCGGCGCGTCCGGTGCCAGCACCGAAAACTCGTCGCCGCCCAGGCGCGCCAGCAGGTCAGTTTCCCGCAGGCAACCCCGCAGGCGTTGCGCGGCCTGCATCAACAGCAGGTCGCCGAAGTGATGGCCGAGGCTGTCATTGACCATCTTGAACCGGTCGAGGTCGATGAACATCACCGCCAGATGCCCGCCTTCGCTGCCGAACCGCGACCAGGCCACGCCAAGACGCTGCTGCAGGCAAGTACGGTTGGGCAGCCCGGTCAGCGCGTCGTGCAGGTTCTCGTGCTGCAGCTTGGCATTGGCGTGATCAAGCTCACGGGTACGGTTCTGTACCCGGGCTTCAAGCTTGAGGTTGGCGGCATGGATCGCCTCGGCTGCCGTACGACGCGACAACGCCGTGTCGATATGCCGCGAGACGAACGTCAGCAGCTCCTGATCGCGCAGGGTATAGCGCACCTGCGAGGTATAGCTTTGCACCGCGAGCACACCCCGTACCACATCGCCATCGAACAACGGAATACCGAGCCACGAGTAGGAACGCATATGCGCCTCGGCGAGTTCGGTTTCATGGGTGGCGGACAAGCGCTCGGCCTCGGCCGAATCCACCAGGCATGGTCGCCGCTGGCGGATCACATACTCGGTCAAGCCCCGGCGCCCACGGCGTGCCAGCGGGCGGGTGGTCTGGCGCTCATCGACATAATAGGGAAAGGTGACTTCGCCGTTGGCGTCGTCGAACAGTGCGATGTAGAAGTTGTGGGCGAACAGCAGCTCACCGACGATGCCATGCAAGGTCTCGAACAGCTCGGTCATGTCCCCCGGCCGGCTCGACAGTTCGGCGATCTGGAACAGCGCGCTCTGCAGGTGTTCGGCGCGTTCGCGATCCGCCACTTCCTGGCGCAGCGCGTCGTTGAGTGCCGACAGCTCAAGGGTCCGGCGCATCACCGTCGCTTCCAGGTCCTCACGGTGCAGAATGCGGTCCAGCGCCATGGCCACGTGACGGGCCACCACCAGGAACAGCGCGCGGTCCTCAGCGCTGTAGGTGCGGGACACCTCGTAGACCTGCATGGCCAGCATGCCGAACACTTCATCAGAGGCATTTTTCAGCGGCGCGCCCATCCAGAACTCCGGACGGTCTCCCACGCAGTAGAAGCGACCTTCCTCCTGGGCCGCGAGCATGCCGGCCGCGTCGATCAGCAGCGGCTGGCCACTGGTCAACACTTGCCCGGTCAACGACAGGTGCGCGGGGTCCAGGTACTCGTAGTGTTCAGCCTCCACGGCATCCACATCGATGATGTCGACGTAGTACGGGTAGTCGATCTTGCCCGTGTGCGGGTCGTACAGCGCGAGATAGAAGTTCTCGGCGTCGATCAGGCTGGCCAGCAGCCGGTGCACCCCCACCAGGAACACGAAGCGGTCGCGGGTCGAACTGGCCAGGTAGGTGATTTCATAGAGCACTCGCTGGGTAATCTGCGCGCGCGCCAGGGTGTTGGTCTGCACCTCGATGCCCAGGCGCTGGGCAAACTCGGCCAGCGTCGGGTCGGCGGCATCATCCTGGGGCGCCAGTACCCACCCCAGGACCGTTTCGCCCCGGCCGGTTGACCAGCGGTGCAGGCGCCTGTTCAGGCAGAACGCTTCGAAGTCTTCGTTGGCAACGATGGCCGGCCAATGTTCCTGCGGCTCGCCCTGCCCGACCAGATGCAGTTGCTCACCGGCGCGGTAAACCGCCCAATGGCGGGTGTGGGCAGCGCTGCGCGCCGAATCGAGCAGTCGTTCTATCGCGTCATGCCCGTCCGCCAGAGCCCGGCTGAGCGGGTCTGCGGGGCGTGGCGGCTGAGCGGCATCGGCTGCGCGTTCGCTCGATGGCTGCGGGGAGCCGTGCAATGGATCAAAACTCATTAACGCTCCCTGGGCCAGAAACCTGGCGATACCCACCTACGGATTGCGAACAACGTGCCGGCGAGCATCCCGTTTAAGGCGTTTAGGAGTTTTTTTCAACCGATTTATTCGCTTTGCGCTCAAGTTCGCCCTTTCCCGTTCCTGGAAGTACTCCAGCGCTTCAACCCAACGACGAATCTTTCGCCACTATCGCGGTGCGAATACGACTCCCACGCGCTCGGCATACTGCAACCAGGCCGCCTTCAGACGCTGCACCGTCTCGGGTTGGCTGGCCGCCAGGTCGGTGGTTTCGCCGCGATCCTTAGCCACATCGAACAGTTGCCATTGCGGTGGTAGCCGGTTGTCGCCGAAACCTGCCTGGGGCCGCATGCCCAATAACTTCAGGTTGCCCTCGCGGTAATAAGCATTGCCGAACAGTTCGCCTGCCAGGTTATCGTTGAGGTGAGGGCTGCCCTTACCCGCGAGCATGGGCACCAGTGACTTGCCAGTGATCGGATGCCTGCTCGCCTCTGCCTGCTCCGGCAGCGCGATGCCCGCCAGCGCCAGGAAGGTCGGCGCCAGGTCGTCCACCCGCGCCACACCGCGCTCGATTCCCTGGCGGGCCAGGCCCTTGGGCAACTGGACAATTGCCGGAACACTGATGCCTCCTTCGGCGGTGGTGCCTTTGAACAGGTGAAACGGAGCGGCACTGACTTCAGCCCAACGCAGGCCGTAGTCAATCTGCGAGCCCGGCTGCCCCAGGTTGGCGAAGCTGTTATCGGTGTGCGCTCCAGGCGGATAAAACTGCGCGTGATTCTCCGCTGCCGCGCCGTTGTCGGACATGAACACGATCAGGGTGTTGTCGTACTGGCCGCTTTGACGCAGGTATTGCACCAGGCGACCAATGTTGTGATCGAGGTTATCGACCATGGCGGCGTAGATTTCCATCTTGCGCGCTTCGACCTTCTGTTGTTCCGGGGTCAACTGGTCCCACCCCGGCAGCTTCGGGTTGACCGGTAGCGGCTGTGCTGGCTGGACCTCACTGGCGAGCACACCGAGTTTTTTCATACGCTCCAGACGCGACAGGCGGACACTGTCGTAGCCTTGGTCAAAACGTCCGCGGTATTTGTCCAGGTACTCTTTGGGCGCTTGCAACGGCCAGTGTGGCGCGGTGTAGGCGGCGTAGGCGAAAAACGGCTTGCCGCCCTTCTGGCTGTTTTGCAGGTAGCTGATCAGCTTGTCGGTGTAGAAGTCCGTGGAATAGAAGTTCGCCGGCAGCTCCACTGGCTGGCCATTTTCACGGTAATGCACCTGCTCGATTTTGCCTGGGTTGGTCGTCGCAGGCTTGAAGTGCGTCGCGCCGCCCTCCAACAAGGTGAAAGATTGCTCGAAGCCGCGCTGGTCCGGGCCCTGATCCGCTTCCAGACCCAGGTGCCATTTGCCGACCATCAGCGTGTTGTAGCCGCCGGTCTTGAGCAATTCGGCAACCGAATACGCCCGCTGGTTCAGGTAGCCCTCGTAGCCTGGCTTGCCCCGTTGGAACGGTTGCAGGGCTTCGGCCATGGTACCGAGCCCGGCCAGGTGGTTATCGGTGCCGGACATGAGCATGGAGCGCGTGATCGAACAGGTCGGCGCGGCGTACATGCTGGTGAACTGCAGGCCTTGACTGGCCAACTGATCCAGCGTCGGGGTCTGGATATCGCCGCCATAACTGCCCAGGTCGGAATAACCCAGGTCGTCGGCCAGAATCAGCAGGATATTGGGTTGCCTTGCCTCACCCGTGGCCGCACTGGCCAGGCCGCTACCCAGTGAAAGCGCGCAAAAAAGTGCCGCCGGCGGCATCCGCAAAAGACCCATAAATCCTCTCTTATTGTGTTTGACCAACGTTGATTGATACCGCGGCTTACTCTTCGAAAATCGCCACCGCCCGCACGAATCCTGCCGAGGCGTGCCGGATCTTGTAGGGGAAGCAAGACACCACAAAACCCTTGTTCGGCAGGGTTTCCAGGTTGGCGAGTTTTTCCATTTGCCCATAACCGATGTCTCGCCCGGCCTTGTGCCCTTCCCAGATGATGGCCGCGTCGCCGTCGGCGGCGAAGCGCTCGCGAGTGTATTTGAACGGCGCATCCCAGCTCCAGGCATCGGTGCCGACCACCCGCACTCCGCGCTCTAGCAAATACAAGGTGGCCTCGCGCCCCATGCCAATGCCGGCATCCAGGTAACCCGGCTGGCCGAACAGTGCACCGGCGCGGGTATTGACCAGCACGATATCCAGCGGCTGCAGCAAGTGCTCAATGCGCGCCAGTTCGGCGGCGACCTCGTCGGCCGTCACCACATGCCCATCGGCCATGTGCCGAAAGTCCAGCTTCACACCCGGTTGCAGGCACCAGTCCAGGGGTAATTCGTCGATGCCAAATGCCGGTTGGCCGCCATCGGTGGTGGATGCGTAATGCCAGGGCGCATCCATGTGCGTGCCGCTGTGCGTGGTGATTTGCAGGCGCTCTGCCGCCCAGGATTCGTTGCCGGGCATCTGCTCCAGTTGCAATCCGGGGAACATGGCAGCCATTTCCGGCCAACCCTGTTGATGGTCCATGTAGTCGATCCTGGGCAATAGCGGAGGCGGATCGGTGTAGGGATTGTTGTCGAGGGTGACCGACAGGTCGACGAGGCGACGTTCAGGCTTCATGAAGGGTCTCTCCGGTGAGCGGTAAGTGCCTGGGAGGCGCTGGATTGAGGGAATTGCGAATGAGCGCCGCTGCGTTGCCGTCATGGTTGAAACCGGCAGCACGGGCGAGCGGGGTTTTCAGCGGCGGCAGGCGCCCGAATAACGCTTCCAGCCGGGCGTCGGCGGCATAGGAAACAAGTTCGCGGCGTTCTTGCCCATAACTGGCCGCCAGGGCGTCAACCACCTGGGCGATGGACAGGTGCAACACCGGTAACTGCCACACCCTCTGACTCAGCAACGGGCCATCGATTTCGGCCGCGTGGATCAGGTTGTTCACGCAACAACGGGCCGACATCCACCAGGCCGTCGCCTCGGGCGATACCGGACACTCGTAGGTTGCACCCTCGGCAAATGCGCGCAGCAGATCGCTCATGAACGCCGAGCGCAAACCGTTGGGCTGCCGCGGGCGCGCCACGATTCCGGGCAGGCGCAGCACCCGACCGTCCACTTCGCCACGCAGGGCAGTACCGATATAGGCAGCGATCACGATTTTGCGTGTCTGCGCCGCATCGAGACTCACCGGGACAGATCCCGGCTCGTCAGTCGATCTCACAGGGAGTGTGGTGGATTTCATTCGTACTCCGTTTTTCTTAGCTGTTATAGGTTTTTTCGAGCGGCGTCGCTTCAGAAAATTTTGAATGGTACGTTGACGATCAGGCGAAATTCTTCAAGGTTGCCTTCGATCTGATTTTCACTCGCGCGATGCCAGGCGTATCCGCTGAGTAGGTTGACCCCTTTCAGCTGTCCGGACTGGACGACATAACTGACGAAGGTTCCAACTTCGTAGTGGCTTTCATCACTCTGCTTGAGGACGGAGGAATAGATGCCGTTGCGGCCGCCATCATAGTCAGTGCCATCAATGCCCCACCCCTTGATGTACCAGAGAATGGTCTTGAAACCCGGGACGCCGTACGCCGTGAAATCGTTGCTGTAGTTGACTTGGAATGAGCGTTCATTTGGCCCGTTGTAATACGAGAGCATTGTGTTCGGCAGATTGATCGCATTGGATTCGGCCACATAGTCGAAATATTCATCCCCCTTGATCTGCTGCAGTCCGACTTTCAACGTATGGTTCTTGTAGGTCGGGGTGATGCTCAGGCCATACGCCTGCTGGTCGATGGTTCCCGCCACTTCCCGGCCGCTGGACTGGGTGTTGTAGAAGTCGAACTGGACATCTGTGGTGATCTCATCCCACTTGAATTTCTGCCCCAGCCCCAGGTATTGCCGATCCCAGATGTCCTCGAAACGCGAGGCATACGCACTGGCGCGCCACCCATTGCTGACCAGATAGTCGGCACCGGCGTAGGCCACCCAGTCGCTGGTGACCAGACGTGAGCCGAAACTGGGAGTCAAGTCCTGGCTGCCTGCACCGGTTCGCGGGGTTGCCTGGTCAAAGTATCCGGATTTGATCGTCAAGCCTTCAATGTCATGACTTTCCAACGAGACCCCGTCGAAGGCCGCAGGCAGAGTTCGGGTATCGGAATAACCCATTACGGGAGTCTTGACCTGATGTCTGCCGACTTTAAGCACCGTGTCGGACACCTTGAACTTCAACGCCGCGACACCGACCTTGCTCCAGTCATCAACTACATTGCCATCCTTGTCGACCAGCAAACGATTGCTGCCACCTGCGGTCGCCAGTTTGCTTCGCTCCAGCGCAATCGCAGAATAGGCCGACAGATCAATGCCAAAACCGAGCATGCCTTGGGTGAACCCGGACACATAGTCGAGCTTGAAGCCTTCCAGCCAAGCTGTCCGGTCCCTAACGGGCCTGCGTCCTTCAGAGGTCTGCGCGGAAAAGTAGGTGTCCTTTCTGCCGATTTCGTGCGAGTACCACATTCGGGTATTGAGCATCAGCGAACTGTCCTCGACAAAGCCGGTTTCCTTGGCTTGAACTCCCATAGAAGCTAGAAAAAGAGCGGCCGCGAGCGACCCGGCCACCTGAGGTGCCGAACGAACCTTATGCATAACTGAACGCCTTATAATTTTTGTGATGGCAGGCAGAAACTTGGACTTAAGCGTTTTTTGTTTTTTTATTGGGCGTGGTTGAGGCCGCACCAGCGTGCGATGAACACGGCTAGAACCTTTGTGACATCCATCATGCTGTCGATCGAAACCCATTCGTCAATGCCGTGAATGGAGCCGCCGACAGGGCCGTAACACGTTGCGGGAATCCCACCGTACAAGTTGAAAAACCGCGCGTCGGTGGCGCCCTCGAACGTCACCAGGGGTACTGCTTCACCGATCACATCGGCATAGGTTTTTTGTAGCGAGGTGATCACAGGCTGGTTCATATCGATCTCACAACCCTGCGCCTGAAATCCGCCATAAGTGACGTGGTACTGAGCAGAGAGATGAGCCGGATGCGCCAGGAACAATGCTTCGAGTCGAGCTTCGACCTCAGCCTTGATCTGCTCCACGGTTTTTTCCGGATAAAACCCAATGCGGATATCCAGACGACACATCGACGGTACTGAAGACGTCCATTCACCACCCTGGATCTTGCCTAAGTTGAAGTTGATCGGTTTAGGATGGTGGTTGTAGCAGTGATGCCGGTTCGCAGGCTCGTTCCACTCGCTTTCAAGTGTTTTGAGGCCGGCGAACATCGCCAATGCAAAATCTACCGCGCTACTGCCCTGCGTCGCTTGGGCCGCATGTGCTGGTTTGCCGCTAATTTCCAGGGACAACCAGAGCACGCCCATCTGGCACGTCATCAAACCTGCGGTCGGCTCGGTAATAATGGCAGCGTCGGCAGTGTGTCCGGCGACCAGGCAGGCTAACGCGCCGTTCCCCGTGCATTCTTCTTCAATCACCGACTGCAGAATGACCTTGGCTGCAGGCTCGTAGCCCAGTCGTTTTAAGGCCTTGAACGCCATGATGTAGCTGACGATGCCGGCTTTCATGTCCGAAGCGCCGCGGCCAATCAGCTTGTCGCCGTCGACCCATGGCTGGAAAGGCGGCCGGGTCCATAGTCGCTCATCCCCTACTGGAACCACGTCTATATGGCCATTGAAAATAATCGACTTGCCCTGCACCACTGATGGCCGATGCGTGCCGATCACGTTGACTCGACCATCGTAGGAAACCAGCGATGGCGAGTACCCTGGGTGATCCTTGATTTGGCTTTCGTCGATCGTCAGCGCCTGAACTTCAAGTTCGAGCTCATCGGCAAACACTCTTTCCATTACGCTCTGCGCCGATTGTTCTTCACCCAGCAGAGAGGCGTGGGATACCAGCTCGCTGAGCAAGGCGATCGACTCGTCGCGCAGCGTCTCGACCGCGGCAACGATGTCTTTCTCAAGCGCACTAATGCTTATTTTTTTCATTATTCAGGTCCAAAGGTAGCTGGATGTGGGAGGATCGTAAATTCAGCTAACCATGCCGTCCAATGCTGATTTGTTGGACTATCTATGCTTAAAAAGCATGGTATTGGCCAGCAAAAATTGACTTGCAAACCCGCTCGAGCCGGACTGCATCGAGCGGGCCACCACAATCCGCTACAGCTGAATCCAGGTGGCTTTAAGCTCGGTATATTTGTCGAAAGCATGCAGCGACTTGTCGCGACCGTTACCTGACTGCTTGAAACCTCCAAACGGTGCAGTCATGTCACCCCCACTGTACTGGTTGACCCAGACACTACCGGCACGCAGAGCTTTTGCGGCCAGGTGCGCCCTCGACAGATCCCGAGTCCAGACTGCTGCTGCAAGCCCGTAAGGACTGTCGTTGGCGATCTCAATCGCTTGCTCCAGGGAGTCGAAAGAGATAACTGAGAGCACAGGGCCGAACACCTCTTCACGTGCGATATCCATGGCGTTGTCGACCCCATCAAACAGCGTTGGCTCGACATAGGCACCACCACTTTCTGCACGCACTTGCCGACCACCACCACGTAAGATCGCGCCCTGTCTTTGCGCTCTATCGATATGCGCCAAGACACTTTGCAGGTGCTGGTGGTCGACGACGGCACCCGCCATGCTTAACGGGTCTAGCGGATGTCCAGGTACCCATGCCCGCAATGCTTCAATGACCATGGCAACAAAATCTTCTTTGATGCTGCGCTCCACCAGCAGCCTCGAACCCGCCGTGCAGACCTCTCCCTGATTGAACGCAATGGCCGCTGCTGCGGCTTGCGCCGCCACCTGCAGGTCCGGAGCATCAGCACAGACGATGTTGGCGCTCTTGCCACCCGCCTCCAGCCAGACACGTTTCATGTTCGACTCACCGGCATATACCAGCAATTGTTTGGCGATACCTGTGGACCCGGTAAACACCAGCGTGTCGACGTCCATGTGCAGCGCCAATGCCTTGCCCACGGTGTGCCCGTAACCCGGTAAAACGTTGAACACCCCCGCAGGAATGCCCGCGTCCAGCGCCAGTTGAGCCAGACGAATCGCGCTGAGCGGCGAGCGCTCGGAAGGTTTCAGAATCACCGAGTTGCCGGTGGCAAGCGCCGGGCCGAGCTTCCACGCACTCATCATCAGCGGGAAATTCCACGGCACAATCGCCGCGACCACACCTATCGGCTCACGCGTTACCAGGCCTAATTGATCATGGGGCGTGGCAGCCACTTCGTCGTAGATCTTGTCGATTGCCTCGCCGCTCCAGCGAATCGCGTCGACCGTCGCCACCAGGTCCATACCCAGGGCATGGGCAATGGGTTTGCCCATGTCCAGGGTCTCCAGCAACGCCAGCTCTTCACTGTGTTGCTCGATCAGCGCCGCGAAACGCAACATGATTTGCTTGCGGGCAACGGGTGCCTTGCGTGACCAGTGCCCGGATTCAAATGCCTTGCGTGCAACCGCCACGGCAAGTTGCGCGTCATCGGCATCACAACTTGCCACCTGACCCAGTACGCGGCCATCCACCGGACTCACACATTCGAACGTGGCACCCTTCGACGCCGCAGTGTAACGCCCGTCGATAAATGCTCGAGTTTCAATCGACAGCGACAGCGCACGTTGCTGCCATTGAGCATGGGTCAATTGAGCCATGGGAATTCCTTAGCGAGAGAGAGAAGACAATCAGCGGTGCAGATCGCTCATGCGCATATCCGGCCCCAGCAGATCCTGAGGGATGCGTATTTCGATGATGCTGAAGGTGTCGCTGGACAGAGCACGATCAAGTGCGCTGGCAAACTGTTCAGTATCGGTCACCGTTTCACCGTGACCGCCAAACGCGCGGGCGTAGGCGGCGAAATCCGGATTGGCCAGATCGGTACCACTGATGCGACGGGGGTGATGAATTTCCTGATGGGTGCGAATGGTTCCGTACATGCCGTTGTTCAATACGATGATCAACGGCTTCAACCCCAGGCCTCGGGCAACCGCCAACTCCTGGCCGTTCATCATGAAGCAGCCATCGCCAGCCACCGAGACCACTTGCCGCTGCGGATGTGCAAGGGCAGCCGCGATAGCAGCTGGAACGCCGTAGCCCATGGAACCGTTGCGTGGCGACAATTGCGCTGGATAACCGTTGAACCGCAGGTAGCGCCCGGCCCATCCGGCATGGTTACCCGCGCCCCAGGTGCCGATCGCATCTTCTGGCAAGGACTGTTGCAAGTGCTCAAAATGACATTGAGGTCGATGCGCCCGCCCAGTGGCGGTGGCCGACGATAGCGTTCGCCGTCCTGACGCAACGCTCGAGTACGCTCACCCCAAGGCAGCGGCGAAGCGGGAGTCAAGGTCTCGAGTGCGCGAGCAAATCCAGGCATTTGCGAGATGATCCGCAATGCTTGGGGATGCGCGGCACCCAGGCAGTCCGTATCGGGTAATACCGTCACCAGTGTGGCTGCATTCCATTGCACAGGGAGCAGCGCCCAGCTATCTGTAACGATGTCGCCCAACGGTGAACCAATGCCAATCACCAGGTCCGCGTCACGCAAGGCATCGGCCATGACACTTGAACGTCCATAGCCAAGCGACCCGACAAAAGACGGCGAACGATGGTCGATCAGATCCATGCAATTGAAGTCCACGGCAACCGGCAACTCGTAGCGCTCGGCCCACTGCTGGACCTGTCGGGTCGCCAGCGGCGTCCAGCCCCCACCACCCAGTATCACCAAAGGTTTCAGAGCACCGGCCAACAGACTTTCCAGCTCGGCAATGGCATCCGGGCCGGCCACAGCTTGCAGGGAGCGGATGGGCTGGACGGCCTGCGCCTGCACTCGATCACGCAACATGTCTTCCGGCAGCCCGATCACCACCGGCCCGGGCCGACCTGTGCGCGCCAGCGCAAAGGCGCGAGATACGATCTCAGGAATACGTTCGGCGTGTTCAATCTGGAACACACCTTTGCTGGTAGTACCGAACCAGCCATCCAGATCGAACTCCTGGAAGGACTCGCGGTAAGTTTCCGCGCGAGGAATGAGCCCGACAAACAGTACCAAAGGCACGCTGTCCTGCCAGGCGGTGTGCATGGCAACCATGGCGTTCGCCGCACCTGGACCTCGGGTCACCATGAACACGCCAGTGTTCCCGGTGATTCGAGCGTGGGCGTCGGCCATGTAACCCGCGCCACCCTCCTGACGACAAACCACCAGCTTGATCGGTGAATCGTGTAATGCATCCAGCACTTCCAGATAACTTTCACCCGGAACGCAAAACACTGTCTGCACACCTTCATGAGTTAACTGGTCAACGACAAGCTGACCACCAGTGCGTTTAAACATCGCCCATTCCTCGATTGTTTTGAGATGCCGGGCGCGTTAGGCGCCTCAGGAATGTGGCGAAGACTAAGGATCGCGAACAATGTCGTCTAATGCTGAATGTTTTTAGTTTCAATGCTTTTTGCGCATACCCATAAGCACTGATAAACAGCTGATGCTTATCCTCTTGGACTTGAAAATCACCGAACGCCGGCTAAAAAAGGACAGGGTGTCAGTTCCACAAAAAAACGGGCACCTTCAAGATGCCCGTTTTGATTTACGCCGACGCCGACGCCTGCGCCCGTAACCGTTTACCAACCACTTCCAGCAGGTCACAACCATCACGCAGCGGAATGGCCAGCAGTCTGGAAAAGTCCGCCAGCACGACAGTGTCGCAACCAATCTCGGCGCGGAAGGCGATGTTTTCCAGCACCTGCGTGACCGTGCGGATGCGGTAATCGGCCATGGCCAGAAGGACGTCGAGTGGGGCTTGAGTGTCGATGAGCAGTGCGGCCGGAATCTCGTCGAGTCCGGAAAGGGGGGTGTATCGATTCATTTGAAGATCTCTGTTTGATTGGCTCAATGCCGTCACTCAGTCGTCGCCAAACGATTGGGTGGCAGCTGTGCGCAGGTTGGCGAACCGGCACAGAGAACACCGGCAGACCCGAAGGTCTCCCGCGCACAGCCGCCATTAAAAAAGCGGCTTTGCGGGTGCGATGGCCCCTGCGAACAAAGCGCATAGGCATCGCATTGTCTGTAATCAAGTCGCCAAACCTGAATAGCCATTGTGGGCGACGCTGCGGACTACAAGCTTCATCGGAACAGCGGGCACGGTCAGGCCCAATCAAGGGGTGCTCAACCAAGCCCTTTCACTTGTTCGGGAAACGCTCAAATTAAGTAAGGCTCGAACAGGCATCGCACATTCACCCTCGCCTTCAGTTTCGCAGCCAGCATATACAACCCACCTACCTTGCGATGCAGAAACAGGACATCCACCGGTGGCGTGTGCCAGAAATCGCGATCGGCACCCAGTTGCCACCCTGCATCGCGCAAGCGTCCTGCGAGGTCGGACATCGCAAAGTCATAGGCACCTTGATGCCGCAGTGGCTCGCAGGCCTGGCAGATAAGGTCAGTCAGCAATAACCGATGCCTGGGCAGGGTTTCAGGCTGAAAGTAGCCGACATCCAGCGCTGCCTCGGTGATGGCGGCGCGGTCCTCACGCAGGCCTGCAACGAGCAGTTTGCGAAATGCCTCGGTGCTGTTGCGGCTATAAAGGCGCGTGGCACCGAAGTCGAGCAACACTAACTGCCCGGTTTCTGGCTGGTAACGGTAGTTGGCAAAGTTGGGGTCGGTCTGGACGCACTGAAACTCAAACACCTCGCGCAGAAGCAGGCCGAACAGCAATGTCATGATGCGGTCGCGCTCTGCCTGTGGCGCGTGTTCAAGGGTCTCCAGTGGGCCGCCGTCGGCGAAGGACATCACCAGAATGTTCGGCGTACTGAACTCGACATACTGGCGAGGAACCAGAAAGTCCGGACTGTCGGCTAACAGTTGGTGAAAGCGCTGTAAGTGCATGGCTTCTTTCAGGTAATCCGCTTCATTTTGCAGTAGAAGCTTGGCCTCCTGGAGCAGCGGTGCGACGTCCATGCCGTGAGGCAGCAGCCCGGACATGCGCAGCAAAGCAGCGACGTTATCCACATCGCTGGAGATACTTTCGCGCACACCTGGATATTGCACTTTGATTGCCAGACGCTGGCCGTCTTTGCCTTGCGCAGCATGAACCTGGCCGATGGATGCTGCCGCAAATGGCGTGAAGGAAAACCGTTCGAAGCGCCCTTCCCAGCCTTTACCCCAGCTTTCGTTAAGGACCTTTACCAACTGGCTCATGGGCATCGGATGCGCGTCAGAACGCAGGCGAGAAAGAATGTCGCTAAGCTCGCTCGGTAACAAATCCCCCGCATCCATGGATAACAACTGTCCGACTTTCATGGCCGCACCACGCAATTGCGACAGTTGCTCGGCCACCCGTTGCGCATTACCCGGCGTCAACAGCAGGTCACTGAACGCCGGACGTTTACCTTGAGCCAACTGCCGCGCACCTTCGGCCAGCATGCCGCCCACCACGCCCGAGGCCAAACTGCCAAAACGCATCAGCCGCGACAAGCGACTGCCCGGCACTGCAGACGATTCGGGCAGGCGCGGTTTCACGAATAAACAACTAAAGCGATTGCGCCAATAAGCAGGCAAACGCTAGCCACAGCAGTCAGGCGCAATCGCAATGGCAGGTACCAGGCTTGCAGGCTCACCACCCGAACCAACTCTCTGTCTTGCCAGAAGTGGACGACAAATCCGACGATCAACAGCAAGCAACCCAATGGCACCGGCAGCAACGTGCTGAGCCAACCGATAAGAGCCGGGATGACGCTCCATATAAGCCGGTCGCGGCGCAGTTCGGCACTCATGTTTTGCACTGACATACCGAAGCCCCAGTGCAAGGCGCCGATGAAGCTCAGGATGACAGCGCCATAGTTGACCAGCGCCTCAGCCCAAAAAGGTCGATATTCTTGAGAAGTGAGGATGAGTAGCGCGAGACCCAAAAACGGTAGCAAACCGCCATAGCCCAGCAGGACGATATGCCTTGGCGGCGAGATCGAAGACGACAGGTTCATTTCAGTTTCTTCCAGTGCCGGATATACAAGACTGTAGACCCAAAAGCTGCGGCCTGATGCCAATGCTTTGCACTAGTACAGTGGTTTAATCCTTTCCTTGATTGACCGGCGGTTTTGGTCGATTGCAGCGCTTTGCGACAGGCCGGTTGAATCCACAGACACAAGCAGCCATTCAAAAACGCCTTCGAAGAACATCTGGATGTTGATCGTTAATTCGATGGAGTGGCCCTCGCTTTCTCAATGAGCCAGTCGATCAGTAACACGACCTCAGGGACGCCGCGACTTTCTTCATTGCAAATGCAGTAGTAATCCATGGCGGCTGGAACTTTCATTGAGAAAGGCTGCACCAGCCGCCCCTCTGCCAGGTCCCGCGATGAGTTGATTTCATCACTCAACGCTACCCCATACCCATCCCGCGCAGCCTGTAGTGCGATACCAAAGTCCTCGAAATGGACGTCCGCGTCCCCCGGATACGGCAAACGGGCTTCCAGCAGCCAGCGCCGCCATTGTGTGCCGTCGTCTTCGTGCAATAGCCGGTGATGAATCAGATCCGACGGTTGTCGCAAACCATGCGGACCTCGCAACAACTGTGGGCAACAGACTGGAAACATGTGCAAGGGTTGAAGGGGGCGCCACCAGAACCCTTCCCAGATCGGAGCGTCATAGAGCACCGCGATATCTGCTCTGCGCCAGTCCACATCACCAAGATCGTCGGCGCTAATCACCCGAAGCTGAATATGAGGATGCTCCGCCCGGAATGCGAAAAGCCTGGGCATCAGCCAGGTTGCGCCAAAAATTGGTTCGGTAGAAATCGTCAGCACCTTTGCTGGTGGTTCTTTGAAGTGCTCCTGCGCTATCTGGCGCACGCCTTCAGTTATTTCGTGAATGCCACGAGCCACCGAGCGTTGCAACGCTAGCCCGCTTTGCGTCAGCACGAGGTGGCGACCTTGTTTGTAAAACAGGTCAATACCTAACGAGCCCTGCAACGTCCTGAGCTGCTGACTGACGGCACCAGGGGTCACATGGAGTTCAGCAGCAGCCGCACCGACATGGCCGAGGCGCGCAACGCATTCAAATACTCGAAATGCATGCAACGGTGGAAAGGACATAGGGGCTCAACTGTTTAGTTTTATTGTCATTTTATTTGGCAGTTTATATAGATTGTTTGACGGCTCGGCAATAATAACAATTGGGGGGTAGCTGAGCCAAAACAACAATTCAAAGAGCGCCGCCCTATGACAGCCATTCAGACACACCAAGAACATGCCTTACTGCAACGAAGTCAGCCGCTCCCGAGCCGCAGCGAGTTTGGAGGGTGCAAATCATGAAAGCCACGCTTGCACTGCTACTGATCGCTTTGGCGCTACCTGCTTCGGCCGCTGAGAAGGTTGTGCAGTTCTATGGCTGGGCAGAGTACGTTGGAGTTAAAACCCTAAAGGCTTTCGAGACGCAAACGGGTATCAAGGTCCAGTACGACACGTTTGATAGCGCCGATGTGCTGGAGACCAAATTACTCACCGGGCAAAGCGGCTACGACGTCGTCGTTCCGAGTATCGCCATGCTGGATCGGCTGCTTCAGGCCAAGGCTCTACAACCCAGTGGCATTCAGCAGACCCAGCGACTCGGCGAACTGGATCCTGTGCTCTTGTCGCAGCTGGCTACAGTCGATCAAGGCAATCTTTACGCAGTGCCATACACCTGGGGCACCACGGGGATGGCAATCAATCGCAAGGAGATCGAGAAACGCATTCCCGATGCACCAATAAACAGCTTTGACCTGCTGTTCAAACCCGAGTACGCGAGCAAGCTCAAAGAGTGTGGGATTTCGGTCGTCGATGCGCCGCAGGAAGTGATCAGTATGGCGCTGCACTACTTGGGCAAATCGCCTTATAGCAAGGATCGGGCTGACCTTAATGCCGTTCAGGCATTACTCACGCAACTGCATCCCTCTGTGCGTTACATCGGCACCGGCACGCAAAGCAGTGACCTGGCCAATGGCGACTTATGCCTCGCGCTGACTTACAGCGGCGATGCAGTCCTGGCCAGGATAATGGCTGAGACTGCGAAAAAGCCGTTCGACATCGATTATGTCATTCCTCGTGAAGGCACTCTTAACTGGATCGATACGCTGGCCATTCCGGTCGATGCACCTCACCCGGAAGAGGCTCGGGCCTTCATTGAATTCATCACCCGCCCCGAGTCGCTGGCCGACCTCACCAACAGCCTGTATTACGCCAACGCCAACACGGCGGCAACCCGGCTGATTGATAAAAGTATTGCTGACAATGGCGGCATCTATCCCTCCGCTGCCGTGCGCAACACCTTATTCGGTGAGGAGCCCATGGCCCTGCAACTCATGCGTGAGCGCACACGTGTCTGGTCCAACTTTCGTAGTCAACGTTGAGTATCTCCATGGAAAATAACAACCCAACCGATCAGGCGATCACCCGAACAAGCCTGTATGGCACTAACGCTGAATCGACTTACGGCGGTATTACCAGTTTCATGCGTCGGCGCTACAGCCGTGATCTTCGAGGCGTGGACCTGGTCATCAGCGGCGTGCCCTTCGACACGGCGACCAGCAACCGGCCGGGCAGTCGGTTCGGTCCACGCGCAATTCGTGAGGCCTCCGTTCAATCCGCTTGGGCGCGGCATTGGCCATGGGACTTTGATCCGTTTGACGTGTTGGCCTGCGTTGATTTCGGTGATTGCTCCTTCGACTATGGCTCACCTCAAGAGACCCCGGCCGCAATCAAAGCGCACGCCGATCACATTCTGGGGGCCGGCGCTGCGATGTTGACGCTAGGGGGTGATCACTTCATAAGTTATCCGTTGCTGCAAGCCCATGCCGCCAAACATGGCCCACTGTCCATGATCCATTTTGATGCGCACCATGACACCGAATCGGATGGTGATGAAATGCGCATCGATCACGGTTCAATGTTCTATCACGCAGTCAGGGAGGGTCTGGTTGAACCATCCAGATCCATTCAGATCGGCCAGCGCATGACCAACGATGATGTGATGGGCTTCCAGGTCGTGGATGCTCGGCAAGCAAATACCAGCAGCGCTCAAGATATTGCCCGCATGATTCGTGAACGAGTCGGTGACCACCCGGTGTATCTGACGTTTGATATCGATTGCCTGGACCCGGCATTTGCACCCGGCACCGGCACTCCGGTATGTGGTGGCTTGTCCACCTTCCATGCCTTCGAGATCTTGCGCGGACTACGCGGGATTAACGTGATAGGCATGGACGTGGTCGAGGTGGCCCCTGCTTATGATCATGCTGAAATCACGGCACTGGCAGCGGCGGCGCTCGCCATGGAAATGATCTGCCTGTATGCGGCTCGACATAAATTATGAGCTGACAGAAGAGGCCCCAAAAGCGATGAAGAGCCTTTCACTTGCGCCACGCGAACGTGAGGAGATGACATCGCCTTGATACTAAGCTGCATTACCACGGGTAATGGTTGAGACGAGTAGCTTTTACTAAGCCCGCTCAACCTGCTTATCTGAACGACTACTATGGGTCGATTGCAGCACTTTGCGACACGCAGGAAACAGACAACAGCAGGCGTTAGAGTGCCTATCCCCTGAAATGGCTTGCACCTGTTTCACCGTACCACCGGCGCATGCTCGGCCATCAATTCCATCACCCAGTCGATAAATGCCCGCACCTTGGCGCTGACATGGCGATTCGGCGGGAATGCCAGATACATCGGCATTGGCGGCATGTGCCAGTCCTCAAACAGCGGCAGCAACTCGCCGCTGGCCAGGTGCGGTTTGGCCATGTACTGCGGTAGCCAGATCATGCCCAGCCCAGCCAGGCCAGCGGCGAGGTAGGCATTCCCGTCGTCGACCGTCAATTGCGGGCGGCCTCGGGCCTCAATGCGCTCCTCACCCCTCTGCATCGCGTAAGGCAAGGTTTTGCCAGTACGAAACCAGAGGAAGCCGACGGTACTGTGCCTGCCCTCGTCCAGCTCACGGGGATGCTCCGGCGTACCGAAGCGCTGCAGATAGTCGGGCGCGGCGTAGATGCCCAGTTTCAAATCGCCCACATGCCTTGCCACGAGGAACTGATCGGTGATCTCACCGCCACGTAACACGCAGTCGACGTTTTCGCCAATGATGTCGACGATGCGATCGCTCACGCCCAGGGTCAGCTGGATTTCCGGGTAGCGAGCAAAGAACCCCGGCAAGGCGGGTATCAGCAGCATTCGCGCCAGTGGACTGGGTACATCCACACGCAGCCGCCCGCGCGGTGTCATCGATGCGCTGGACAGGCTGGTCTCGGCGTCGTCCATATCGACCAGTAGGCGGACGACGCGCTCGTAGTAGGCCGCGCCGTCGGCGGTGACATTGACCTTGCGTGTAGTGCGGTTGAGCAGGCGCACGCGTAGCCTCGCTTCCAGTTGCTGAACGAGCTGCGTCACAGTGGTCTTGCTCATGTGCAGGGTGGCTGCCGCCTTGGTGAAGCTGCCGGTTTCCACTACTCGGGCAAAGGCCTGCATTGCATCGAAACGGTCCATTTCACGCCTCTCTCGGGTCTGGATAATTTGGATTCTACAAACAGTCATGACCAGAGTTGCCCGTTTATCCAGGTCTGCCTTCTTTCTACAGTGGCTCCATCGTAAACAGCGGGCCGCGATGGCCCCGAAGGAGCTATGCAATGATCAGCAAACGTGATGTCGTTTTCCCGCCTGACCGCCATGCACTGTACGAACTGCACCGCTACTCGCCGGCGATTCGCTCCAACGGCTTTCTGTTCGTATCCGGTCAGGTCGGCAGCCGCAAGGATGGCTCGGCCGAGTCGGACCTCGCGGCACAGGTTCGCCTGGCCTTCACCAATCTGAATGCGATCCTGGCCGAGGCCGGCAGTCGTTTCGAGGATGTGGTCGACACGACCATTTTCATCGTAGACCCCGACTCGAAATTCGAAACTATCTGGGAAGTTGCGGCCGAGTACTGGGGCGACGCTCCCTACCCCACGGCGACCGTTATAGGCGTGACCTGGTTGTCAGGCTTTGACTTCGAGATCAAGGTGATCGCCAAACTACCGCAATAGTGCCGGCCAGGGTCTTTTACCCCGTCGCTGTAAAAAGTGAGCCTCCAACCGAACATGCCGTCAGCAATTGGAGAAACGCTTAACTGGACGACGTCGCAGATGAACTCACCCGCGCCCTGCCTGCCTTCTTCGCTTCGTAGAGTTGCTTGTCCGCAGCTTCTATCAAAGCCTGGAATTCAAGTTCTCTAGTGGGAGTCAATGTTGCAACGCCTAGGGAAACAGTCACAACACGATCTACATCAGAAGCAGAATGTTCGATGCCCAATGCCCGAACTCGCTCCTGCATTCTTTCTGCAATCTCGACCGCCCCCGAAAGCACGGTATTGGGCAGAATGCAGGCGAACTCTTCGCCACCATATCGAGCCACCAGGTCATAGGGCCGTCTAACTGTTTCAGATAACGTTTGGGCAACGGATTTCAAGCAATCATCGCCAGCCTGGTGTCCGTACCGGTCGTTGTAGAGTTTGAAATAGTCGACATCCACCAAAATGAGCGATAGCGGCTTTTGCTCTCTAAAGCACAGACGCCAACCCGCCATTATGTCCTCATTAAATTTACGTCGATTGGCCACTCCAGTAAGCCCATCCATCAATGCCATGGAACGCAGCAGATCGCTCTGTAGTTTCAGGGTCAGATGTGTTCTGACCCGTGCTCTGACAATGGTGGCATTGATGGGTTTGGTGATGAAGTCCACCGCGCCAAGCGCCAGCCCCTGCATCTCATCTGACTCCTGCTGCTGTGCGGTAATGAATATGATGGGTATGCCTTGGGTCATAGGATCAACCTTGAGTCGACGGCAGACTTCATGCCCGTCCATACCCTCCATGACCACGTCCAGCAGAATCAAATCGGGCAGTTGGTTCTGGCATACGCCGATTGCCTGCTCACCGCTGGTGGCCATGAACACATCACAGTCCTCACGAAATAGCTCATGAAGTACCCGGATATTAGTCGGTTGATCGTCAACAATAAGGAGTTTTGGACGTTTAAAGGAATGGGGTAACCAGGTTTCCATCGATTGTTCCATCAGGCAGATCTCAGCAGATCACGACCAATCGGCATCGCAGCGCGAAAGTCTAGCGACTGCACCCTGACAACCAGTTCGTCGAACTGTGGGCGCAGGGAGTGCGGCATTTTTGGCGCCAATGCGTCTGCCAGTTCTATGGCTTGCAGGTTTCCCGTTTCCAACAATAGCAAAATCTCCTCCAGGGACTCTCTCCATTGCGCCGACGCCATGGAGTCCTCGTCAGCATTGCTTTCAACACGCAGGTCCTGGGCAAAATCGGCATTCATTTGCTCAAGGCTCTGTTGCAGTAACCTGCTCAACCCGTCAAACCATATCGGGTCGGCCAAAAGACTGGCTACAGACTCAGAATCGGCAGATATGAATGTGTGCTCCAGGTCGCCTGCCAGCAGCGACAATGCCTTGGCGCCCATAGTGCCGCTGCTACCTTTAATGGTATGGAGTACAAACGCAGCTCCCGATGCATCTTGCCGCTGGATCTGATCACGCAACTGCACAAGCTGTTTTTCCATCTCAGGGCCAAAGGTACGCAGCACGTTACGGATCAAATCAAGGTCACCACCAAAGCGGTCAATAGTTGATGCACGAGACTCTATAACGCCGTCTCCTGAATTGACTTGTCCCAAGGTCAATGTTGCCTGGCTATCTTCACTGCCCGCCTGAGAGAGCAGCGTTACGACGAGTTGCTCCAAGTCTATAGGTTTACCGATATGATCATTCATCCCCGCAGCAAGGCAGGCTTCACGATCGGTATTGGAGACATTTGCGGTCATCGCCACAATCGGCAGTGTTGCAAAGCGTGGGTTCGATCTAATGCGACGAGTCGCCTCCAAGCCATCAATGTCTGGCATCTGGATATCCATTAGTACGACGTCGAAGGACACACGCTCATTCATCACCTTGCTCACACCTTCCAGCCCGCCTTCAGCCAGTGTCACCAGCGCGCCTTCCCTTTTCAGTAACTCATTGGCTACCTGTCGATTGAGCATGTTGTCCTCCACCACCAATAGCCGTAGCCCGGCCAGACGTGGTGGTCTCTCAAGCGTTGAGCGGGGAACGGGGGACTGCAGAAGGTCTTTGCCCTTGAATGCTCTCTGGACAGCGTCGGCCAGTTGCCTGGGAGTGACAGGTTTGGTGAGGAACCCCACGAAGGGAGCGTCTCCCGCCTGGTGGACGTCGGCCAATACCTCGCGGCCGTATGCCGTGATCATAATGACCATCGGAGGTGGTACGCCGTTACCCCGCTGCTGGATCAATTGCGCAGCGCTCAGCCCATCCATATCGGACATCCGCCAGTCCATCAGCACCACGTCGTAGGCCTCACCTCGCGCTTGGGCTTTCTTCACCCAATCCACCGCTTGTGTGCCACTGCTGACGCGGTCAGCCTTCCATCCCAATCCATGAACGGTTCGCAATAGCAATTCACCTGCCATGGCGTTGTCGTCGACGACCAGAATCCGTAAGGACACATGGATTCCAGTGCCGGCGGTTCCCGGCAGTGACGTCGGCGCTACATCCAGAGTGATATCGAACCAGAAACGACTCCCGACACCTTGCTGGCTCTCCACGTGAAGTTCACCACCCATCAGGGTGACCAACCGCTTGCAGATCACTAATCCCAGGCCTGTGCCGCCAAAGCGCCGGGAAGTCGAGGCCTCGGCCTGAGTGAAACCTTCAAAAATGCGCTCAAGCTGTTCCGGGCTGATACCAATGCCGGTATCAGAAACGGCGATGCGCAAGCTCACAGCATTCTCCGTGCGCATCAGTTGTTCAATGCTGACCACGATCTGGCCTTCCAGGGTGAACTTGAGGGCATTGCCCGCCAGATTGATCAGTACCTGCTGCAGTCGCAGGCTATCGCCGATCAGGTCGTTCGGTAAATTGGAGTCCAGGTCGAACATGACCTCAACCTGCTTCTCGCCCTGGTTACCTGCCAGCACTACCGCGAGGTCACACAAGAGCGGTTCGAGCTCGAACGGGTGCACATCAAGTTGCAGTTTGCCCGCCTCAATCTTGGAGTAATCGAGGATGTCATTGAGTAAACCCAGCAGTGATTTTGCAGCGGTCTGCGCTTTGATCACATAATCGAGTTGGCGGCCATTGAGGTCAGTGTTCTGTACCAACTGCAACATACCCAACACCGCGTTCATCGGTGTGCGTATTTCATGACTCATGTTGGCCAGGAAGGCAGACTTGGCCGCACTCCCTGCATCGGCCTGTTCCTTGGCGTAAAGCAGATGAGACTCCAGCTCGCGCTGGACGGTGATGTCCCGATTGATACCGGTCACCCGCGAAGCTGCACCGTTTCGATCGCGTTCGACCTGCGCGCCTGCATGTATGAAGCGGATCTGACCGTCCGGGCGAACGACACGAAAAATAGTGTCATACACATCAGTCCCCTCGACGGCAGCATTCAACTTTGCAGCCGCTGCCACGACATCCTCAGGGTGAACACGTGAATACCAGTGCATATAGTTCACACCGGTATGCCGCAACGTCAGTGACTGCCCGTAGAACTCGAACATACGGTCATTCCACTGCAGGTTATTGTCCGCCAACGTCCAGGACCAGACGCCCAATTCTGCCACTTCAGCAGCCATCAGCAGTTGATCGTGCACAGCCATCAGTTCGCTGCGTTGTTCCAGTGTCGTCTTCAGGCTCGCCGCCAGTTCCTTTTCTGCCGCTTTACGTTCGGTGATGTCTACCGCAATCCCCAGGTAACCGCTCAATACCCCATCGGCATCGCGCATGGAGGTGACCACTAGCGTGACAGGAAACCGCGAGCCATCCTTGCGTGTGTAAGTCCACTCCCGGGTTTCTGCGCCTTCAAGCTCAGGTTTATGGGTAAGCACACGGAAACCGTCGATAGGCTGAGCGTACTCCTCGCTCAGCTCAACGCCACGTGCAGCGACTTCCTCTGTGACATGGAAGAGCGCCGGGGTGCCTTTGCCTACCAATTCAACGGCGTCATAACCCAACAAATGCTCGGCGCCTTTGTTGAACACACGGATAACCCCATCGAGATCCGTCGCAATGATCGATACCTCAGTAGCCGAGCGTAGTACCGTGTCCAACAACAGATTGAGATGCCGCAACTCGGATGTTCGTTGCGCAACCTGCTCTTCGAGGTTGGAGTTGAGTTCAAGGATTCGGGCCTCTGCCACTTTTTTCGCCGAGATATCCCTTAATGTCTTGGACGCCCCAATGACGCCACCACCCTCGCCATAAATGGGTGAGATGCTGACGGAGACATCGATCAGTCGCCTGTCTTTGTGATGGCGTTGCGTATCAAAGCTGTCGATGCGCTCACCCGCCCTGATGCGCGCAAGGATATGAGCTTCCTCTGTGACAAGCGCTAGCGGAACTATCAAATTGGCCAGTGTCTGGCCCACGGCTTCCTCGGTGGTATAACCAAAAAGGTGCTCGGCCCCTTGGTTCCAGTTGGTGACGACGCCATCGAGGTTTTTTCCAATAATGCCATCGCCCGAGCTTTCGACGATGGAAGCCAGCCTGGCCTGCTCGACAAGTATCTGCCGCCGACGTTGACGGCTGACACTCACGACACTCGCCAGGGTCGCAAGAAGAAGCGTGAGAAAACCACCGAAAAACAGCACAACTTTTGGTGAGACCTGATGCAGGCGCTGGATAAACAGCGAGTTTGCGCCGAGTTCGACTTGCCACCGCCTCCCGTATACCTCGCGCTCCAGCTGATGGGTCATCAGCGTTTCACGGTGACCCGAGTCGGCGGTGCTTTCATAAAACAGTTTCTCTTGTCCTGGGACGGTGATGTCCCTTAATCGTAAATGTACCGTCTCATCTTCTATGCGCAGCCCTCTGAGTACCTCCTCTGTCCGCAACACGACATAGCTCCAGCCAAAAGCTGCGGCCTCGCGATCAGCAACATTCACCGGAGTCAGTCCGTCGCGAAAGATAGGCATCAACACCAGGAAAGACTGCTGCGGTTTCCCCATGGCCTGTATTAACGTGATTGGCCCAGTGATCCGTGCAGCACCGCTTTGTATCGAAGATTGTGCCGCCTCTCGCCGCGATGTCTCTGACGCTATGTCCAAGCCAATGGCAGCCTGGTTAGCTTCAGCCGGTTCGACATACTGAATAACGTAGCGCTCGCCTGAATGGGCTGAGAATTGATGAATGGAAAAATCCGCTGGGCCGTCAGATCGAGCAGACTTGAGAAACTCGTTTTCATCGCGCTCTGGTACACGCCTGATAAAACCAAAGGCACTGGCGCCGGGGAACTCGAAAGCGAGGTCACGGGTTCTGTGATATCGGCGAAATACTTCACGGCTAATATCATATTCGCCTGCTGTCAGCACCGCTCCACGAACACCTCGCAAACCGTACTGGTAAAGATTGAGACGCATTAAAACCAACTCTGCGGCCTCTTCGGTCGCCGCTCTAATCGCTTGTTGGGCCTGCTGTTCGTTGCTGCGTTCAAGGATCCAGCCTCCCAGAATGCTTGCCCCTAACCCCACGACCAGAGTGATAGCTACCAGCCAGTTCCATGCGAAAAACTTATGCCTTCTCACCCGCATTGCCCCACTGCAGAAGGCCTTCAGCCTTCAAAATTAAAGTTCAAACCCTGTTGGGGCGCCGCAAGATGTCCAACCTGCAAACCACGAATACGCTCATGTCAGGCCAGCTAATCGTTGAAGTCTGTCTATGTCTGGTTCGGGTTCGCCGTTGTTCATGGCGGCAGCAAGGCGCATCACCACTTGTTCGCGGCGAACTTGCATGTGGGGCAACGCGTAAATTGCGCCTATCAGGTCGCGTAGAGCCATAGGCAGCCCCCAGCTCGCTTTCAAGCGAATGGCAAAAGGTGCTGAGAAATCACGGACAGCGTGGGTAAGCGTTTCTTCGGCCACGCTATTGCCCTGGTTCTCCCATTTCTGAGTTTGGTACAACACACAGAGTTCGCCCATGCGGTGCAGCAGGGCCGCACTTTGCAGCGGGGCGGGATCCAGGCCACATCGTTGAGCCAGGAGCACCACTCGTTCAGCTAAACGCTCGGCATCATCCAGATGAGCCTGGATAAAAGTCACCAGCATGCCGTCAGGTTGAGTATTGGCCTGTCGCAGGGCCTGGCTAATCGCCAGATTCACGCTGGTAAGCCCTCCTAACCGTGCCAGAGCAGCGTTCAAATTCGTGCATGGCTGGCCGAGCCCGAGATACGCGGCACCGTTGGCGGCGGCAATCAAGTGGGCGCATAGCGCCGGGTCATACTGCCAATCATTGGCGAGTGCTCGTAAATCCATTGGCACCCCGCCATAGCCGAGCTGAAGTTTGTCTTTTACCGAGGCGAGTAAAGGCAAGTCCAACTCATCCGCAGACAAACCACCGAGATAGCTGACCAGGTCTTCAGTTTTGACAGGCATCGCCAAGGGGCGCTCATCAAGCGGAAGGAGCGCGTCCAGGCATTTTACGACGCGTGAAACCTGGAATGGCTTGGTGAAAAAGGCACTGATCCTCAGCGATTTTACCGCCAGTACACTGTCTCGATCAGCGCGCCCGGTGATCATGATCAGCGGCGTGCTTTGATCTTTTTCACGAATTTTCTGCAACAGTTTGACGCCGGGGGCATCCGGTAGATTCCAGTCAGCCATCACCAATTGATAGGTGCCTGGCTGCCAGGCGTCTAAAGCGCTAGCCACATCGGTAAAGCAATCGACCTGAGCAACCGGACGGATGCTCAACACGAGCTGTTTTAAAAGATCGGATATCCAGGGGTCATCATCCAGGATCATCACACGCATTCGGTAATCCTCAATGGATTGATACCCAACCTCGCAACGTCTTAGCGGCTGACTATCAGCCAACAGCAAACATGGACGTCGTGGAGATCAGAGGGTGAGGTTGTTACCGAGCGATTTTGAGTAAATCCCGGCAATTTCCCTTTGATTTGCAGCTTGATAGGATCCTTGAAGGATCGAATCTATTCCTGACCCGCGAACTATACAAGCGGGCAAACAGCTCACAGGTAGTTAGGCTGGGGGGTTAGTGGCGAGAGCAGCAAAGCCAGCTGAACTGGACTATCTGATACAGCAGTGCCCATTGGGCCGAAAGCTATTCATTCACACGGTGCTTGCGCATGGCTTTGGCAAGCAGCCAATAAAAGACCATCACCAAAGGAATCGGCAGCATTAGCAGCAACAATGCGCGGACGCCGTTCGACAGACCTCCGGTATCGAGGCTGGCCAGAACCATCAAAATAATCAGAGACGCGAACAAGTTGCACACGCAAATGGTCATGACCCGGTAGAACAACCTGATCTATTTCAACGAAGTGGACAAGGGGTGGCACTTCGCTGCGTGGGAACAACCGGAGTTATTTGCCAGGGAACTTCGCGCGGCGTTCCGTAGCTTGCGCTAGCCCCCGCGATGAGTTGACCTGCCCACTATCCACGTGGGCAGGTCTCCTGGGAGTGGGTATCCGGATGCTTAGTGGACTACTCGAAGAAAAAATAACCCCTGGTTTTTGACATCACTGTTCACGCACATGGACAGTGATGGTGCAGGGGCTGTGAAAATTCAAGCAACCCCTGCCCCTTTGCCTAACCTCGCAGGAAAGCGAGCAAGTCGGCGTTGATGGTGTCGGCGTTGGTCGTCGGCATTCCGTGGGGGAAGCCCGAATAGGTTTTCAGTGTGCTGTTTTGCAGGAGCTTTGCCGACAAAGGTCCAGAGTCTTCGTACGGCACGATCTGATCATCATCACCGTGCATCACCAGCACTGGAATGGTGATGCGCTTCAGATCTTCGGTGAAATCGGTCTGGGAAAAGGCCACGATCCCGTCATAGTGCGCCTTGGCACAGCCCATCATGCCTTGCCGCCACCAATTCAGGATGATCCCCTCGGACGGTTTTGCCCCAGGGCGGTTGTACCCGTAGAAAGGTCCCGCCGGAACGTCATGGTAGAACTGTGCGCGGTTGGCCTTGAGCTGTGCCTGCAGGTCATCGAAAACCGATTTTGGCAAGCCGCCGGGATTGCTCGGGGTCTGCACCATCAAGGACGGCACGGCGCTGATGATGGCGGCCTTCGACACTCGGTCTTCGCCATGGCGAGCAATGTAATGGATGACCTCGCCGCCTCCGGTGGAATGCCCCACATGGGCTGCGCCTTGTACGCCCAGATGGTCGACTACAGCCGCGACGTCATCGGCATAGTGATCCATGTCGTGCCCGTCCCAGACCTGGCTGGATCGCCCGTGGCCACGCCGGTCGTGCGCAATCACCCGATAACCGTTCGCCAGAAAAAACAGCATCTGCGCATCCCAGTCGTCCGCGCTGAGAGGCCATCCGTGATGAAAGCAGATCACCGGGGCATCGCGTGGCCCCCAGTCTTTGTAAAAGATCTCAACACCGTCCTGCGTAGTGACGTAGCCCATGCTCGCATCTCCAGAATGAAATGACGGGCCTCTGCGCGCTGCCTGGCCACCCGGCCTCTTCAGGTTTGCAGTCACTTCAAGGCCAATGGTTTTCCCGGGTGGACCATGAGAATAGGCGAACTGACGACAATCAGTGTCTCGCCGAGAAAAATCAGGCGGCCGCCCCTCGCTCGACGTTGCTACTGACCTCGAATTGGCCGACGAGCTTTTGCAGTTTGTTGGCATTGAGCCTCACTGTTTCAGCACTGTTTTGCAGCACCACTACGGTCTGGCGCATTTCCAATGAGGACTGGTCGACCTTCTTGATTGTCTTGCCACAGTCGAGGCTGTGCTTGTTGAGTTGTTGAATAATCACAAACATGCTCTCCACGGCCTGGTGCAACTGTACGTTTTCCGAGGACGCATCTTCGGCCAGGCGCAGGCTGTTATCGACGTCCTTGACGCCCTCCTCCATGAAGCTGACGGCTTTTTGCGTCTCGTTCTGCAAACCTTCGACCATCTGCCTGATATCGTCCGCCGCCCGTGAAGTTCGTGAGGCGAGGCTGCGTACCTCGTCGGCGACCACCGCGAAGCCTCGCCCGTGCTCACCCGCACGTGCCGCCTCGATGGCTGCATTGAGTGCCAGCAGATTCGTCTGGTTGGTGATGTCGCTGATCAAGCCGGTGATGTTGCCGATCTGGGTCATGTTGCTGTCGAGCAACTGCACGCTGGAAGAAGAGCGCTGTACCACATCCCGAATGGACTGCGTGCCTTCCTGTACGGCGAGAAATTGTTCGCGGGCACGGGAGACCACCTCATCCATCGCCTGCTTCATTTGTTCTGCGCTGGCCGAAGCCTGCTGGATCTCGCCCAGTTGGTCTTCAACGATGATCATCAGGCGATGAACCGCATGCGCGACCTCCGAGGACGTGACGCCGGCCTCCTGGCTGCGCCCCAGCATCATCTGATTGGTGGTGCCGACATTATTGCTGGCTTTCACCACCTGCCCTACCACCGAATCCAGGTGGTCAATGAAACTGTTGATCAAACGCCCCATGTCCCCGGTTTCATCGTTGGCCATGCGCGTGGTGTCCAGACGTTGTCGCAGGTTGCCCTCACCCTCGGCGATGGTCCTGATCACTCCGGTCATCTCGTTGAGCCTGGCCGCAAGCCTCTTGGGCCCCCACTGGCTGAACAGGACCGTGGCACACACCATGCTCAGGATCTCGATGGCATCGATCATGTCCTGGGCCAGGCCGCTGTAATGCTGGACCATGACGTTGCACGCCAGCAACGCGGTCATTGTCGCGAGGAAAGGTTTCATCAAGCCATAGCTGAGCGAGCGCCGCCGGTAGACCTCCTCCAGATCGGCTTCGCACATCATGCCCCAGCGATCATGGGAGCCTGGCAACTGGAAAGTAACCCCCTTGCCGACGACCGGAATGTGCCGATAGTCCGAGTAGCCAGGATAGGTAACGAACAGGTTGGAACCCATGCGGATGGTTTCGCGTACGCCCGGGTGCAGCTGTTGCGTGGCCGGGTCGGTAAAGCGCAGCTCCAGCTCAGTGTGGCGCTGAATCTGCACGGTCTTCCACGGCGTATTCACCCCGCTTTTCAGATTTTCGCCGTGGGTGAACGTGCCGTCCTCGAAACGTGAGCGGGACAAGGCGGTGCCCGGCTTGATGGCCGGATCAAACCGCGACTGCGCCATAAACAGATAGTTATCGCCAGACTCGGCGTACAGGTGCCCGGCCTCACGCTGGATGAGATCACCCAGCACGTCATTGGGCACGCGACCGCAGAGGCAGCCGAGGACTTTCCCATCGACCTGTACGGGCTGGTAGAACATCAGCGTCACTTCATCGTGAAAGCGCGAGGACGATGGACCGATCTGCAGGGTCAATGGATCAATATAAGGGCCATGGAGAAACGGCGCCTTCAGGCCTTCGACCAGTGCACGGGGATATGCGAAAGGGGTTTTGCCGCGCCTATTCCATGTCGAGGCAATGAGGTTGCCGCTTGGGTCAACGACGAACAGCTCGGAAAAATCTTCTGCCTGGGCGAGCTTGTCCATTAACGAAGTGCTGTCGATATGGACGAAATCCCGGCCGATATTATCAGCCAGCTCGGCCAGATGGTCCCACTGCTCACCCGTCCAGTTTTGCAGGAGTTGAACCCGGGTTTCAGTGATCGCCTCGAAGGTTTGTTCGAGCACCGGGGCGGCAGAGCGATTGAGCCAGTACGCCCAGCCCATCATGATTTTCCCGGTCTTTCCAAACCAGGGGAGCCAGCGCTTTTCGTTAGGGGACAACTGCATTGAATGACTTGATAGCGACATTTGCTTCACCCACCGCGACTTTAAGATGGCAAATTGATAGCAAAGTCCAAGCCAATTCGTGAGCAGGCTAACAATCTTGGCAGGTTGGGTCACTCAGCCCTTGCTCATGAGACCCGCAACTTGCTTCAACCCAGTGCACCGGGCCGAACGCGCTCCATAAGAGCGCCTTCACTCGACGGCGCCACAATCAAGCTGCGGTCGAAGTCAGCCTGGATCTGTTGCCGGCATACCCCCGCTCAAGACAGGCGCGGCAGTGTTGCATACCCTTGGCGACCTGCTTTTCGACGGTGCTTTCATTGATGTTCAGTTGCGCGGCGATGTCGCGCTGGGTGAACCCTTCACAGCGGGCCAGCAGGAAGACGGCCCGATATTTCTCTGGGAGATCTCCTAGCGCCAGGGCCAGCAGCTCCAGTTCCTGACGAGTGCCGGCGGCCTTCTCGGGGGGATCTCAACCAACTGGGTCAGGGTGAGGCGTTCAGGTAGGGCCATAAATCAGCAAACGGTCCAGGTCAGGAGCTAAAACGCCATCGCAAATGATAAATGCTCCCAAATAAGTAAAAACCTCATTTCACATATAATTACATTTGCTTATGATAAGGATTCTCAATAACAGTAAACCGAATGAGAATTCGCATGATCGCCCCCCTTTCTTCGCGTTCAAAAAACTCCGCCACGCAGCGCTCGCCATCCCAGCTGCGCCCTCTGGCCCTGGCAGTGCACGTTCTTGCTGCCGGTATCGCCCTGACTGCACCCTCGGTGCAGGCGGCGGAACAGACTAAACAAAAAGAGAATGGAAACTCTTTGAACCTGGCCCCTATCGCGATCACCGAGACTGCCGCCCGCGAACGCAGTGCCGTAACCGAAGACACGAACTCCTACACGACAGATGCGGCTCGCACTGCAACGCCTTTGAGCATGTCGCTGCGCGAGACCCCGCAGTCGGTCAGCGTGGTTACCCAGCAGCGCATCCAGGATCAGGATTTGAAGACCATCGTCGACGTGGTCAACAACACCACGGGTGTGTCGGTGAACCGCTACGAGACCAGCCGCGCGCAGTTCAACGCCCGCGGGTTCGAGCTCAACTCGTTGATGATCGATGGCGTGCCCACCATCTACGAGCAGCCGTGGAGTTCGGGGGAGATTTTCAGCAGCCTGGCCATGTATGACCGCGTTGAAGTGGTGCGCGGCGCCAACGGTTTGATGACCGGTGCGGGCGACCCTTCGGCGTCGATCAACATGGTGCGCAAGCGCGCCAACAGCACCGCCCTCAAAGGCTCGGTGGAACTGAGCGCCGGTACCTGGGACACCTATGGCGTCGAGGCTGATGTGTCCACTGCGCTGAACGAGGAAGGCACGATTCGCGCGCGTCTGGTTGGCGAGACCAACGAGGGCGACACCTGGATCGACATGAACTCCGACAAGCGCCAGACCCTCTACGGCACCATGGACATCGACCTGACGCCAGACACGACGCTCTGGTTTGGTTTGAGCCACCAGGAAAACAAGACAGACTCGCCGATGTGGGGCGGCCTGCCGGTCTGGTACGCGGACGGCAGCCGGACCAACTGGAGCCGCTCCAAGACTACCTCGGCCAAATGGAGCAAGTGGGACACCACTTACGACACCTACTTCGTCAATCTCGATCACAAATTTGCCAACGACTGGCAGATGAACCTCAGCTACAACCGTGGCGAACGCACCGGTGACTCTTCCCTGCTTTACCTCTCGGGCAATCCAGGCCGCAACGGCAGCGCGCCAATGTCTTCATTCCCGGCGACCTACAAGACCGAGACCACTCAGGACGACTACGCCATTCGCTTCAATGGGCCGTTCTCGCTGCTGGGCCGCGAGCATGAGCTGGCCTTCGGTTACGTGGACAGCAAGCAGAAATTCGACGCCGACTCACTGGATGCGCGAACCGGCTTTGAGGGCGTGGCCGACTTTGATGCCTACGACGGCAACTTTGCCGAGCCGGTCTGGGGCCCGCGCACCGATTACGGCTACAGCGAGACTCGCCAGAAGGGTCTTTATGCCGCCACCCGCCTGAACGTGACCGACGACTTGAAAGTGATTCTGGGCGCGCGCGAGAGCTGGTACGAAAAGACCAGTGACGACGTGTTCTCGGAAGTCAGCAAGGTGGATGTTGACCATGAATTGAGCCCCTATGCCGGCGTGGTCTATGACCTCACCGACAACATCTCGGCCTATGCCAGCTACACCGAAATCTTCCTGCCACAATCGGTGCGCGACAGCAGTGGCCAGACACTGGAGCCCATCGTCGGCGAGAGCACCGAAATGGGTCTGAAGGGCGAGTTCTTCGGCGGCCGCTTGAACACCTCCGCAGCGATCTTCCAGATCAAACAGGACAACCTTGGCCAAAGCACCGGCGTGCTGATTGATCCTTCGAACCCGGTCGGCGGTTTTGCATACGAAGCCAGCGAAGGTGCAACCAGCAAGGGCTTCGAGCTGGAAGTGTCCGGCGAACTCGCCACCGACTGGAATGCCTCGGTGGGCTACACCCAGTTCACCGCTGAAGATGCCAATGGCGACGACGTGAACACGCTGTACCCAACCAAGTTGCTGCGTACCTTCACCACCTACCGCCTGCCCGGCGCGTTCAACAAGTTGACTATCGGCGGCGGCGTCAATTGGCAGGACTCGATCTATACCTACGCCACCAACCCGGCCGGCAACTCCGAGAAAATCCAGCAGGACGCCTATGCATTGGTCAACCTGATGGCGCGCTACGAGATCACCGACAACCTCTCGGCACAGGTCAACGCGAACAATGTCACCGACGAGAAGTACTTCGACATCTTCGATGCCTACGGTGCCCTGACCTACGGCGCCCCGCGCAGCATTACGGCTTCGGCGAAGTACCGCTTCTAACAACCTTGTAGGAGCGAGCTTGCTCGCGATGGAGGATAACGATAACGCGGGGCATCAGGCGCCCCGCAGCGTCCTCAGGTTTTTCGCGAGCAAGCTCGCTCCTACAAACCAATGGTGCCCTCACCTACGGCGCTCCGAGCAGCATCACGGCTTCGGCAAAGTACCGTTTCTAACAACCTTGTAGGAGCGAGCTTGCTCGCGATGGAGGATAACGATAACGCGGGGCATCAGGCGCCCCGCAGCG